>CAIYOC010000060.1 GCA_903927725.1 uncultured bacterium | reverse complement strand
GCCGCCGCCACCACCGTAGCCGCCGCGGCCACCGCCGCCGCCGCCGCCACCGTAGCCACCGCGGCCGCCGCCGCCACCACCGCCGCCACCCTGCGCGGGCGGACGAGCTTCGTTCACGGTCAGGGTGCGACCGTCAAACTGGGTTCCGTTGGTCTTCTCGATGGCTTCGTTGCCCTGGGCAGCGTCGCCCATGGTGACGAAACCGAAACCGCGGCTGCGACCGGTGTCGCGATCCTTGGCGATGAACACGTCGACGACAGTACCGAACTGCTCGAAGAAAGAGCGCATGTCGTCTTCAGTAGTACCGAACGGCAGATTGCCGATATAGAGCTTCACGAGGCATTCCTTTCAATGCGGGACAACAAGGCCGATGATTCGAGATCCCACATTGACGAAAGCTGGCTCGAAACTCGGACGAGGCGTGCTGAGGTGACGGCAACGTGCCGTTCCCAGCGTCGACGAGTGTAGCGGATCGGCTCATTCCCACCAAGCGCTGCAGACAATTTCACATGGCCAACCACCACCTGCCGTTCCACCAACGCATCGCCGGACGCCTCACCCTGCTTGGCGTGATCCCAGCCGTGCTCTTATTGGGCATCTTTACCACCATCAAGATCCGCGACGACTACCGACAGGCCGTCGAGGAGACTGAAGTGCGACTGCAGCGCGTGGCGGCGCAGGTGGCGGCTCGGCTCGATGCGCAGAACCGCGTGGCGTGCGAACTCGTGCAGACGATGGCGCTTCAGCGCGCAACCCGGTGGGATGGCAGCAGCGGTGACCGCGAACGCACGCTCACGCTGATGGGCCAATTGCTGAAAGCCAATCCCTGGGCGATCGGCACGTACTTCGCCTTCGAGCCCAATGCCGACGGCCAGGATGCGCACTACCTCGCCAACCCGATCCCGGGCGTGCAGCACGCCGGCAGCGGTCAGTTCGTGCCGTACGCATTCCTCGACTGGCGCAACGGCAATGCGCTCGCCTTCAAGGCCAACATCGACATGGAGACGAGCCTGTACTACGCAGGCGTACGAGATCTCTGGCGCTCGACGCAGCAGGTCAAGGCGCGCATCACCGAGCCATACGTGTACGACGGCCAGGCGATGATCGAGACTGTTGCACCGATCGCGGTGGATGGCGCGTTCAAGGGCATCGCCGGTGCGGATCGTGCGCTGCGCGACCTTGCCGCGCTGGTGCGCGAGGAGTGCGAACTGCACGGTGTCGATGCGTTCGTGATCAGCTCCGGCAGCGCCGTTCCCGGCTTCACCAAGCCCCGAGCGTTCATCACCGCAACCACCGATCGCAAGGACGCGGCCGAGGACGCCGTCGAGGGCATGCTGCGCACCAAGGCCGTGGAGGCATCACCGTACGCCGCCCTCTTCGAGCCGATGCTCGGCGAGTCCATGGGCGTCAGCGGGACGATGAGCATGGCCAAGTTGCAGGCCGCCAACGATCCCGTGAGCGGCGAGCCCTGCATATGGGCGCACCAGGTGCTGCCGCTGCCCGACGGCAATCGGTGGGATGTGATCGTGCGCGAGAGCGAGCGAGATGCACTCGCGGGCGCCGAAGCAGGGCTGATCACGCAGGTGCTGACCGCAGGTGGCGGCGTGACGTTGCTCGCCGTGCTCCTGCTTGCTCCGGCGATCCTCGTGGGCAAGCGTCTCGCAGTCGCGTCGACGAGTGCCACGGTCATGGCCGGTGGCGACCTCAGCGGCACGGCACCCAGTTCCGATGGCCGGGACGAAGCAGCCAACCTGGTCAACGCCCTCGGTGCCATGCACCAGGGTATGGAGTCACTCATCACCAAGGTGAAGGAAGCCACCATCAACATCAACTCCACCGCCACGGAACTGACCGCGACGGCACGGCAGCAGGAGCGCAACTCGCATGGGCTCAGCGCCAGCACCACGCAAGTGGCCGCCGCAGCCAAGCAGATCGCCGCGACCAGCAGCGAGCTCGGCGACACGATGGAACGCGTGGCGCTCACCGCTGCACGCGCAGCGGAGCTCGCCCGCAGCGGTCGCAGCGGCCTCGACGGCATGGGTGAGACGATCCGCGGGCTCGAGGACGCCACCTCCGGCATCGCCGCGCGACTGTCGGCGATCAGCGAGAAGGCTGCAACGATCAATGGTGTCGTGACCACGATCACGAAGGTCGCCGATCAAACGAACCTCCTCTCGGTCAATGCGGCCATCGAGGCCGAGAAGGCCGGGGAGCATGGCGTGGGATTCCTGGTGGTCGCGCGCGAGATCCGTCGACTCGCGGACCAGACGGCGGCAGCCACGCTCGACATCGAGCAGACCGTGCGGCAGATGCAGACCGCGGTGAGTACCGGCGTCATGGAAATGGACCGTTTCGCCGAACAGGTACGCCGCGGCGTGCGTGACGTCGGCACCATCGGCGGGCAGCTCGGGCAGATCATCGAGCAGGTCGACGAAGGCAGCGCGCAGTTCGCCGACGTCAACCGCGGCATGAAGAGCCAGAGCGAGGGTGCGCGCCAGATCAGCGATGCGATGGGCCAGCTCACCACGACCACGCGCGAGACGATGCTCGCCGCCGAGGAGTCATCGCGTGCCGCAGACCGATTGCTCGCGGCCATGGCTGAACTCAAGACCGCCGTCGAGGCCTTCAAGATCCGCCGGGCCTGATCGATGCGGCACCTGTGCGTGATGATCGGCGGCGAACGCTTCGCGCTGGCGGCCCGGGACGTGCACGAGGTGGCGCCAGCCATCGCGGCGCGGACCGTGCCCGGTGCACCGACCTGGTGCCGTGGCTTCGCGTGCGCACGCGGCACATGGCTGCCGCTCGTCCACGCTGCAGCGCTGTTCGGGCTGCCGGCCACCCCCGCGACCACGGCGAGTCGCACGCTGCTCATGCGACCGGAAGGCATGCCGGCGCTGCTGCTCGAGGTGGATGCGGTGCTCGAACTGGCCGAACTCGACCTGACCGGCAGCCACCCCGGACTGGCCATCGAGGCGCTGGCCTGGCTCGGGCCCGTGTGCACGCATGGCGGGCACGGCGTGCAGGCGATCGATGCTGCAGCGCTGGCCCGTCATCCGGCGCTGGCCATCGTGCGCGATGGGGCATCCATCGCATGAGCCATCCCGTGCGAGCACTGCTCATCGAGAACGGCGGCATCGATGCGACCCACTGCGAAGGGGCGGCCTTCGAGTGCTTGTGCGCAGCCGAGCGTCGACGCGTGGGGGCACGAGATGACGTTGAACTCGCCCGGCACCTCCGCGATGACGAAGCGGCCTTGCATGCGTTCGTGGCCCAGGTCGCCGTGCCCGAGACATGGTTCTTCCGCTACCCGATGAGCTTCGAAGCGTTGCATGCGCACCTCTCGGGTCGCGGCCGGCCCGTGCGCATCGCCAGCATCGGCTGCGCCACGGGCCAGGAGGCGTATGCCGCTGCCGCCACGGCGCTGGCCGCGCTCGGCCCCGGCGGCAGCGTGAGCGTGGAAGCGTTCGACCGCAACCCCGTGGCGATGGAGGTCGCACGGCGCGCGCAGTGGTCGGGATCGCTCGCCCTGCGCGGCAGCGTGCCGCCATGGGCGCAGCCGTGGATCAGGATCGATCCAGATGGTGCTTGGATCCACCCGCACGCCAAGGCGGCTGTGTCGTGCACGCACGTGCGGTCCAGCGCGCACATGATCGAGGTGCTCGAGGGCCGCTCGTTCGACGTGGTGCTCTGCAGGAACCTGCTCATCTACCTGGATGCAGCCACGCGCGATGCACTCGTGGCCGCCATCATGCGTTCAGTGCCCGTGGGCGGAATGCTGATGCTCGGCCATGCCGAGCGGGTCGAGTTGGGCCCATCGTGGCACCGTGACGAACACGCCGAGAGCTTCACCTGGCATCGAGGCGATTTGCCGCCGCTCGTGCAGCCACCGCCGAGCGCGGCTGCATCGAGCGGTGCGAGGGATCAGCGCGGCTCCGCGCCCGGTGCGCACGCCCAGCCGCCGCAACGACGTGAACCCGAGCATGGTCGAGCGTCGACGCCAACGGCTCGTGTGCGCCCGCCGGCGAAGCAAGTCCACGACGCGGCGATCCATGCTGGCCCCATCGACGGCACAACCCTGCCCAAGCAGGTTGATGCGCTCTTCGCGCAAGCGGAGGCGGCACTGGCAGCCCATGACCACGTTCGAGCCCATGGCCTGCTCGAGCAGGTGGTGTACCTGGCGCCGCAGCATGACCTGGCGATGCTGGGTCTGGCCGCCATCGCCGAGCGGCTCGGGCGCATGGACGACGCGCAACGCTGGCGGAACCGGGCACAGCGAGCGGCAGCACGCGGAAGGAGCACGCCATGAGCGAGCATCGTGAGCTCACGCTGCAGGAACTCGAGGCCAACGCCGAGGCCTTCGCGCGCGTGATCGAGCGCGAGCGCGCGACTGACGTGCATGCCGTGCTCGCACGCGTTGGGTCGTCGTGGATCGCCGTGCCGGCGGCGCGCGTCCTTCGCGTGACCCGCGCGGTCAAGCCCCACCGCATCCCACACCGATCGCATCGGGCGTTGCGCGGGCTCGCGAACATCGAAGGCGAGGTCGCGATCGTGATGGATCTCGCGTCACTGTGCGGATTCAGCTGGTCACCGAGCGGCGAAGCCTCGGCACGCATGGTGGTGCTGGGCGAGCGCGGCGCCGCGTGGGCCTTCGAGGCGGACGAGGTTCCCGGCACGGTCGCCGGCAACTCCTCCGACCTGCTCGCCGCGCCGCTCACGGTGGCGGCCACCGGCGCCGGCTTCACGAAGCACCTCATGCCATGCGCGACCGGGCATGCCGGGATCCTCGATGTCGATGCGCTGCTCGCGGCGTGCGGCGAGGCGGTGCGCGCATGAACCTCGGCGGCTTCAGCATGTTCGACCTGTACAAGGCCGAGGCCGAGCAGCATGGCCGTGCGCTGAGCGATGGCCTGGTGGCCCTCGAGAACGCCACGGATCCATCGCTCGTCGAACCGCTCATGCGCGCGGCGCACAGCATCAAGGGTGCGGCTCGCATCGTCGGCTTCGAGCAAGTCGTCACGTTGGCGCACGCGATGGAGGATTGCCTGGTGCGCCTGCAGCGCGCTCAGGAGCCGATCGTGCCCGCGCGGGTCGACCAACTCCTCAAGGGAACGGATCTCCTGGTGCAGAGCGCGCAGGTGGCCGAGGCCGACGTGCCGGCATGGAACACCGCGCATGCCGCGGCGATAGCCGACCTTGCATCGCAGTTGCAGCAACCGGCTGCCGCGCCGACCACGACGATGCCCCAGGTACCCGCGCTGCCGCAGGTGCAGCCAGAGACCCCACCAACGGCATCGTCCTCGGCATCGCCGTCAACCACATCCAATGGGCCACGATCGGCAGCCGACATTCTGCAGGAACGGCCCGCGCTGCCAACATCGGGGCCCGCCCCTGCGGCGCCGGCTGCGGCAGCCCCGCTGCCATCAGCGGTGTCCACGCACGCCGCACCACCGCCGACTGCTGCCTCCACGACCACCAAGCCCGTGGCCGGCGAGAGCAGCGTGATGGTGCGATCGCGCAACCTTGATCGACTCATGCGTCTTTCGGGCGAGGGCATGGTCGAGGCACGGCGGCTCGAGGCGATGCAGGCACGGCTGCGCGCCATCCGCACGCGCGAACGCTCGCTCGAGGATCTCTTCGACCGTCGGCGCCAGCGCCAGGACGTGAGCGATCTCGACCTTGAGCAGGCGCACGCGGCGATCCGCAACGAGGTCGCGCTCCTCGAGGCTGACCTGCAGGCGCACCTGCGCCGCACGGAGGAGCTCAGCACCACCCTGCACCACGAGGCCATCGACTGCCGCATGCGACCCTTCGGCGATGCGTGCCTGACGATCCCACGGACCGTGCGCGATCTGGCCCGATCGCTCGACAAGGATGCCTCCGCACGGCTTGAGGGACAGTCGGTGAGCGTGGACCGTGACATCCTGCGCAAGCTCGAAGCGCCGCTCACGCATCTTGTGCGCAATGCGCTGGATCACGGCATCGAATCGCGAGCCGAGCGTGCGGGCTCCGGCAAGCGGGCTCAGGCCACGCTTCGGGTCTCAGCCTCGCACCAGGCGGGCATGCTGGTGGTGGAGATCGCCGACGATGGCCGCGGAATCGACCTTGGCAGGCTGCGCGCGAAGATCATCGAACGAAACCTGAGCACGCCGGAGCTCGTGGCACGCATGAGCGACCGCGAGCTGACGGACTTCCTGTTCCTGCCCGGCTTCAGCACCGCGAAGGCGGTCACCGACCTGTCCGGCCGAGGCGTCGGGCTCGACGTCGTGCAGACCACGGTGCATGAAGTGGGTGGCAGCGTCGAGGTGCAGACCGAGCTCGGCCGCGGCACCACGTTCCGCATGCGCCTGCCGGTCACGCTCAGCGTGCTGCGAGCGGCGATCGTGTCGATCGGTGGCGAGCCCTACGCGATGCCGCTTGCACGCATGGAGCGCATCGACCGGCTCGACCATGACGCGCTCGAGCATGTCGAGGGCCGGCTTGCTGCACGGGTGAACGACGAAGTGATCGGCCTGGTGCGCGGCGATGAATTGCTCGGCGTCCCTGGGGATGCGCAGAGCGGAGCATTGGCCGTGGTGAGCCTGCGCACGCGCCAGCGGACGCTCGGCGTGATCGTCGATGGCTTCCTCGGCGAAGAGGACGTGGTGGTCCAGCCGCTGGACGAGCGGCTCGGCACGGTGCCGCATGTGTCGAGTGCGAGCGTGCGCCAGAGCGGCGAGCTGGTGCTGATCCTCGATGCCGATGCCATGGCGATCGACGCCACCCGGCGGCTCGACGAAGGAACGCTGCGTGGCGCGGCCGCGGGCAGCGAGGATGCCAGGTCACGCAGGCACCGCGTGCTGGTGGTCGAGGACTCACTGACCGTGCGCGAGGTCGAGCGGCAGATGCTCACGCGTGCGGGCTACATGGTGGACGTGGCGGTCGACGGGCTCGATGGCTGGAACGCGCTGCAGCGCGATCGATACGACCTCGTGCTCAGCGACGTGGACATGCCGCGCATGAATGGCCTCGAGCTCGTGCGGCGCATCCGGGCCGACCGGAAGCTCGCCTCGGTGCCGGTGGTCATGGTCTCGTACAAGGACCGTGAGGAAGACCGCCTTGCTGGCCTCGAGGCCGGCGCGACCGCGTACCTGACCAAGGGTGCGTTTCATGACCGGACGCTCCTCGACACCGTCGCCGACCTGATCGCCGCGTCGGCTGGATGAGGCCACGGGTACAGTCCTGCCGTGCGCGTTGCGATCGTCAATGACCTGAAGCTTGCCGTGGAAGTGCTGCGCCAGTCGGTGCTGCGGATCCCGGGCGCCGAGGTCGCATGGATCGCCGAGGACGGTCGCCAGGCGATCGAGCACTGCGCGCACGACCGGCCCGATCTCGTGCTGATGGACATGCAGATGCCGGTCATGGACGGTGCCGTGGCGACGCGGGAGATCATGCGCCGCACGCCGTGCCCGATCATCGTGGTCACGGCATCGATCCAGGCGAACCTCGACCGCGTGTATGACGCGCTCGGTGCCGGTGCACTCGACGTCACGACCACGCCGACCTTCGGCCCGGGTGGCGCGATCGAGGGCCTCGAATCGCTCGCGCGCAAGATCGATCACGTGCGCCAACTGGACCGCGGTCACGCCGTGCGCGCGATCGAGCCTGCACGCGCCACACCTGGCGGACGCGGCATCATCGCCATCGGCGCGAGCACCGGCGGACCTCAAGCCCTGGCTGCCGTGCTGCCGCGTGGCATGGCTCTGCCTGCGCCCGTGGTCATCGTGCAGCACATCGACCGTGCGTTCGCGCCCGGCTTGGCCGAGTGGCTCGCGAGGGAGACCGGACAGACCGTGGTGCTCGCGCAAGAGGGTCACGCTCCCACCGTCGGAACGATTCACGTGGCGTGCAGCGACGATCACCTGGTGCTGGTGAACGGCCTCTTCATGCACCGTGCCGAGCCGCGCACGCTGGCGCATCGCCCATCCGTCGATGTCTTCTTCGAGAGCCTCGTGGGAACGCCGTGCGGAGTCGCGGTGCTGCTCACGGGCATGGGCCGCGACGGCGCCGAAGGCCTGCGTGCGCTGCGACGTGCGGGCTGGCACACCATTGCCCAGGACCAGGCGACCAGCGTGGTCTGGGGCATGCCCGGCGCCGCGGTCGCCCTCGGCGCTGCCGTCGAGGTCCTTCCCATCCAACGCATCGCGCAGGCCATCGACATCGCCTGTGCCGCACCCAGGAGCGCACGATGAGCGAGCTTGCCGGAACGATCACCCCTCGCATCAGCGTCCTGCTCATCGATGACCAGGCGATCATCGGCGAGGCGATGCGCCGGATCTGCGCCACGCAGCCCGACATCGCGTACCACTTCGTGAGCGATCCGACGAAGGCGATCGAGGAAGCCATTCGCGTGCAGCCCACGGTGATCCTGCAGGACCTGGTGATGCCCGGCGTGGACGGGCTGGACCTCGTGCGGGACTTCCGCAAGGAACCCGGCACCGCCGAGATCCCTCTGGTCGTGCTGAGTTCCAAGGAGGAAGGCACGACCAAGGCCGAGGCCTTCGCTCGCGGGGCGAACGACTACATGGTGAAGCTGCCGGATCCGCTCGAGATCATCGCGCGCATCCGCTACCACTCGAAGGGCTACATCGCCGCGCTCGAGCGCAACGCCGCGTACGAGGCGCTGCGCTCGGAGCTGCATCAGGCCGCCGAGTACGTGCGCAGCCTCCTGCCCGAACCCATCGATGAGCCCCGCCTGCGCACGAGCTGGGAGTTCACGCCCTCGGCTTCGCTCGGCGGCGACTGCTTCGGCTACCGCATGCTCGACGGGGACCGGTTCGCCTTCTGGCTGATCGACGTCTGCGGCCACGGCGTCGGGCCGTCGCTCCTCTCGGTGAGCGTGCGCAACATGCTGCAGGGCCTGACCGGTTCGCTCGACCTGGGCGAGCCCGGGCTGGTGATGGCGGCGCTCAACGCATCGTTCCAGATGTCGAAGCACAACAACCTGTACTTCACCGGCTGGTACGGCGTGCTCGACCTGCGCACGCGCTCGCTGCGGTGGTCGGGTGGCGGCCACCCGCCGGTCATGGCGGTCGGCCCTTCGGGCGTGCGCGAGTTCGAGTCGCAGAACCCGATCGTGGGCATGATCGACGGCCTGCCGTACGAGGAGACGCAGGTGCATCTGGACCACGGCGACCGGCTGTACATCTACAGCGACGGGCTCGTCGAGATCCAGCTCGACGACGGCTCGGTCTGGAGCCACTCGCAGTTCCGCGAGTTCCTGACCCGCGATGCGCTGCAGACGGCCCGGCCGCTCGCGCGCATGCTCGAGCACACCACGCAGCTGCAGGGCTCGCCGCACTACGCCGACGACGTGAGCGCCATCGAGATCGAGGTGCGCTGACGCATGACGACCGGGGAGCAATGGTCGCTCTTCGGCGGGTCGGGTGACGAGCCGGCCATCGATGGCGCGGTGGCGCCTGCCGCCCCGGATCCCGCGCTCGCCGCACTCGGCGCATCGCTGCCTGCAACGATCAGGCTCGGCACGAGCTCGTGGAGCTTCCCCGGATGGAAAGGCCTGGTCTACGCCGGTCGGCACAGCGAGTCGGCGCTCGCGCGCGATGGACTGCGTGCCTATTCGCAGCACCCGCTCCTGCGCACGGTCGGCGTGGACAAGACCTACTACCGGCCTGCGCCGCTGGAGGAGTTCATGCGGCTGGCCGAGCAGGTCCCGCGCGACTTCCGCTTCCTGGTGAAGGCGCACGAGTCGATCATGCAGCCCGCGCAGCCGCTCGATGGCTGGCGGCCGGCACCGGGGGCGCCGCATCGACCATCGCGATGGCTCGATGCCGCCTTTGCAGCCGATGAGATCGTGGCGCCCTGCGTGGGCGGTCTCGCCGAGCGATGCGGGCCGATCCTGTTCCAGTTCTCGCATCTGGGCGTCCGCAACGACAGCGAAGCCGAGCGCATCATCGATGAGGTCGGCAGGTTCCTGGCTCGCCTGCCGCCGGGCCCGCTCTACGCCATCGAGTGGCGTGATCGCCGCATGCTGCGTCCGTCGTACCTGAGCATGCTGCGATCGACCGGCGCGAGCCACTGCTACTCGGTGCACCCATCGATGCCGGGGCCGATGGCGCAGGCGGAGCATGTCCCCGTCGAGGCCAACCGCGTGCTCTGCTGCAGGTGGATGCTCCACAGCGGGCTCTCGTACGAGGAAGCCAAGGAGCGCTACGCGCCGTTCGACCGCATCGTCGATCCCGATCCCACCGGACTGGCCTCGTGGGTGCGCCTGAACCGACACGCCGTGACGGCGGGCATCGCAGGCTTCGTCATCGTGAACAACAAGGCCGAGGGCAGTTCGCCGCGATCCGTCGAGCGGCTTGCACGGGCCTTGCACGATGATGGTATGACGCGCGCATGAGCTCTTCGATCGACCGTCGCGACGCCCTCGCCGCCGCCGCCGGACTCGCGCTGGCACCGTTTCTTGGTCGTTCTCGCGCGCATGCCGTGGCCGCACCGATCCAGGATGCAGTCGCATCGAAGCCCTTCCGCCTGATCCACATGACCGACATCCACGTACAGCCCGAGCGCCAGGCCGAGCGCGGGGCCGCGCAGGCCTGGGCGCGTGCGCAGGAGCTCAAGCCAGATCTGGTGATCACCGGCGGCGACACCGTCATGGATGTCTTCGACGCCAAGCGCGACCGGGCCAAGGTCATGCGCGGGTGCTTCGAGAGCATGATGAAGGACGTGTCGGTGCCCGTGCTGCATACGACCGGCAACCATGACATCCTGGGCTGGAACCGCTCACGCACCGACGTGCCGATCGATGCCGCCGACTGGGGCAAGAAGTGGGCGTGCGAGACGTTCGCGCAGCCGCGCAACTGGTTCTCGAGCGATCGGGGCGGCTGGCGCTTCATCGTGCTCGACAGCGTGCAGCCCGATGGCAACGGCTACAAGGGATTCCTCGATCCCGAGCAGCGCGCGTGGTTCGAGGCCGAGCTCAAGGCCACGCCCGACGGCACGCCGGTGTGCGTGGTGAGCCACATCCCGATCATCGCGATCACCACGATCACCTACGGCAAGCCGCCATCGCGCGGCAACGACACGATCCTCTCCGGCGGCGAGATGCACACGGACTGCGCGGAGCTGCATGAACTCATGCGCGCGAGCGGCAAGGTGCGGCTGTGCCTGAGCGGGCACATCCACCTGCGCGACCGTTGCGAGACCGACGGCATCACCTACATCAACGACGGTGCGGTGAGCGGTTCGTGGTGGAAGGGTGCGCTCGAGGGCGTGCCCGAGGGTTTCGGTGTGCTCGACCTGCGGCCCGACGGGTCG
>CAIYOC010000059.1 GCA_903927725.1 uncultured bacterium | reverse complement strand
GTGATCAAGGCGGTCGCCGAGCTCAAGAACATCGACACCGGCAGCGAGAAGCTCGACAACAACCTGAAGGGGCCGAACTTCTTCAATGAAAGGGAGTTCCCGTCGATCTCGTTCAGCTCGACCGGCGGCACGCGCGTGTCCGAGCGTCACTGGACGCTGACCGGCGACCTGTCGCTGCATGGCGTGACCAAGCCCGTGCAGGTCGACTGCGTCGTCACCGGCGTGGGCAAGGGGCCGACGGGCAAGAAGGTCGGCTTCGAATGCACGGTCACGATCAAGCGCAGCGACTTCGGCATGACGTGGGGCATCGAGAAGCCGCCGAAGGCGCTCGGCGACGAGGTGCGTCTGGTGATCGGGCTCGAAGCGGACGAAACGAAGGCTGAGTGAACCATGCTGCCTGAGGTTGCGCTGTATCTCGTGAAGGTCCTCGTGCTGCCGGCGCTCCTTGGGCTGGCGGTGGGTGGCTTCGGCGTGCTCATGGTCGCTCGGCGTGCGGAGGCCGATCGCGCGCTCGTCGTGCGCCGTGCGCAGGTCGGACAGGCCTTGGCAGCACCGGTCGCGTTCGTGGCGAGCTTCCTCCTGGAGGTCGGTCCGGTCGGACTGCCGCCGGCTGAGCGCTGGCACGTGCTGCCCTACGCGGTCGGCGTGGCGGCGCTCGTGGGTGCGGTCGTGTCGCGCATGCGCTCGGCCTGGTGGGTGCAGTGGTCGATCGTCGCGGTGATCCTTGGCGGCCTGGCGTGGAAGTTCGTGGTGTTCCCTGCCAGCAACCCCTACATCCAGGCTGGGCTCTTCGGGTCGATCGTCCTGGTGGGGTTGCTCTGGTCAGCCGTGGCGCGCGACGCATGCAGCGTGGGCATGGCGATGATGGCCGCGATCGTCTTTGCAGGGCTCGGCGTGCTCATGATCCTGGCGAACTTCGCCAGCCTCGGCGTGATGGCGATGGCTGTGGCTGCGGCGCTTGCCGGGTTCGGCATGGTCAGCGGTGTGCTCAACCTGCGGGAGCTTGCTCGGTTGCGCGCTGCTGCCTCGTCGCAACCGGTTGCGGTCGGCGCGGATCCCGCCTGCGCGGCCTGCCCGGCTGAAGCGGCGTGTGAACTCGTACCGTGGACCGCGGCTGCAGCGACCACGCTGGCTGCGATCGCTTGCGTGCTCGCCCTGTGCGGTCATGCATACAACTACGGCGAGGTGCGCCCGCTGCATTGGGCCGCGATCCTCCTTTCGCCGTTCTTTGCGTTGCTGGTCTGCAAGCCATGCCTGCGCGGTGCTAAGCCCATCGTGGGCGTGGCGTGGCGCGCGGGACTGTGCCTGGTCGTCGTCCTGGCCACGATCATCAACGCCGCCAGCCGCGGCGGCTCCGAAGATGGTGCTGCGGCCGGATCCACGGGCAGCGATCCGATGGCGGACATGCTCGAGGAGTCGAAGTGACGATGCACGCCCTCGCGGTGCTCGCACTAGCCGCGGCGTGTGTGGCGCACCACGATGCCCGGCAAGCCCAGTCGGCACCATCCGGCGGCGGCACCCAACCGGAGACGGCGCCCAGCACGGACGGCGTGGGTGCAGCGCCGGCGCCGGGCGATGGCATCGAGCGCATCCTCGATGCAGCCGAGGCTGCCGGCGCGCGGCTCGATGCGATGGCATGCACCGTCATCATCGAGAAGCGCGACGCGCTCACCGATGATGTCGAGCGTCGGCGTGGTCGGCTCGTCCTTCAGGGATCGGCCGGTCCATCACGGCGGATCGCGCTGCGCATCGACCAGTTCATCGATGGCACCGGCCGTGCGAGCGAGGACCGCCGGCTGTTCCTCTACCGCGATGGCTGGCTGATCGAGCGCGATGATGCGCGCAAGCAGCAGATCGAGCGCCAGCTCGTGGCCGAGGGCACCAGCATGGATCCACTGCAGCCGGGCGAGGGCCCGCTGGCGCTTCCGGTGGGGGCTCGTCGCAGCGAGGTGCTCGCGAACTACATCGTGACGACGACCACGCTTCCCGAGAGCCCGCTCTGGAAGGACCTGCCGCCGAACGACGTGCTCTGCCTGGTGCCGCGTCCTTCGACGCCCGCCGCGCGTGACGCGAAGCAGCTCATCGTGGCGTGGGACCGCGCGACATCGCTGCCGATCGCCGTAGTGCGCGACTCCACCGAGGGCGATCGCACCATCGCGCGACTGCGCGCGGTCGAGGTCGGGCCGCTCAATGATGCCGATCGGGCGCTCGTGGATCTGCCCGAGGCGGCAGAAGGATGGACGGTCGATCGCCGTCCGCTCAAGCCATGACGCGAGACCGTGTCGTGATTCGCTCGTTCGTCGTGATCGTCGCCGCGATGCTGGTGGCCGCGCTCATCGTGACGGCCGTGGCGAATGCCCAGGATGGTGCGGCACCGCCGCGCCGGCAGGATCCGACCATGATCCCGCGCTCGGCCGCGAGCCGTGCCGCGCTGGATGCCAAGGCCGCCACACCCGATGCGCTCAAGGACCTGCGGGTGCGCTACGGCGCGTGGGAGCAGGGTGATCTCGACACGCCGTTGCGTGCGGCCGAGGCGGCCGTGTGGGCGTGGCGCTGGGATGAGCCCGCGCTCGCCGATCCATCGGTTCCGGCGGTCCTTCGCGCTCGCGCGCTCGTGCAGCAAGGCGCGTGGGACCGTGCGATCGCTGCGCTCGTCGACGATGCATCGCCGCGCGCGACGGCGCTCAAGGG
>CAIYOC010000058.1 GCA_903927725.1 uncultured bacterium | reverse complement strand
GCTCTGGCGCGACTACTTCCATCTGTGGGTGCGTCGTTGGCAATCACGCGCCTTCAAGGCCAGCGGCATGATGGGTCGCACGACGTGCGGCGCACCGGATGTAGAGACCTTTGATCGCTGGCGCACGGGAACCACCGGCGAGCCCTTCGTCGATGCCTGCATGCACGAACTGGCCGCAACAGGTTGGCTCTCCAATCGCGGGCGGCAGAACACCGCGAGTTGGCTCGCCAAGACCGCGGGCGTTGATTGGCGATGGGGCGCGTGGTGGTTCGAGAGCCAGCTGCTTGATCATGATGTTGGCCCCAACTGGGGGAACTGGCAGTACGTCGCCGGCGTCGGCAACGACCCGCGCAACCGCACCTTCAACGTCCGCGCCCAGGCCGACCGCTACGACGCGGATGGCGCGTACCGGAGGGTGTGGGGATGAACCAGACCCCACCGATCGCCAAGAATCGCCGATCGCGGTTGCGATGATTCCTGCATACTGCGCATATGCCAACCCTTCAGCGGCCTCGACGTGGCCGTCATCCGGGCGGCACTCGGCAGCTGGCCGACCAAATTGCCACGGAACTCCGTGCAGATCGTCGAAGATCACACGGAGGCCCCGATGCACGATCCCGACCTGACGCGTGACGCACTCGCCGAGCTGCCGCCGGACATCGCGGGCAGCCCGCTGTTCAACGGGGATCTTGCCCCGGTGCCGCGATCGCGCCGGACGTGGACCACGTACAACTTCGCCGCCCTGTGGATCAGCATGGCCCACTGCATCCCGACCTACCTGCTCGCCGGGGGTCTGGTCTCGCAGGGCATGAACTGGTGGCAGGCGCTGCTCACCATCGGGCTGGGCAACCTGATCGTGCTCATCCCGATTCTGCTGAATGCGCACCCAGGCACCAAGTACGGCATCCCCTTTCCGGTGCTCGCCCGCAGCAGCTTCGGAACCGCGGGCGCGAATGTGCCTGCGGTGCTGCGGGCCATCGTCGCCTGCGGATGGTTCGGCATCCAGACTTCCATCGGCGGCGAGGCCGTGCGCACCTTCCTGGTGACCGCGTGGCCCGACTTCGCCTCCGTCGGGGGCGATGCGACCGTGCTCGGCCTCACCATCCCGTCCCTGATCACCTTCATGGCCTTCTGGCTGGTGAACATCGCGATCATCCTGTATGGCATGAACGCCGTGCGCGTCTTCGAGAACTGGTCGGCGCCGATCATCATGGCCCTGGCGCTCTGGCTGCTCGCCTGGATCGTGATGCGCGCCGGTGGCGTTGGTCCGCTCCTTGACCGACCATCATCGTTCACGGAAACGGGAGCATTCTGGAAAGTCTTCGTTCCCTCGCTCACCGGCATGATCGGGTTCTGGGCGACGCTGTCGCTGAACATCCCCGACTTCACGCGCTTCGGCAAGGGGCAGCGCGAGCAGATCCTCGGCCAGACACTGGGCCTGCCCACGACCATGGTCGCCTTCAGCGCGATGGCGGTCATCATCACCAGCGCGGCAGAGCTGCTGCTGAAGGGCGTCGACCCGAAGACCCTTTGGGACCCTGTGGTCGTGCTCGCTCAGATCACGAGCAGCACGCCGCCAGCCGGCTTGGAGGAGCCGATCATCGCGAGCTCAGCCATGCGCGTGCTGGTCGCCGTGCTTGCGCTGGTCGGCGTCGCCGTCGCGACGATCAGCACCAATATTGCCGCGAATGTGGTCAGCCCCGCCAACGACTTCGCGCACCTTGCACCGCGCCTGATCAGCTTCAGGACCGGCGGCGTCATCACGGGGATCCTCGGCATCGCGATCATGCCCTGGAAGCTGCTCGCGAGCGCCGACACCTACATCTTCGAGTGGCTCGTCGGCTATTCGGCGCTCCTCGGCCCCATCGCGGGAATCATGATCGCCGACTACTGGATCGTCAGGAAGCGCGAGCTCGACGTGCCCGACCTGTACCGGACCGACGGCCGCTACGCGGGCATCAACTGGGTCGCGATGACTGCGCTCGTGCTGGGTATCGCACCAAACGTTCCCGGATTCCTCGGCGCGGTGAAGGTGTTGAAGGGCGACCCGACCCTGTGGGACGCCATCTACCCGTACGCGTGGTTCACCGGATTCCTGCTGGCGGGCACGCTTTTCCTGACGCTGACCTACGCGTTCGGGACTCGAAGTGCTCGTCTATGATGTTCGGCGCACATGCCAACCCTTCCGAGCGGCCGTGCCTTGGCCCTGTCGACCGACCACATCCTGCCCCCCGGAGTGGTGACGTTCAAGTGTCCCGAGGGGCACTTCTGGTTCCATCAACTCGATCGGAAGATTTGCCCGCCTCCGCTCAAGCCCGATGAGGAGTGGCTGTGCGACTTCGCGCACGCCCCTTGCCCGACCACGCGCGAGGAAGCGCTTTCCCTGCTGTGGGTGCTTGAGTGCTTTGGATCCGACGACTTCCAGTGGCGCGGCTACACGATGTCGGATCCTGAAGCGCTGGCCGACCTGACGCCCGAAGACCGTGCCGCGTGGGATGCCTGGATCGCCGAACCACGGGTGGGTGCGTTTCTCGACGACGTGATCGCACGCTGCCGCGAACAGGCGCGAGCGAACCGCAGCAACCCAGGTGTCATGGTGTTCGGAAGCACGCCGCCCGTCGAGCCGAACGACGGGTGAGCTTGCGGGCCGTTGGCGAGGTCGTCCGCGGCGCGCCAACGATCGTCATACGCTGAAGCCATGGCACCGCACAGGGATGGCAACGACCGCTCGCAACTGACCTCCGACGACGTGATCACCACGCTCGGTCTGGTCCGGCATCCCGAGGGCGGTTTCTACCGCGAGACGTTCCGCGCACCCGACGCGCCGCGCGGCGCCAGCACATCGATCCTGTTCCTGCTGCCTGCGGGCGAGCAGAGCCGATGGCACCGCGTCGATGCCGACGAGCATTGGCTCTTCCACGACGGCGACCCGATGGAGCTGCTGCTGGCCGACCCTGTGTCGGGTGCGCGCACGCGTATCGTGCTGGGCCGCGGCATTGGGCACGGCGATGCACCGCAGGCGGTCGTGCCGCGCGGCTGGTGGCAGGCAGCAAGGCCGCTTGGTGCCTGGACGCTCGTCGGCTGCGTCGTGGCGCCGGCATTTGAGTTCGCGCACTTTGAGATGGCGCCAGTGGGTTGGGAGCCGGGTGGGGGCTGAGTGAGCGGAGAGGGATTCGAACCCCCTGCTCTCTCCCGAGGGTTTCGCGGGCTGAGATGAAAGCGGCGCAGAATGCGGCACACGGGGCGAGAGGTGTGGGCGGCGAGGTGGGCGCGCGCGGGGGCCACGGGGCGCGGGACGGCGGGAAGGGCGTCGGGCGGGCTGGACGCGGCCGAGGGCACACGGGGCAACGTGGGGGGCT
>CAIYOC010000057.1 GCA_903927725.1 uncultured bacterium | reverse complement strand
CGGTCGCCGTGCTGTTCCTGGTCGCCAAGCCCCCACCGTCAGTCGCCGCGCCCCAGTCGGCGCTCTCGGTGGTGGTCACCTCGATCATCGCCTTCACGGCCATGATGGGCATCGCCGCGCGCCTCCCTGTCGAGAACACCGTCAAGACTGAGGCGTTCGCGAACCAAGGACTGAAGGCCATCGACCTCGCCTTCGAATCCTGGAAGGGCCGGACCTTCGCCGATGCTGGTGTCGCGAAGCACCTGCCCCGCCTCACCGCGGAGACGCTCGAGGGCGATGCGATCGTCGTGTTCTACAACCCCAAGTGCGGGCAATGCCACGAGGTCTTCGACCGCTGGCTCGCCTCCGGCCGCAGCGAGAAGATCATCGCGGTCATGGTGCCTGCAGCCGACGGCGCCATCGAGGCCGCGGGCGATGGGGACATCGGCGACATCAACTGCCCGACGTGCGTGCGCCTGGAACTGCCCAAGGGGCCGACCTGGCTCATCACCACGCCGAGCGTGGCGGTCCTCAAGGACGGCGTGATCCGCTGCACCGCGGACAAGGACTTCACGTCGTGCCTGGGGGCCCCGCCCGCTCCGTGAACTGGGCCTCGCCGCCCTGGATCCGGAGTTCCCAGTCGGGCCCCGCGTCGTAGACGCGCGGTTCCGGGTCGTTGCGCAGCAGCTCCTCAGCCCAGAACCGGCTGTCGCCCTGTGCGCTCGGCGGCTGCATCAGCTGGATCAGGTACGGCAGCACCTCAGGAATCTGGCGTTCCATCCCACCGAGCTCGAAGCGGTAGTCCTTGCTCTCGGGGTCAGCACGCTGCGACATGCGCAGCGCGTTGCCCATGCCATCGATCGCCTCGGCCGTATGGGCCACGTGGACTGCAGCCTTCGGCCAGCGTTCGAGCAAATGCGGCAAGACCTTCGTGCGCAGCATGCCGCGCGCCGACTCGGGATCCTCGTTGGACGCATCGTGGTGCCACGGCACGCCGAGCTCCTCGACGAACTCGACCAGCCGAGCCTTCGGGATGTCGAGCAGCGGCCGCATCAGCAGCACGTCCTCGCCCAGACGGCGGCTCCACCGCATGCCTCCCAGACCGAAGTTCGCGCCGCCCCGGCAGAGCGACATCAGCACCGTCTCGAGCTGGTCATCGGCATGGTGTGCCGTCAGGACGGCCCCCATGCGCTCCTGGAGCACGCAGTCGGTCAGCGCCTCGTAGCGCAAGCGCCGAGCCGCTGCCGCCAGGTTGCCGGGCTCCTCGGCCGGGTGCACATCGCGGCGCAGGAACGGGACCTTGAGCACGTCGCAGTGCGCGCGGACCGACTCGAGCTCGCGATCAGCCTCGGGGCGCAGGTGGTGATGCACGCAGCACGCGGCGATCCGCGACGGGCCGCTCCCCCGCTCCTGCAGCGCCGCCATGATCGTGAGCAGCGCCATGCTGTCGGCGCCGCCACTGACGGCCACGAGGGCATCCACCATCGCGGCCGGATGGCGTGTGCACCACAGACGTAGGTTCCGCTCAACCTCGTGCGCGAGGGGATGACGACCGGCTCGAAGCAAAAGCGCGCCGCGGGGATCCACGGCGCGCATCGTAATGCTCAGGGTCCGTCGCGGTCAGGCGACTGCGCGGGCGCGGCGCAGCGTGCGAGCGGCGGGCGCGGTGGCCTTCTTCGCACCGGTGGGCGCGAACAGCGATTCCATGCTGTCCACGAGTTCGCGGGGCGTGCGGGCCACCACATTGGCACCGATTTCCTCGGCCAGGCCGGGCACTCGGTTGAAGATGCCGCCCCCGCACACGATCTGCATGCCGGCGTGGCCGCCGTTGTTGCGGAACATGTCGATGAGCATGCGGAAGCCAGGCGTGTCCTTGCCGCTGGCCGCCCAGAGCAGCAGCACGTTCGGCTTGCGGTTGGCGCATTCCAGGTAGATCTCGTCGTTTGCCACGCCGCCGCCGGCGAAGAAGACATCGAAGCCCGCGGCTTCGAGCATGTCGGCTGCCATCTGGCTCGCCAGGTCCATGCTCTCGTCGACGCCGCCGAAGATGCACACGCGCACGCCGCGGCGCGCACGCCGGGTGTAGTTCGCGGCGACCTGGTCCACGACCTGCCGCAGCGTGCGGATCGCGTAGTTGTGCGCGAGCGTGGTGAGCTGGTCGTTGCGGTAGTGCGCGAAGATCATCTCGAGCACGGGCCACGCCACGTCGTTCATCGCGCCCTCGGGCGTCAGGTCCGAGCAGAGCTCGTCGGCCAGCGTGCGGGCGGCCGAGCGGTCACCGGTGAGGAGCGTGTTGAAAAGGTTTTCGATGGCGGTGTCAGTGTGCATGGTCAGGTCTCCTTCGGGGGGTTCGTGGCAGGCTTCGTCCTGCGCACCGTGTTCATCGGGAGGAACCCGCGATGCTTCACAGATGGCCTTTGGCGCCGCTCCATGTGCGATATTGGACGCCCCGAACCCCGTTCCTGGCGCCGGAGCGCGCCTAGACTGGCCGTTATGCGTCAGCACGAGTCGGCCGATCCCGCCTGGACCGCCAACGACCTTGAGCGAAATCCCCACGCCGCGAGCGACAAGGCGCTCCGCGTGCAGCGCATGTTC
This sequence comes from uncultured bacterium, assembly GCA_903927725.1. Taxonomy (GTDB): domain Bacteria; phylum Planctomycetota; class Phycisphaerae; order Phycisphaerales; family SM1A02; genus SYIB01. Next base: position 5,370 of record CAIYOC010000057.1, on the reverse strand, counting down.
ACGTCGATCGCCCATGCGTATGACCTCAACAACCGACTGCACAGCTTCTGGCGCGACCAGGCGTGGCGCCGCGCTGCGGTCCGCATGACGGAACCCGTGAACGGTGCCCGGGTGCTCGATTGCGCCTGCGGAACCGGCGACCTGACCGAAGCCTTCGCCAATGCAGGAGCCGCAACCGTCACGGGACTCGACTACACCGCGGCGATGCTCGATCTGGCGAGAGCCAAGTCCATCGATGGCCGTCGCCTGGCCGTGCAGCCCACGTACGTCCAGGGCGATGCCCAATCGCTGCCTTGGCCCGATGCGAGCTTCGACATCGTGTCGATCGCCCTCGGCATCCGCAACGTCGACGACACGCTGAAGGCGCTGAAGGAGTTCCACCGCGTGCTCGCTCCGGGTGGCCGACTGGTGGTCCTTGAGTTCGGCGAGCCCGGCTTCGCACCCTTGCGCTGGTTCAACCGGCTCTACACGCACCAGATCATGCCGCTCACGGCAAGCCTGATCGCACGGGACCGCAGCGGCGCGTATCGCTATCTGCCTCGCAGCGTCGAGACGTACCTGAGCCCGGCTCGCCTGCAGGCGCAGGTCACCGAGGCGGGCTTCGCGGACGTTCGGCAGGATCGCATGACCTTTGGCGTCTGCGTGGGCACGCTGGGAATCAAGCGCTGAGTCGGGCGGATCAACCGTGCGGCCGCGCGTCCTTTGCGGATCGGGCCGGGCCGGCTCGATCGGCCTGATCATGCACCGACGGCGGCGAATCGGCTCGGTCCATGGTCACCTGTGCGACCTCGCGTCGTAGGATCCGATCCACGGAGATCCAGCCATGTCGCAGCTTCCAGGCCAATCCTTCCCGCCGCCGCCATCGATGCACGGCGAACCACGCCCGATCATCGTCCGCAGCTCGGTCACGCGCGGCGCCATCGGCGTCATGGTCGGCCTGCTCGCCACCGTGCTGATCTTCGGCTTCGGCCTCGTGATCGGCTTCGGCGGCGGCGCGGCGGCCGTGTCAGGCGGCATGCGCCTCGAACGCAGCGAGCTCCGTGCAGGATTCGACGGCCAGATCCTGGTGGTGCCGGTCGAAGGCGGCATCGATGACGCGATGGCTCGATTCGTCGCCGAATGCTCGCGCGAGATCGATGCCGGCAACAGGCCCGATGCGATCATCCTGCGCGTCGACTCCGGTGGCGGCGGCGTGTCGCCGAGCGACCGCATCTGGAAAGTCGTTCAGGATTGGCAGTCCAAGGGCATCCCGGTCGTCGCGAGCTTCGGCGGCACCGCGGCGAGCGGCGGCTACTACGTCGCCTGCAGCTGCGATTCGATCGTCGCCGAGCCCACCTGCATCACGGGCTCGATCGGCGTGATCGCGCAGATGTTCACGCTCCAGGGCCTGACCGACAAGGTCGGCATCGCGCCCATGACGATCGTGGCGACCGGCAGCCCGCGCAAGGATGTCGCCAATGACATGTTCCGCACGTGGACCGACAAGGACCGTGCGGTCGTGCAGGGCATCCTCGATGATGCGTACGCCACCTTCACCAAGCGCGTCCTCGATGGCCGCGCGATCCAGTTCAGCGACCTCAGCGATGTGCAGCAGGTCGCCGATGGCTCGGTCTACACGGCGCAGCGGGCGCTCGATGCCGGGCTCGTCGACTCCATCGGCTACCTCGATGATGCCATCGCCGCGGCTGAGTCGCTGGCGGGTCTCACCCCTGGCGCCGCTGCGGTCTCGCGCCTGTCGCGTCCGGCCGGCCTCTTCGACAATCCGTTCGGCGCCAGCGCGCCATCGGGCGGCGCCGCGCTTGGCCAGCTTGGCCAGCGCGACCTGCGCGATCTTGCCGCGGAACTCGCCCAGCCGCGCGTGATGTACCAGCTGCACTGGTGAGCCATGCACGAGTTCCGGGGGGCGATCGATGCGCTTCGCGCGCAGCGGCGTGCGCGTGCGCGGCAGGAGCTGTGCGCGCGCGGTGAATCGCTCGCGGCGCGGTACCTTGCCGACCTCGGCTACACCGAGCTCGCCCGCAACCTCCGCGTCGGGCACGATGAGGCCGACCTCGTCGTCCTGTCGCCCTGCGGCCGAACGCTCGTCGTGGTCGAGGTGAAGACCCGCTCCGATCCGGGTGCACGCCCCGAGGAGCGCATTGATCACGGCAAGCGCGCCAGCCTGACCCGCCTGGCGCGGACGCTCGCGGAGCAACCCGCGCTGCGGTCGCTCCTCGTTCGGTTCGATGTGCTGGCGATCGTGCTCGCCCCTGGCCTTGAGCCTGAGCTCCGTCACTTCATCGACGCCTGGGAACCGGCATCAGCCTGATGCATCGCGGCCGAACCACGGCGCGCCATGTTCACGCGCCCCGACCATCCGTCAGGCACCCGGCACGTAGCGCTGCACGGCGATCGACTGCAGACGCACGCGCATCTGGTCGATGTCGGCGGCGACCCATCGGTCACGCAACCCCTTCAGGTAGCGCGACTGCTCGACCATGCGGCGGCGGCCTGCGATCTCCGCACGCAGCATGAGCTGCACGCCCGGGTCATAGATCGACGCCGCTGGGCGGCTGTCGCGCGCCATGATGGCGTACCACGTCACCGAGTCGCCCTTGGCCACTTCATTCGACGCACTCCCGACCGGCAGGTCCTTGAGCAGGACCTTGAGCTCGTCGTTGAGGTCGGTCGCAGCGATGTCAGCGACCGGGAAGTCGCGCCACGCACCATCGTCCTTCACGCCGAGCTCGCGCGCGACCTCGGCAAAGGGCTTTCCGGCGGCGAACGCTTCGCGCGCCTTGGTGAGCTTCTCCGCGTCCGCCGAGCGAAGGGCGATGCGCCCGACGATCGTCCGCGACTGGGCGGCGAATCGCTCGGCATTCTTGCTGTATTCCCGTTCGACATCGCGCCAGCTCACGATGATGCGCTTGTCCACGCGGCCACGCAGCAGCTCGCCGGCCAGGATCTCGTCGCGTCGGCGGGACATGAATTCGTCGAGGCCGATCCCGAGTTCCTCCATCAGCGCGTTGGTTGCGCTGGCGTTGCTGCCGCCGAGCTCGGCCACGGTCTTCTCGCGCATGTCCTTCAGGAACGCGAAGAGCCCCTGCTGCATCTCGGGCGTGAGGCCCGCCTCGGCCTCGGCGATGACGAGTTCGTTGTTGATGAGCTGGTCGAAACGCTCGGCGACGATGCGGCTGATTTCCTTGGCCGCAGGCTCGCGCGGCATCTCAGCCACGGTGCGCAACAAGCGGTCCTCCAGTGGCGCCAGGAACTCGCTCGCGAAGATCGGTCGGCCATTGACCTGGCCCACCAGGCCGTCGACGACCCAGCGCTGCCCCACGGCCACGCTTTCGGCGCGGGCGCCACCGATCGATTCCTTCACGATGTTGCCGGCATCGTCCTTGACGGCGACCGCCTCGATCACTTCACCCTCGGCCCGCGTGCCTTGGCCATCGCGCGCGGCGAGCGTTCGCGACTCGATCTCCATGGCGTTGGGAAGGTCATCGATCCCCGCATCGCGCGGGGCCAGACCCGACGCCGGCCCGAAGTCGGCAGGCGACAGCGCCACACGCGCCGCCTCGTCCTTGGCGCACGCTGCAGCGAGGCAGGCGATCAACAGCCCTGTCGTTCGCTTCACGCCGGGAATGCTAGCGATCCAGTGCGCGCTCGTGTCCCGGCCTGCGCACGCCGAGCCCCCTATACTCCAAGACTCCCCGAAAGGACCTCCATGCCGGACGACGCACCCAAGCTCCACATCGATGCCGACTGGAAGGAACAGGCCCAGGCGGAGAAGGAAAAGCTCAGCCAGAAGATCGACGACTCGCCCCGCCAGCCGGGCCCGGATGAGTTCCCACCTGCCGACATGCGCGCGCTTGTGGGATCGCTCGCCTCGCAAGCCCTCATGGGCCTGGGTGCCTACGCCGATCCGCAGACCGGCCGCGCCATGATCGACCTCATGGGCAGCCGCTTCGCGATCGACCTGCTGGGCGTGCTCGAGGAGAAGACCAAGGGCAACCTCACCCCCGAGGAAGCGTCGGAACTGAAGGAAGTCCTCTCGGAGTTGCGCCAGCGCTTCGTGCAGATCGCTTCCATGATCCAGCAGCAGATGGCCAAGGACCCCGCCAGCGTGCAGGTCATGGGCCGGCCGGGCGCAGCGCCCGGCGGTGCCGATGCCCCTGCCGCCGGTCCCCGCCTGGTCATGCCCGACTGATCCACCTCGCGAACGATCCACCCCGGAGCCACCGTGAGCACCCACGCCGCACCCGCCAAGTCCGCCAAGTCCGTCCCGTTCATCGAGCGCCACTACTTCCTTCTGCGCCGCCTGCACAGCCTGAGCGGCGTCGCGCCGATCGGCCTCTTCCTGTTCCCGCACCTAACGACCAACTCGAGCATCGTCTGGGGCTCCACGCTCAACAAGGGCAAGTTCGGCGACGTGGTCGCGCAGTACGGCAGCGATGCCGCGGGCGTCGCCACCTTCCAGCACGAGGTCGACTTCATCCACAACCTGCCCGCGCTGGTCTTCATCGAGATCTTCGTGCTCTGGCTGCCGATCGCCTTCCACGCGATCCTCGGCGTCTACTTCGCACGCACCGGCAAGAGCAACGTCGATCGCTACGCCTACCAGGGCAACTACCGCTACTGGCTGCAGCGCATGACCGGCTACGTCGGCGTGGCGTTCATCTTCGCCCACGTCAGCAGCCTGCGCTGGGGCTGGACCTACGGTGGCCTGCTGCCGACCTTCGATGCCGCCCACGCCGCGAGCTCGACCGCGTCGCACATGCAGGATGGCCTGCTCGGCACGACCATCGCCATGCTCTACCTCTTCAGCGTGCTGTGCCTGGTCTTCCACTTCGCCAACGGCCTGTGGACCGCCGCCATCACCTGGGGGCTCACCGTCTCGACCGGCGCGCAGCGCCGCTGGGGCCAGGTCTGCGCCGCCATCGGCGTGGCGCTTGCCATCGCCGGAACGTCGGCCGTCATCGGCTTCGTCACCCTCGATCCCGAGGAAGCCCGTCAGGTCGAGGACAAGCTCGCCGGGCAGGTCACCGAATCCTCCGCCTCGCATTGACTTCCGTCCAAGCACGGCCTTGAATCAACCGGAGCACGAACCATGGCAACCAAGCAGTCCCGCGTGATCGTCGTCGGTGGTGGCCTTGCCGGCCTTGGCGCTGCCGTCAAGGCTGCCGAGCTCGGCGTCCAGGTCGACCTCTTCAGCATCGTCCCCGTCAAGCGTTCGCACAGCGTCTGCGCCCAGGGCGGCATCAACGCGTGCAACGAGATCGCCCGCCAGCAGGGCTACTCGGAGTACGAGCACTTCGACGAGTCGATCTACGGCGGCGACTTCCTCGCCAACCAGCCTCCGGTCTACGAGATGGCGAACTGGGCACCGCG
>CAIYOC010000056.1 GCA_903927725.1 uncultured bacterium | reverse complement strand
GTCGTTGCGGTCGCGCACGACATCGAGCTCATATTCCTTCCAGCCGAGCACCGACTGGTCGATGAGCACCTGGCCGATCATGCTGGCCGCGAGGCCGCGCCGCATGATCTCGTCGAACTCCTCGCGGTTGTAGGCGATGCCGCCGCCGGTGCCGCCGAGCGTGAACGCCGGACGGATGATCGCGGGCAGGCCGATCTCCTCGAGGAACGCACGGCCATCCTCGAGCGTGGTCACCGTGCGGGCCTTCGGCTGGCGCAGGCCGAGCCCCTCGACGATGCGTCGGAACGCCTCGCGGTCCTCGGCGCGGTGGATGATCTGGCGATCGGCGCCGATCATCATGATGCCGTGCCGCTGGAGGATGCCCCGATCGAAGAGCGCGCACGCGCAGTTCAGCGCCGTCTGGCCGCCGAGCGTGGGCAGCACCGCGTCGATCGGCGTGCCGAGCGCCTTCTCCTTCTCGATGATGCGCTCGACGGCCTCGGGCGTGATCGGCTCGATGTAGGTCCGGTCACTGAAGCCCGGATCAGTCATGATGGTCGCGGGGTTGGAGTTGACCAGCACGACGCGGTACCCCTCCTCGCGCAGCGCCTTGCACGCCTGCGTGCCCGAGTAGTCGAACTCGCAGCCCTGGCCGATGACGATGGGGCCGCTGCCGATGATCAGGATGGTGGAGATGTCGTCGCGTCGTGGCATGGTGGGGACCTCAGGGCAAAATCGGGGCGAGGATAGCGCAACGGCCCGGCGGCATAATGCCCGTGCATGACCGCCACGGAAGCCGCCGCCGCCGAGCCTTGGATGACTGCCTCAAGCGTGGCTGCGGGGCTGGCCTTGGCCGGCTGGATCGTGGTCTGGTGCGCACTGTGGGGCTGGTTCCTGCCTGCCGGCCGACGACGGCTTGCCGCGGATGACACCAGTGCCTTCTTCGCGCAGCTCGGCTGGCTCTGGACGCGGCGCGTGCATGGCTTCCGGATCGAGGGATTCACGCCTGAAGCTCGCGCCCTGGTGGATGACCCGTCGTCGGGACCGGTCATCGTCGTCTGCAACCATGCCGCCGGAGTCGATCCGATCCTCGTGCAGCTGTCGATGCGACGGCGACTGCGCTGGTTCATGGCCGCCGAGCAGATGATCGGCCCACTCGGCTGGTTCTGGCGGCTGCAGGAGGTGATCCCGGTCCACTATGACCGCCGCGACACGCAGTCGCTGCTGGCGGCGATGACGCACCTGCGGGCCGGTGGCGCGCTTGGTGTGTTCCCGGAGGGCGGCATCGCACGGCCGCACGGGCAGGTCTATCGATTCATGCCGGGCTTCGCCTCGCTCGCCGCCAAGGGCAAGGCACGGGTCGTGGTGCTGTCGCTGCGTGGCATCCCGGCGAATGCCGGCGTGCTGCGGAGCCTGCTGGTCCCCTGCTCGGCCACGCTGCGGCTCCTGGCCATCGTCGATCCTCCGCCCGCCCCGGAACTCGATGCCTTCACGGAGCGCGTGCGGACGATGATCGCGAACGATCTCGGGCTGCCGCTCGCCGACCGCCATCTCGATCACATCGAGGAGCGGCTCGCCCGGCACACGGCGGGTCCGTCACGATGACTTGAAGCGGAAGGCGGCAGTGACCACGGCGTCGGCCGTGGCCAGTCCCGGCTCGGCATCGAGCGCACGGTCGACCAGGTCCCGCGCACCCGCGCGGCTCTCGCCGAGCTGGACGAGGATCGCCACTGCATCGAGCGCAAGCTGGCCTGCTGCGGCGGGCACTGCACCCTTCGCACCGGCGGCCGGGGCACCGAGCTCCAGGAACGGTCCCATCTTGTCCTTGAGATCGACCACGATCGTCTCGGCGGTCTTGCGGCCGATCTCGGGCAGGCTCGTGAGCAAGGCGAGGTTCCGATCGACGATGGCCTGCGCGACCTGGCCGAACGGGAGCTGCAGCGCACGCAGCGCCTTGCGGTTGCCGATCCCCTTCACGGTCGTGAGCAGCTCGAAGAACTCACGATCACGCACGGTCCGGAAGCCGATGAGCCGGGGCCAGAAGCTGCTGCCCTGCCCCTGCGATTCGAGGTAGTGCAGCGTCACGAACTCGAGCTCGCTGCCAATCGCACCGGCCAGGCGCATCTGGTCCGCCGCCGGCACGAGCACCTCGTAGCTCACGGCGCCGCATCGCACGAGCGCGATGCCTTCGTGAAGTTCCTCGAGCGTGCCGTGCAGTCGCGCGATCATGCGGGGAGCGTACCGGGCGACCGCGTAGGATCACCCCCATGGCGCGCTTTGCAATGATCATGGCCGGCGGCAGCGGCACACGCCTCTGGCCGATGAGCCGTTCAGCGATGCCCAAGCAGCTCGTGCCCTTCATCGGCGGCCGAAGCCTGCTCGAGATCGCCGGCGAGCGGATCGCGGGGCTCGTTCCCCCGGAGCGAAGGCTGGTGTGCGCGGCCGATGCGTACCGGGATCTGGTGCTGGAGGCGGTGCCTGGGCTTGAGCCGCGCAACTTCCTCGGCGAACCGATCGGCCGTGACACGCTCAACGCCGTCGGCTTTTCCGCTGCGATCCTGGCCGCCCGCGATCCGGACGCCGTGTTCTGCGTGCTCACCTCCGACCACCTCATCACGCCGCAGGCGACCTTCGAGGCGTGCATGCAGACCGCGTTCGGACTGGTCGAGTCAGATCCATCGAGGCTCGCCACGTTCGCGATCACGCCGACCCATCCGGCGACCGGCTACGGCTACGTCGAGTACGGCGACGCGGTGCCGGGCTTCGCGCCCGCCGTCCACTGCAAGCGATTCGTCGAGAAGCCCGACATCAAGCGCGCGCAGGAGTATGTGGCGAGCGGCCGCTTCGGCTGGAACAGCGGCATGTTCGTGCTGCATGCCCGGACCGTGCTCGACGCCATTGCGCGCTTCCGGCCCGGCAACCACGCCGGACTCATGCGGATCCATGAAGCAGCAGCGAACGGCAGCGACCTCGCCCGCGTCGTCAGCGAGGTCTATCCAGGCCTTCCCAAGGTGAGCGTCGACGTGGCGCTCATGGAACCTGCGAGCGTGGATGCCGCGCTCTCGGTCTGCACCGTGCCGATGCCGGTCGATTGGAAGGATGTTGGATCGTGGCCGAGCTGGGGATCGACGCTGCCGGCCGACGACGCCGGCAACCGTGCATCATGCCCCGCGGTGCACCTGGGCTCGACCAACATCGTGGTGGCCAGCGACGACCCGTCGCACACCGTGGCCACGATCGGCCTGGACCACGTGGTCATCGTGCGGACGAAGGACGCCACGCTCGTCTGCCGGGCAGACCTGGCCGAGCAGGTCAAGGATCTCGTGGCGCGGCTTCCACCATCGCTCCGCTGATGCCCCGTTACCTCGCGATCGATCTGGGCGACAAGCGCACCGGCCTCGCCGTGGCGGACAGCGTGCTTCGGTTGCCGATGCCGCTGGAGGTCGTGCAGGCGACCACGCACGACCTGGTCCGCGATGCAGTGCTGCGTGCGATCGAGAGCCATGACCCCACCGACCTCGTCGTCGGCATGCCCTTCAACATGGACGGTTCCGAGGGGCCACGCGCGCGGATCGTGCGCGCGTTCGTCGGGCTGCTGCAGGAGCGCACGCGGCTGCCGGTCCACTTGCAGGACGAGCGGTGCTCGAGCATCGATGCAGAGGAGTTCCTGCAGCGCAGCGGCCGTACGCACGGCCAGAAGAAGGCGATCCGCGATGCGCTCGCGGCCTGCGTGATCCTGCAGGCCTTCCTCGATGCCCACGGCGCACGAAGGACTTGATCAGGGTGCCTGCACGCCGGTGCACGCAGCCCGGTCGAGGTACCAGCGGAGCTCGCCCCCCGTGGGCACGATGCCGCGGATCGGCAGGCTCGCGGCATCCTCTGCATCCGCCCGCGCCACGCGCTCGAGCATGGCGTGCTTCGACGCACCCATCACCAGCACTGCGACGAATCGTGACGCGTTGAGCAGCCGGTAGGTCATCGTGATGCGGGCCGGTGGCGTGACGGTCGGACCATCGTTGGCCACGACGAGCGCCTCGGGCTCGACCAGCGCCGGGCTGTGCGGGAAAAGGCTCGCGGTATGGCCATCACCACCCATCCCCAGCAGCACGAAGTCGAGCCGATCGTGGCCGACCTCGCGCCAGGCCAGCGTTTCGCGCAGGGCACGGTCGTAGGCCGCGGCCGCACCCGGCAGGTGGGCGTCCATCGGATGCACCTGCTGCGGCGGGATGTCGACGTGCTCGACGATCGTCTCGCGGATGTGCGAGAAATTGCAGCGATCGTCATCGGGCGCCACGCAGCGCTCGTCGACGATCCACAGGTGGGTTCGCTCCCACGGCAGCTGCCGGAACCGCGGGTCAACCATCAGGCAGCGGTAGAAGGGCAGCGGCGTCGAACCCCCGGAGAGCGCGAGATGGAAGTCACCATGCGCCCGCACGCAGTTGTTCGCCTGAAGGAGCAGGTCGGCACCGAGCGAGCCGTGCACGTCGTCGGCATCGGCACCCGTGACGACGCGACCCGGCAGTGCAGGCACCGCGAAGGAATCATCGACCAGGTCGTATGGATCGATCGCCATGGCTCAGCCGTCGTGCCAGGCGCGAGCGTCGCGCAGCATGAGGTCATGGGCAGCGCGCGGCCCCCACGAACCTTGCGCGTAATTCCCGACGATCCCCTCGCGCAGCGGTGCGCTGCGGGCATCGAGGAACGGCATGACCGCGCTCCACGCACCCTCGACCTCAGTGCGGTGCTTGAAGAGTGACTGGTCGCCGCGCATGGCATCCACGATGAGCGGGCCGTACGCCTCGACCGGATGGCCGCCGAACTCCTTGCGGAAGTCGGCCTGCATCGCGATGGGTGCGATCGCCATGCGACGGCCGGGGACCTTGCTCTCGAAGCGCAGCTCGGCACGCTCGCGCGGTGCAATCTCGATCACGAGGCGGTTGCCCTGCACGCCGCCGGCACCGTGCGGTACATCCTTGAACAGGTCGGCGGCCGGCGCCTTGAACTGCACCACGACCTCGGTGCGCTTGGCGCGCATGGCCTTGCCGGTGCGCAGGTAGAACGGCGTGCCAGCCCAGCGCCAAGTATCCAGATGAAGCTTGAGCGCGGCGAACGTCTCGACCGTCGAGCCCGGCGCCACGCCCTGCAGCTGCGCATACGCAGGGTCGGGCCCCGCGCCGTACTGGCCGAACGCACCATGGGTGGCGACATCAGCCGCCGCCGTCGGACGGATCGCACCGATGAGCTTGATCTTCTCGCTGCGGATCTCGTTCGCCCGCATGCGGTTGGGCGGCTCCATCGCGACGAACGCGAGCACCTGCATGAGGTGGCTCTGGATCATGTCGCGCACCGCACCCGTCTGCTCGTAGAAGCCCCCGCGGGTACCCACGCCGACCGTTTCGGCGGCGGTGATCTGCACGTGGTCGATGTAGCGGTGATTCCAGACCGGCTCGAAGATGCTGTTGGCGAAGCGAAGCACGAGCAGGCTCTGCACCAGGTCCTTGCCGAGGTAGTGATCGATGCGGTAGGTCGAGTCTTCCTCGAAGACCCGGCCGAGCGCGCGGTTCAGGCTTGCCGCGCTGGCCTCGTCGGTGCCGAAGGGCTTCTCGACCACGATCCGCTGCCACGACCGGCCCTTCGGGTCGATGCTGCACCAGCGCTTGCCCTCGCTCACCAGGCCAGCCTCGTCGATGCACTGCACGATCGGCTCGTAGAGCGACGGTGCCACCGAGAGGTAGAAGAGGATGTTGCCGCGGGTCGCGCGCGCGGCAGCAAGCGCGCCCAGCCGCTCGACGAGCGCCGGATAGGCCGCCTGCGTCGCGGCATCGCCCGCGTGATAGAAGAGCCGCTGCTCGAACGCCTGCCACCGCGCGGGGTCGAAGCCCTGCACCGAGGCCTGCACGGCCGTGCGCATCTCGGCGCGCCAGCTCTCGTCAGTCTTCGCGGTCCGGCTCATGCCCAGGATCGCCGTCGAAGGATGCAGCGCGCCCAGGCAGTGCATCTCGTACATCGATGGGATGAGCTTGCGGTGGGTCAGGTCACCGCTGGCTCCGAGGATCAGGAGCACACAGGGGTCGGCGCCCGAAGGCGACTGGGCCTGCGTTGGCTCGGCGAGGATGCTGGTGGCGGGTGCGGTCGGCGCGGCCGTCATGGACGTACGAGCATACGCCCCGAGCATCGCATCAGAAGAGCACTTGGTACTGGATGCCGACGTACATCTGGCCGGAAACGTCGCCGGCCGGCGGCTGGACATCGGGTACGAGATTGGCACTGGACGTCGCGAAGCCGTTGCCGCGGCTGTTGGCGCTCAGCCCCTCGAAGGAATAGCCCACATCGAGCTGGACCTTCATGCTGTGCTTGTGGAAGTAGTGGCTCAGGTTGAGTTCGAGAAGGCTCAGCATCGGATACGCGGCATCGGAGTCGGCTCCGGAGTCGCCAATGCTGTAGCGGAGACCGGTTTCCCACTTCTCGGCGAGCATCGTGCTGGCCTGGATGAGGGCACCCCACTGGTTTGACTGACCATCGTCGCTCTGCACCCGGCGGAAGACCCCCCAGGCGAAGATCGACCAGCCTGCTTGCTTGTGCATGAGGTCGGCGGTGACCTCGACCATCCATGGGTCGCTCGGGAACGGGGCGGAGGGGCTCGCCTGCTCGGCATCCACGGCCACCCCGAGATTGGTGGCCTGCCCCTTCATATCGAGCCAGGGGGTGTACTCGCGCAGTTCGCGCCAGGTGCCGTTGAGCTTCCAGTCGAAGCGGCTGGAGATGGCCCAGTCGATGGCGAGGCTGTTGTCCCACGGCAGGTTCACCGTGTTGCCGGTGTTCCAGTCGGCGCCCCCGGGGGTCGACGGCGAGCGCACCGTGATGCCGTCGAACCAGCCGCTGCGCCACATGAAGTGCTCAGTCTCCCACTCAAGCGCGATGCCGCGCGACCGGGCCGCGCGGAAGTAGTTGTTCAGGGCGCTTCGCTCCATGAAGAGCGTGGTGGCGGAGCTCATCATCTCCTCGCGCGTGAAGCCGGGCCGGAACTGGCCCATCTTGAGCTGGAGCTCGGGCGAGAGCACGCGGCCGACCCAGGCATCTTCGATGTCGGGCACCCGGGGCGAAGGCACCCCGCTCGGGCGCGAGACCTGCAGGGCGTACCGCCACTCCTTGCCGAAGGCGTGGCCATCCATGATGAACCGGGCTCGGCGATTCTCGAAGCCCTGCGTGTCGCCGAGTTCCTCGCGGTGGTTCCAGATGAACCGCAGCTGAAGCTGGATGTTCAGGTGGTAGCGGAAGTTGCCGTCGGCCGAGGTGATCTCGGTGCCGGACGCATCGAGTCGGTAGAAGCTGTCGCCCTGGAAGGCCGGCTGGCCGCGCCCGTCCTGCATCATCGTTCGTGTGCCCGCATCGGCGAGCGTGTCCTTCACGATCGCGCGGATCTCCGCGGCACGCTCGGCATCAAGGACTTCCTGCGACTGGCTGCGCTGCATGGCGCGAAGGTCTGCACGCAGGGCATCGATCTCGGTCTGCAGGGTGGGTTCGCCGCCGGATGCGAGGCTGAACACTGTGAAGATCGCGGCAAGGTGCATCGTGCGCTGCTCCAGTGCTGGCCAACCACACGCCACTCGTCCGCACTGCGGGCCGGCTCCGGCCTGAACGCAGTGCGAACATGAGCTGAACGCTATCTGTACCCTTCCTTGCCTTTGTTAAGGCTTGTCCTTGACGATGTTCAGGTTGTGTAAAGGCTTCAGGGAACCAACTGCGTCGCGGCAGCAACCACGGCCATCGCCCGTTCCCCCTTCGGATCGATGAGCCACAGCCAATCGATGAAGAGGAACTCGAAGCGGGCGGCGAGCAGCGCGATGCGGCCCATGACCGTGAAGCCGAAGGCCGAACCGAAGGTGATCATCAGGAACCACACGCCGACACGGGCGGCACGACCGACGGCACCCTTGTGCTCGACGCTGAAGACGAAGTACGCGAGCGTGCAGAGCACGCCCACGATGATCAGCACGTTCCGGATCGAGGCCCACGCGGCGAATGACCCATCGTCCTCGAACGCCACCAAGGGCAGCATCGTGGCGCGGACCTGCTCGATGATGTCGCTCTCGACATGGCTCACCATCTTGAGCCCCGCGAAGGTGCCGATCACGAAGGCGAGCGGCCAGCGGCCCACATGGCGCCCCAGCGGCGTGAGCTGCGAGAGCAGCATGATGCCCAGACCGAGCGGGATGAGTGCGATCGGGTTGAACGCGCCGCCCTCGAGGTTGGGCATGCACCACGCCTTGACCATGTCCGGCGCAAGGTTTGCCAGAAGCTTCGGCACGAGCGTTTCCCAGAAGGCGACCACCATCCAGTAGCCGGCGCTCACCCCGATCACGATGCTCTCGGTGAGCTTGTAGGCGGGGTTGTCACCAGCCAGGAAGCTGAAGACGGCCAGCGTGAAGAAGGCCGCGAGCCACAGGCCGATCGTTCGATCCCAGGAGACGCGGATCGCCTGCTGGCCTGGCGCGGCCGACTCGGCCGCCCGGAACTGACCCGCGGTCCGGAAGAGGTCGCGCTCGATCGTGACCGCACCGGCGGTGCCGTCAGCCGCCGCCGACCACGCCACACGGCCCTGCTCGTTCGTGGTCGACGCATACCTCGTCGTTTCGGTCTGCACATAGACGCGGCCCATACCCTCGCCCATGCCGGCGCGGATCGCCACCAGCACGGCGATCACGAGGAAGAGGCCGATCCACCACCTGCCCTGGGCCGGCGCTGTCTGATCGGTGATCGCATCGCTCATGGTGCCACCGCCTTGCACCGCTTCTGCGCGAAGTACATGGCATTGCCCAGCACGATCAGGGCGATCAGCAGCAAGTGGCCGAAGAGCTGCGGCGCCATGCGGCGGCGGGCCTCGGTGTACTTGGGCGCCGTCACGCGATCACCGTCGATCGCTGCGCTCACCAGCGCCTCGTACTCGGCGGCACCCTTGATCGCGGCCAGCATGCCTCGCAATTGGCCGGGGTAATAGGAGTAGACCTGCGACGCCTGCACGCCGGTCACGCCAGCCAGCAGCACCAGGCCCGGATTCGAGCTCGAGACGTACTGCACCCACTCCTTGCCGCCCGGATAGCCCGCGCTGATCGTGATCACGAGCGGGAAGTCGCCGGCCTTGGTGATGCCGTCCATGATCGGCAGGCGATCGACCGGCGTGCCCGATCGGTCGACGGGGAACTGCTTGCGGAAGTCCGTGCCGATCACCTTGAGCACGCCTTCGTTGCCGGTCTGGAAGCCAAGATTCACGAAGTCCTTCCCGTTCACGCGGTCGGGGAAGTCGGTCTTGATCACGCTGGCGATGGTCTCCTCAGCCTTCGTGGGTCCGAGCGGCCACAGCGCGATGACGACCGGCTTGAGCCGCTTGTGCATCAGGTGGCGCATGAACGACGTGGCCATCGGTGCGAGCTCACCCTCGCTCGCCGGGTCGTAGTCGAAGCTCACGAGCACGCGCGAACCCTCGGGCAGCGCTTCGATCGCATCGAAGCAGGCCTGCGAAGGCGGGGTGGGTGACTCAGGGAAGGTCTTGCCGGTCACGCCGTTCCAGAGGATCGGCAGCGCGACCGCCAGCATCATGGCGAGGTAGATCCAGCGCCGGTCGAGACCGCTCATGCGTCACCCCCGAGATAGCTGCGATCGAGGCCAAGCAAGAGGCGGATGCCGGTCGACGCGACGCCGAGCGCGATCCCGATGATGATCGCTCGGTTGCCCGCGGTGTTGAAGACATCCATGATGGTGACGGCCAGATTCTCCAGCCGAAGCCCGCTCGCCCAGTCGGGCAGCCATCCCGTGAGCACCACGCCGGCGAACGTGCGGCCGAGCAGGATCACGAACGCCGTGGCCAGGAGCAGCGTTGCCTCGAGGTTCTTGGCGCGGAACGCCCGGAACGCCGCGCTCGCGACGTAGAACGCCAGCACCGCAAAGAGCGTCGACGTGATCGGCGTCATCACGTAGAGGTAGATCCACCAGAACGCCGAGCCCTCGTCATCGGGCTTGCCGCTCCACGGGACCATCGGCGCCGATGGATCGGCGACGACGCCGACCTTGCCCAGGCCGACCCACAGCGTGACGGCGAAGGCCAGGAGCGTGACGGCCGAGTAGCCCCAGCCGGGTCCACGCGCGCTCAGGCGCATGAGCTGCACCTTCAGCAGGCTGCCACCGCCGAGGACGAACGCCATCGCGGCGAGGATGTTGAACCAGTCGGTGACGTCGTTGGCCCAACCGGTGGCCATGGGCAGGAACGGGCTCACGAGCATCGTGAGGCCGCCGACGAGGCAGATGAGCAGCGCGATCGAGCGGCTCATGGAGCCACCTCCACCGGGGATTCGGCCGCCGTTGCCGGCGAGAACACCTCGATCGTGGCCATGACCACACCGCCCGCAAGCGCCAGCGCGATCAGCGCCTTGGCGATGTCCTGCCCACGCAGCGTCCCCAGCTGGTCGGGCGCACCGCTCAGGTAGGCGCTGGCCGCGAAGAATTCCTCGCCGATGAGCGTGTAATCACAGCTCGCGACGAAGAACGGCAGCTGCGCGGTCTCGGCCGTGCCGGCGATCTGGATCGCGCCGATGGCGTTGCCGTTCTCGGCCAGGATCAGGCTCTCGGCGAAGAAGCAGCCCATGTAGAAGCAGGCCGCGGGCTTGTCGCGCGCCATCGCACCTGCGGCGTAGGCCGCGTACCCGAACTGCTCGTCCGTGATGTAGCGGATGCGCTCGGGGTCGTACCAGTCGGGCTGGCCCGCCTGCAGCGCCGCAGCCTGCACGCTCTCGCGCGCGGCCTGCATGACGAGCGATCGGCTCACGGGAACATCGAGCGTGGCGTCGTACTGCGCGGCCGTACCGGCGACCCGGCTGAGCACCGTGATGCCAGCGACCGTCATCGGGTTGTCCATGTCCTGGATCCCGGGAACGAACAGGATCGGACGGCCCATCTCCGTGGCGCGCCCCACGGCTTCCTCGACCGCTTCCAGACCGGCGATGCGGCGGATCCTGGGCACGCTGCCGGCACGCGCAGCGAGCATGCTCCCCACGATGCACACGCACGTGGCCGCGAGCACGACCAGCAGCAGCACCTTGTCAGGGTTCAGGAAGGATGCATCGGCACCGAGCACCATGCGCGGAGCCTAACGCGCACGTGGCTCGTGCGCCCGGAGCCGGCTTGATCACTCCGCGATCAACTCGACGTTGGCGCGAGGAACGGTGACCCGCTGTCCATCAGCGAGCGCCACCTCGAGCACGCGAGCCTTGGACCCGGAGCCGAGCACGGCGGGCTGTTCGGGAAGCGACGCGACCGTACCGAGCGCCCCGAACCACGGATCACGGATCACGCGCACCGGCGTGCCGATCGACAGTTCACCGGCGGTCGCCCCGCCGCCCGCGTGGGCATCGCCCGTGGCTTCGTCAGCCAGTGGAACGACGATTTCCGGCCGCATCACGCCGGCGCGGATCTGGGTCGCGCCGTTCACGCTTGCGGTGTGGCCGATGTGCGAGGTGAGCAGGTCATGCGTGCGCGCGGCCATCGCGATGTCCCCGAAGCCCTCGGTCACGACCAGCGTGATCCCGACCTTCTCGCTGCCGGTGATCGCCACGCCGAGATCGTGCCCCAGCAGCGCCTTCAGGTCGGCATCATCGATCCCGCCCGACACGATCGCCGCCACACCGACCTCGATGGCGCGGCGGATTGCCTCGATCGTCATCCGTGCACCGCCGATCAGGATGCACCCGGCGTGCTCGCTGCGGATCGATGACGCCTCAAGCCGCTCGTCCGGCCGGGCGCACCCGACCGCGATGGGACCGTACGCCTCGCCACCGATGCCGAAGATGCCTTGCACCAGCGCCACGTCGTTCTCGATGACCGCGCCCTCGCTTCCGAGCACCTCGACCACACGGCCGCTGGTGAACGCACGCACCTGGACCGGCTGTGCAGCGCCGCGGATCATCACCATGCCCGTCGATTCGCTGGCGCTTTCGATCGTGCCTGCCGCCGACGCCTTCACGGTGACTTTCATCATGCCGAAGATCCCCTTCGACTGCGCGATCGGTTCATCCTTGGCGATGGCGGAACCGACGGGCTTCAGCAACAGGCCGGGCACGTCGCGCGGCGCGCACGACAGCAGGTTCGACATCTTCATCGGCGTGATGTCGCCCTCGAGGTCGGTCTGCGCAACGACATCGGTCGCGGCGACGCGATCGCCCACCTTCACGGTGATGCGACCGGTCAACGGCAGGAGCCGTCGCGCGCGGTACCGCACGCGTGCGCTCACGGTCAGTCCTGGTGTGTAGGCCTTGGCCATGGTCGTCTCCTCAATCAGGGTGCAGTTCGAGTGCCTTCGCCCACGAGGCGACCAGCCGCCTGCCCTCGGCCCCGCTCGGCACGGCGAGCGGGCGGCCGCGGCCATCCAGAATGAGCCCGACGCTCCCGCCACGCACCTCGCGCTTCACGGCAACGCCCGGGCCTGCACCGACATCGAAGCCGCGCTCCGGCATGACCTCGACGTTCGCGCGCGCGCCGATGCGCAGCAGCTTCATCTCTTGCCCCATCAGCGTTCCCTCGGCGCTGCCTCCCTCCCAGCGCGCGCTCCAGCGCATGACGGGCTTGCCAGCGACCGCCGTGCCCGCCGGCGCGATGCACGTGCCGAGCATGACCAGGCAGTCGCGCTCGAAGACCTCCATCGCCGCACGCTCGTGCACGGTCGCCAGCACGCCCAGGTGCGGCATCATGAAGATGCTGTCCTTGGCGAGCTCAGTGAAGCCCTCGGGCTCGAAGGCATCGATGAGCATGGACGCGGTCTGCTCCATGCGCGGGGCGTGGCTGAGCACACCGCCGCTGGCCACGAGCAGGTCGAGCTTCATGCCGCTGACGAGCGAACGGCCGCCCTCCTGCTGGCTGAAGGCATCCCCGACGGTGCGCTGCTGCTGCACTCCCTTGAGCTCGGTCGCGAACGCCTTGTGCTGCACGTACGCCAGCCGCAGCGCCTCGCGGCTGACGGCCTGCTCGAACACCAGCGCCTCGTGCGTCTGTGGGATCGTGGTCGGCCGGATCATCTTGTTCTTGACGCGGTTGCGCAGCTCGCGCTCGTCCATGTCCAGGTGCACCCAGCGCAGCACGCTGTCCATGCCGGCCTCGGCGCAGACGTTGCTGATCGAGTAGCTCATCCCCAGGTTCGCGCTGACGGTGCGGTTGAAGGAGCCATCGAAGACGCTGAAGACGTCGGTCGTCGCGCCGCCGATGTCGACACCGACAACGTTGATCCCACGCCCCTTCGCGATCGCCTGCAGGATGTCGCCGACCGCGCCGGGGGTCGGCATGATGGGCGCATCGGCCCATGCGATCAGCCGGTCGTAGCCGGGCGCATGCGCCATCACGTGCTCGAGGAAGACATCGTGGATCGTCTCGCGCGCAGGGCCCAGGTTCTCGCGCTCAAGCGTCGGGCGCAGGTTGTCGACGACCTTCAGGTCAAAGCCCCCGGCCGCGAACGTGCGCTCGATGGCAGGCCGCGCATCGCGGTTGCCGGCGAAGATGATCGGCAGGCTGTACTCGCCGCCGAAGCGCGGCCGTGGCTTCGCGGGCGCGATGAGTTCGGCGAGCTCGGTCACCTTCTTCGTGTCGCCGCCGTCGGTTCCGCCCGAGATGAGGACCATGTCGGGCCGCAGCTCGCGGATGCGCTGCACCTGCTCGTGCGGCCGGCGACGGTCGTTGCTCGCGATGGTGTCCATCACGATCGCACCCGCACCAAGCGCCGCACGCTTGGCGCTCTCGGCAGTCATTTCCTTCACGACGCCCGCGACCATCATCTGCAGTCCGCCGCCGGCGCTGCTCGTCGAGATGTACGCATCGCAACCGTCCGCAGCATCATCCGACGTGCGACGGAGGATCGTGCCATCGTCGTTCACAAGCCGCCGTCCGCTGAGCTCCTGCAGCTCAGTGACCGCATTGGTCACGCCGAGCGTGACGTCGGCGAAGGGCGCCTCGACCGTGGTCGGCGCCTCGGCACGGTGCGTCTGGCGGTACACACCATCCACGCACTCGATGAGGATCGCCTTCGTGGTGGTGCTGCCGCAGTCGGTGGCGACCACGACCTTGATGCGACTGGGGGCCTTGCGCATGGAAGGCGAAGGCTACGGACTCGGCCGCGGGCCGCAAGCCGGGCTGCAGCCGTTATCCATCGGATTGCGGCGGATTTCCCCGTCGCGCACGGTCTTCGATCGCCAGGCAGATCGCCTCGACGCTGCCGCGCCGCTCGAGCAGCTCGGCAAGCGTGGAGAAAGCCTTGGGATCGGCGACGACCTGCACGAAGGGGGTCAGCGCATGCATGGCGTTGGCCCCGATCGCATTGAGCGGGCGGAACGATTCGAGCGCCAGCAATGCCGGTGCCGTCATGCCACGACGCACGACCTCGTCCGCGATGCGCGCCACGACTGCAGCCTCGGCATCGTTGAGCGTGGCCGGTCCGGGTGGCTCGACCGCGAAGGCATGCCGAAGCGCCTCGCGCCAGTTCCGCCTGGCATCAGCCATGATGGGTCGCCCCAAGCGCAGCATGTGACGCCAGCCACCACGCCTGCCAGGCGTGCAGGGCCTGCTGGACCCGCGCACGATCGGAGCACGCGATCCCCGCAATGTGGAACGAGATGGCACCCCGACCCGATGGGCGGGCGAACGTGGCGCCTGCCTCCTGGACCGTGAACGCCGCGACCGAAGACCACGCCAGGTGGCGTCGCCTGAACGGACCCGCGCGGACGATGCCGTGGCCATCCACCGTGCAACGGCACCCGGCCCAGCCTTCAGCAGTGACCGCCGCCAAGCCGACCGCCGCAAGAGCACCGACGAACCACTCCCGCGCAGCCATGCCGACCGCCGCGGCCAACGCCACGATCACGACAGCGAGCAGCACGCGCCGGCCGGGTCGCTCGCGCGCGAGGCACTCGGACCACTGGATCGCTTCGGGCATCGCCACGCGTCGATCCTACGATCCGAGCATGCCCAGCACCGTCCTCGACACCAGCGCCGCCGAGATCGAAACCACACGCGAGTGGGCCCGCTGGGCCGATGCCAACGATCCGCTCGCTCCCTTGCGCGATCGATTCGAGCTGCCGCGCAGTGCCGACGGCGCACCGCTGGTGTACTTCCAAGGCAATTCGCTCGGACCGATGGCGCGACGCACGCGCGAGCTCGTTCAGGAGGTCATGGACCAGTGGGGGTCGCGTGGCCACTACGCGCGCATCGAGGGATCACGACCCTGGATGGACTACCACGCTCACGCACGAGGGTCGCTCGCCGCCCTGGCTGGCGCGCGCGAACATGAGGTCGTCGCAATGGCCGGCCTCACCGAGACGCTGCACCTCCTGATGGCATCGTTCTGGCGACCGCACACCGGTCGCGACCTGATCATCATGGAAGCCACTGCGTTTCCGAGTGACCGCTACGCCGTACGGAGCCACGTGCAGGCGCGTGGATTCGATCCTGATTCGTGCATCATCGAGGTCCAGCCCCGCGCTGATGGACTGCTGCACGCCGACGACTTCGCGCACGCATGCGCCGGGGCCGGCGGTCGTGCCGGACTGCTCCTGGTGGGCGGCGTGAACTACGCCACGGGCCAGCTGCTGGACCTGGGTGCCTTGGTCCGCGCAGCGCACGCCGCTGGCGCCTTCGCTTGCTTCGACCTGGCGCATGCGATGGGCAACGTGCCGCTCGCGCTCCACGACATCGGCGCCGATGCCGCCGCGTGGTGCGGCTACAAGTACTTGAACGGCGGCCAGGGAGCGACCGCAGGCCTCTACATCCATGAGCGCCACGGACTCGACGCCACCACGCCACGCTTTGCCGGCTGGTGGGGCGTGCCGCTCGCCACCCGCATGGCGATGGAGCGCGAATTCGTCGCCACACCAGGCGCCGATGGATGGCAAGTGAGCGGACCGAGCGTGATCGGCATGGCGCCGCTGCTGGCGAGCCTCGAACTCTTCGATGCCGCAGGGTTCGATCGGCTGCGCGCGAAGTCGCTGCGGCTCACCGCGTTCCTCGAGATGCTCCTTCGTGAACGCGTGCCCGAGGCGCGCGTGCTCACTCCTGCGGCCACGCACGAGCGTGGCGCGCAGCTCTCGATCCAGCTCGACGAGCGCTGCATGGAGCGTCATGCGCAGCTCCTGCCGGCCGGCATCGCCTGCGACACGCGACGCCCCAACGTGATTCGTGCGGCGCCGGCCCCGCTCTTCAACACCTTTGACGAGGTCTGGCGCTTCGTCGACACGCTGGCCGGGACGCGCTGAGCCGCACTCGCGCGTTTTTGCAGCACGATCCCGACGGCGTCCGACCGGCCCGCTTCAGTCACCGGTCTCGGTGCTGGCTTGCGCCTGCTGCGGCGCCTTGCGCTCGGCGGTGAGCATGAGCACCGCACCGCCCACGGCCACGAAGCCGCCCATCCATTGCAGGCCGGTGAGCCGCTCGCCGAACACGAAGGCGCTGGCTGCACTGACCAGGAAGGGCTGCAGCTGCAGCACGCCACTGGTGATCGCCACGCCGAGCCGCGCGATGGCGACGTAATAGAAGACGTGGCCCGCGGCGATCCCGGCCACCGCACTGATGGCCAGAAAGAGGAGTTCGCGCGATCCGAGCGATGGCACGTACGCACCACCGTCGCGGCCGAACGCCAGCATGAGGGCGATCAAACCGATGGCCGTGAGCTGGCAGATCACCGCGAAGGCCAGGACCGGGTGGTACGGCGCCATGAAGCGCCTCACGCTCAGGCCGTAGCAGGCGTAGCCAAGCCCCGAGCAGACCGCCATCAGCACGCCCGATCCGTTGGCACCACCGAGCGAGAACTCGCCGCCGAAGAGCACCGGCATGAGACCCGTGATGAGCAGCGCGAATCCCACGAGGTACCGCGCGGTGCGCATCACCGCACGCTCCGCAGGGAACAGGAACCATGCACCGAGTGCCACGAAGATGAGCTGGCTCCTGAGGCCGAAGGTCACGATGCCGGGCGTGGCCATGCCGAACGCCGCGGTGAAGCAAGCCTGCCCCGCGATGTTGGCGATGCTTGGCACGATCGCTGCCTTCCAGATGCCCTTGGGCATCCGGCCACGCCACGCATGCCAGAGCACGTACGGCAGCCAGAGCACCGCACTCGCGCCGTACCGCCAGCCGTTGTTGCTCCAGAAATCCACGCCCCGGCCGGCGAGGTCACGAAGCAGGAGCGGCACCGTGCTCCAGCCGAGCAGCGCAGCCATCGCGTTCATCGAGCCGACGCGCCGGCTGCGCGCGAGCTCGTCGTGCGCCTCAGCGGAGTTGGCGGATGTCTTGGCCATCGGTCACATCTGCACGAGCCGGCCACCATCGACGGGCAGGTTCACGCCGTTCACGTAGCTCGCTGCCGGCGAGCAGAGGAAGAGCACCGCCGCCGCGATCTCGTCAGGTTCCGCGATCCGAGCGGCAGGAATCGTGGCGATGGCCTCGCGCTCGATGTCCTCCACGTCGACGCCGCCGCGGCGCGCCTTGCCTTCGAAGAGCGAGGCGAGCCGCCCCGTGCGTGTGAACCCCGGCATCACGTTGTTGGCCGTGATCCCGAAACGGCCCAGTTCATGCGCCAGCGTCCTCACCCAGTTGGCCACGGCCGCGCGCACCACGTTCGAGACACCGAGCCCGCGCAGCGGCGTCGTCACGCTCGTGCTCGTGATGGAGACGAGCCGCCCGTAGCCGGCCGCCCGCATGCCGGGCGCGCACGCCTGCATGATCGACTGCCCGGTGGCCACATGCTGCGTGAGCGCCGCCGTGAACTGCGCCGGATCGGCATCGATCGCGAACCCTGCAGCAGGACCGCCGGTGTTGTGCACGACCACGTGCACGGGATCGCGGGCAGCGAGTGCATCGATCGATCGCTGCACGGCCTGCCAATCGGCGTGGTCCACGAGCATCGTGTCGTGACCGGGACCGATCGCCGCAAGTTCCGCCGCGACCTTCGCCAGTCCCTCGTCGTTGCGACCGGCGATCGTCACGCGGGCGCCGGCCCGCGCCAGAGCGATCGCGCACGCACGACCGATGCCTTGCGTGGCGCCTCCGACCAAGGCATGTCGGCCATCGAGCCTGAACCAGTCGCGCTGCTCGTGCATCGGTGGAGTGTAGGTGGCACGGCGGGCTGCACGCGCCGCCGCGACCGGTCGTTCATCGCACGGGGAACGATCGGTACGACACGCCGGCCTCGGCAAAGAGATCGACGGCCTTGCGGATCGACTCCGACCACGGCTCGTTGCCATGATCGACCTCGAACGTCACGACTTCCGCCAGCCCGGCCTGGATGATCGCCAGAGAGCATTGCACGCACGGGCTGAAGCTCGAGTAGATCGTGCAGCCCACTGGGCTGATTCCGTTGCGCGCGCACTGCACGATCGCGTTCATCTCGGCGTGGCAGATCAGGTCGTACTTCACCGGTCGCTCGAGCCGTTCGGGCCGGTCCGCCACGCCGCGCGGCAGGCCGTTGAATCCCGTGGACAGGATCTGCTTGGATGGGCTCACGATGACCGCACCGACCTGCCGCGAGGGATCCTTGCTCCACCCGGCGATGGTGCGGCTGAGCTCGAGGAAGCGATGGTGCCAATGGTCATTCATCGGGTTCGGCCTTGGGCGCATCCTCGCCGGGATCGGCTGCGGCGTCCACTGCGCGCAGCGTGAGCCGGCCGACCACCAGATCGGGCGCACCCGGTCGACCGACCCAGACCACCACGGGCCCGCGCTCGCTCACCTCGATCCGCCCGGCCGGGAAGGTGGCGAGTTTCATGCGCCCCGTCACGCGTTCGTTGGGTGGCTGGGTCGCCGTGATCCGCACGCGCTTGGATCGATCGGGCTGGTCGGCGTTCGCTTGGGCTCCCTCGACGGCATCCTGCATGGATGGACGCTCGTACCCGACATCGATCGTGGCGAAGCGCTGCGCTTCACCCACGAGCCCGGCTTCGATGAACACGTCGTAGGCGCCGGGTTCGAGCTCGGCGACCCAGGCGCAGCGCGCCAAGGGATCGGTCCATCCCTCGATCACGCCCGGATCGACCCGCTGGTCGAAGGCATAGACGAGCGACGACCCCTCGAGTTCCGCCAGGGCAGGATGCCCGATCCAGCGCGCACCGGTCTGCTGCATCGGTGGCCACAGGTCGATCGGCGCGACCGCCGGCAACGTGGTTCCGGCCTTCGCTGCCTCGATCCATGCGGCCAGCAGCGGCTTCACGCGCGCAGCAGGCAAGGCATAGGTCGCCGTGCGATCGGGTCGCGCGATGTTGATGCCGATCGCACGCCCATCGAGCCCAAGGAGCGGACCGCCCATGCGCATGCATGGCAGCGGCGTGTCGTGCTGCAGCACGCCTCCGAAGCCGCTTGCGCGTCGGCTCGCCGGGAAGAGCGCCGTGCTCTGGGAGATGCGGCGATCATCGGGCCGTACGGTCACGCGGGTCAGGAGCGACATGGGCGATCCATCACGATCGATCTCGATCAGGAGCAACTCGCCGCCGCCGTACGCACGCACGATGCGACCGATGTCGCCTTGCTCCGCGACTGACTGCCCTGCCAAGCGCAGCACGCGATCACCGGCCCGCAGCCCCGCGACCCACGCCGGCGAGCCGATCGTGGCTTCGATCACCTTGAGCCCCGGCCCACCGGGCGTGCCTTGCTCCACGCGGATCCCGAGGAATCCCGACAGCCCATCGATGGCGTTCTCGCGCAAGCCATCCAGTCCCGTGATGCCCCATGACTCGCCATTCCACTGCGATGAAGCGCTCACGACGATCGTGCCGGACGTCGGCACCGCATCGAGAGCCCACTCGATCGGCACCAGGTCATCGCCATCGACCTTGAGCACGACGAGGTCGAGATCGCGATCGCGCGCCACACGGCGCGCCCGCACGGTCGTCCCCACGGGCAGCGTGACCTCGACGGCATCGCTCGATCGACCGATGTCGCTGTCTTTGGCAAGGAGCACGCCCGACACATCGATCACCGTGGCCATGCCGACAGGCCGATGATCGACCATCACCTGACAGACCGACTGCAGCCACGGCGTGGTCACTTCACCCGTGATCTCGCGCAGGCCAGGAGCGCCACGGCCCGCATCGCCGGTGGGCTCGAACTCACCACGCTCGCCGGCCCACATCGCTTGCAGTGCAGCAGGGTCCATCGTGCGGCCGCCGGTCACGGTGCCGGCCTTGAGGTCAGCCAGCCGCGAAGCCGCGAAGTCGCTCGTGCACATCGAGCCCAGCGTGGGCTCGCCGCTGGTGGTGCTCACGATGCCGACCAGCCTGCCCTGCAGGTCGAAGACGCCGCCGCCGGAGTCGCCACCGGACATCGGTGCATCGAGATCGATGGCGTGTTCGCGCTGATGGACGACGCGCCCCACGCGCATGACCGCGGCACGATCCTTCATGAAGCCATGCGTATGGCCGAAGGGGGCCAGCCAGTCACCCTCGACCAGCCGTGCCGACGGACCCAATCGCGCCGCCACGATCCCCTCGACCGGATCGAACTTCACGAGGCCACAGTCCTTGTTCGCCTCGCAGTGCAGGCCGGCCGTCGTCCCGGGAATCGTGCGGCCATCGGGCAGCTCGATCGCGACCGCTTGACCCGGCTTCTCGAAGCAGTGACCGGCGGTCAGGATCCAGCCCTCCCGGGCATCGATGATCGTGCCGCTGCATGAACCGCCGCCACCGAGCTCGGTGACCTTGATCGCCACCTGCGTCGGTCGTGCCGCCCGAGACAGCGCCTGCAGGCGATCCTGCAGCACTTGAAGGTCCTGCAGTCGTTCCGGCTGACGAAGGTCAGGATCACCAGCACGCGCTGGGGCAGCGTGGACCACTGAAGACACGATGAGCGCCGCCAGCAGTGGCGGCCGCGAACGGGGCAGGCTTAGCTTCAGCGCTCCCACGACCCCTGCGAGGATTCGCTCGATCCCCAACCGCGCGTGTCCAGGCGGACGCCACCGGGTTGCGCCGCGAAGAGCGTGCGCAGGTCCTCGAGCCGCTGCGCAACAAGCTGCATGGAAGCAGGGCGATCGGCCGGGCTCACCTGCACGCACTCCAGGATCAGGTCCGACAGCATCGGATGGATCGACTTGTTGCGCACCGCGGGCGGCACAGGCGGCTTGACCGCCACGGGCGTGAACTCGCCGCCGAGCGACTTTGGGTCAGCCTTCGACGGGATCGCCGTGGGAATCGTGTCGCCCACGAGCACCCAGTACATGGTCGCACCAAGGTTGTAGATGTCCGTCTGGCCGTTGACTTCCTGCCGGTGCGCCTGCTCAGGGGCGAGGTAGCCCGGCGTGCCTTGGATGCGCTTCTTGACCGTGCCGAGCGCGCACGCCTGGCCAAGGTCGATGATCTTGACGGTGGCGCCGTCGGCGATCATCACGTTGATCGGCTTCATGTCGGCATGGCAGAAGCCCTTGTCGTGCATGTGCGCCAGGCCCCGTGCGATCTGCGCAAAGATGCCCGCAGCCTCGACCATGGTCTTCGGCAGCGCCTTGTCGAGCGTCGGGGCATCGAGCAGCTCCATGGTCAGCGCGATCTCGACCACCTTGAAGAACTTCTTGGTCCGGTGGATCTTGTGGAGCGCGCGGATGTTGGGGTGCGAGAGCTTGCTGCCGATCTCGTACTCGAGCTCCACCTGATCGAGGTAGCGCTGGTCCTTGTCGGTGTTCTTCACCACGTGCTTCAGCGCGTAGATCTGCTTGTCGGACGGGTCCTGCACGGCGAACACCATGCTGGCCGCACCCGTGCCGAGCGGGGCGATCACCTTGAAACCGAAGATGTCCTTGACAGCGAGGGAAGACATTGCGAACCATTGCCGCCAGACGCCGCGACGGGACAGACGCCCACGCGCATATGGCCCGGAGAGAAGTGAGCGGGGAGTGTAAGGATCGAGCGCGTTCGGCTCAAGCCGAAACGTGGGTCAGCGGCGCAGCTGGGCCTCGAAATCGGCCTGCCGGAAGAACTGGCCGGGGTTGGCCGTGCCATCCACATCACCGCGCAGGAGCACGCGGTCGGCCGGGATCGCGAAGCGGTCCTGCAGGGCACGGACCAAGGTCACCAACTCCTGCATCTGGAGGTCGGTGTACGCGCGGCGGTTGCCGTTGCCCACCAGGCAGATCGAGATCGTCGTCGCGCTCGCGCGCTCGGCCGACTTGGCCAGGCTCGCCGGGTCCTGCGCTGCACGGAGCAGGCCGCCGGGGGCCGTCGGACGGATGTGACGGCACATCTCCTGACGATCCCAGGCCGGGCTCACATGAACGCTGCCGTCGGCCATGCC
>CAIYOC010000055.1 GCA_903927725.1 uncultured bacterium | reverse complement strand
TCGGTCGCTGCCAGCCAGACCGCGTCGGCCACGCGCATCCGCCGCAACCAGCAGGCAAGGCCCTGGCCGCGCGCGATCGACTCCAAGTGCTCCAGGGGTCCCACAGGCGGCTGCGCCCGATCGGGGACCAACGGCGGCGTCACGAGGGCATCGTGATGGACGCCCGTACCGCCGAGCTGACGCCTCAACTCACCCATCAAGGCGTGGGTTGCGGCGTGGGAGGCGTGGATCATGGTGGAGCGGTCCAAGTTCGGCCTGTGACGCGGGGCAACGAACGGCGGATGCTTCAGGTTCGGAACAGCGGCAGATTCGGACGGGTGGCAGCACGGCGCGCCTCGATGCTTCCGCGAGGAAGGTCCGCCCTGGGATCATACGGCTTGTTTTCTTGCAAGTCCGTAATTGCGCGAGACTTGTCCTTGCTCTTGGCCACACCCGTGGCAGGGTCACACGTCCCGCGAGTAGTTCCCGGGACACTCCATCCATCCCGTTTCGAGAGAGGAAAAGCATGATTTCTGTTCCACGAGCGATGCTCGTGGTGGCGACATCCCTCGTTGCCACCGCCAGCGCGCAAGCCGAGATCGTCGGCTCAGTCTCAAACTTCGCATGGATCCGCAACGGCGTCGCGCTCGATGAGCGGAATGCGCTGTGCAGCGCCCTGCTTCCCGAGTACTACCGAGCCATCACCCCCGAAATCGGTGGCTACGCGGCGTTCAGTGTGGATCTGAGCGAAAACTCGCTCTCGATCATGTCCGACGTCTCCGGCATCCCGCAGCTCACGCTTGGCGGAACCCAGACGATTCGCGTGATCCTGCCTGTGGACGTCGTCATCGAGTCGTTCACGCTCGTCGGTGTCAGCTCAGTGGCTGGCTTCACGCAGGAAGACCTGCAGTTCGAGGGGCGAACGCTCCTCGTGCGCATGAACGGCAACACGTTCGCCAGTGGCGGCGGCGCCATCACCATGGCGTTCAACTACGTGCCGGCTCCCGGCGCGATGGCGCTGTTGCTGGCTGCTGCCGGCATCGGCCGGCGTCAGCGCCGTGCCTCTTGACTCAACGTTCGCTGCACGACAGAAGGCCGCTCTCGACAGTCGTCGGAAGCGGCCTTCTCTGTTTGAACCCCTGAAAATTCGCGAAGCACCCCTGCAGCCGCCCAATCGGCCGGCGTGGGCTTCTGCGACGCTCTGGAAGCGGTTTTATAGGCGTAACCAAGAGCTTGAGGGACCGCCGCTCGAAGACTTGCTGAATTCCAACGGGATTTTCTTGAACGAGTGGAACCCCGCGGCATGGTCGTGTTCAGTCCCCGGTCGTTTTCGGGGGCCCTAGACAGTGTGTACATCCAGGAGAGGAAAAGATCATGCGTTCGATCGCTTTTGTGTTTGGCGTTTCGGTCGCGGCGTTTGCCACGACAGCAGCCTCAGGGGCCATCATCGGATCCACGAGTTCGTTGACGTGGACGACCAACGGCTCCCTGCTCGACAGTCGCTCGTTCTTGGTGAGCGCGCTGCTCCCAGAGTACTACCGCGCTGAGTCGCTTTTCGGTGGATACCAAGCCTTCTTGGTGGACCTCAACGAAAACAGCCTGTCCATCGTGGCAGATTTCGCCGGTGCCCAGTCGGCCACGTTCGCACCCGGCACCATCATTCGCATCGAACTGCCGGAGACGATTGACGTCACGGCGTTCACCGTCTCGTCGTTGAGTCAGGCGACAGGCCTGAGCAACGCGAACCTCTCGTTCGCAGGCCGTGCGCTCGAGATCAACGTGACCGGCCTTCAGTTCTCGCAGGCGGGAGGACGTGCCGACATGGCATTCTCCTTCGTCCCCGCACCGGGCGCCATCGCACTGATGCTGACGGCCGGCCGAGTCCTGAATCTCGGGCGACGCCGTAGCTGAGATCGAACTGGTCGCGCCATCCGTCGGCCAATCGCCGCCTGGTTGGTTGTGACCAGACGTGGACTTGAGCACCCCCGGGCTGCCGTGTGACGTGCAGTCCGGGGGTGCTGTCGTTGACCGCACGAGACCAGGAAAGCAGCGACACTGATCCCGGAATCATGTATCATTGTTTCGTTACGAGGATTCGGCGGGTGCCGCCGAACCGGGGACAAACAATCTGAGTTGGAGGATCCATGTACGGAAAGCAGACTGAACGCGCCATTGGGGCCCTGAGTCGACTCGCTGAAGTATGGGACGGCGGCACGACCCGCCTGTCCGCGATGCAGATCGCCGAACAGCGCGGACTGCCCGCGCCAATGGTGGCCAAGATCCTCTCGACGCTCTCCCAAGCGGGCATCGTCGCTGGCTCGCCGGGCCCCGGCGGCGGCTACGCGCTCGCGCGTCCCCCTGCCGAGATCACGCTCAAGCAGGTCCACGCGCTCTTTGAACGCGAGAACCACAGTCACATCTGTCCGTTCGGTGGCGGCGTGTGCGGCGTCGGCGACCCGTGCGCCCTCCACGACAGCCTGGTCGGCATGCAGAAGGACATCACTCGCTTCCTGCACATCACGACGTTCGAGATCTTCCGGGCGGCCGCGCAGGACCAAGGACTGAAGCCCACCGTGCGAACGGCACAGGTCACGACGCCACGAGAGAGCTATCGCGCACCGGATCGCGGCCGGAACTGATCAACGTGCTCGGGCGGTGACCGCACTCTGCTCGGACGTCCCCGCTTCGAATCCGCTGCAGAGCCCGAGTCATTGACGTTTACTTGACCACATCAAGGACGATCGACCTCGCACTCGGCCCCGGCAGCAGCGGCGTCGGTTCACCCGCTCGCCACGCCTGGTGCAGGCTGCGGTAGTGCGGCGAGCGCGGATCACCCGATTGGCCGCCAGGCGTCTCGAGGATGCCGTCGGTTTCGCGGCCCGGGCTCACGATGTAGCGCGCGCTGGCCGCGGCGCGTGGCGTCTGCACCCGCACGGCCCGTCCGTGGCCCGGCTGCGGCCCGTCATCGAGCGTGACGGTCGGCTTCATGAAGGCCGGCACGGCATCGGCGACCGGGCTTGCGAATCGGGCACGATTGCGATGGCCCCACGGCTCGGTGCCGGGCTCCTTTGATGCAGCCTCGGCCAGCGCCGCCCGCAGGAAGTCGTTCCAGTCTGCGTACCCCGAAGGGAGCCAGTTCGCCGGCTTCGTCTCGAGCACGCGCAGCCACGGTTCGTCGTGCACGGCGCGGATCTCCAAGCCGGGCAGCGGCTGGCCGGCCTTGGCGCGCATCCACGCCACCAGCATCGCCGCGAAGCGACGTTCGATCGAGCGCTGGAATGCCGACAGCAGCGCGACCGCAGGCTGATCGGCATCGGCGCGACCGTTCCACGCAGCGATCAACGCGCGATGGGCGACCGAGGCAGGACCGGGTGCGCCGTCGAGGGCGGCGAGCGCCATGGCGCGATAGGGCTCGAGCCCGACGAGCTCCGTATCCAGCTGCATCGAGAGCATGCGCGATTCATCCAGCGGTTGTCCGTCTGCCAGCAGTGCATGGATGCGATGCGCACGCTCGGGGTTCGCCCAGTAGTGACCAAGCACTGCGCACTGATCGATCGGCACGGTGCGATGGTTTGCCGTCACGATCACACCTGATGGCGGACGGACGAGCTTGGGGCGAAGCGCCGGCTCGATCGGCCCCTGCCATGGTTCGCCATCGACCGATGGCCGCCATGGCCTTCGCGGATCATGCCCGCGCCGATCGGGAATCCAGCCTGTGACCACCCACGCGATGTCGCCGGTGCGATCAGCGAGCATGGCGTTCTGGCTCGGGCCATACCAGCGCGACAGCAGGTCCACTGCCTCGTCGACGGTGCGCACCTGAGCCATGTCGAGGATCTCGAAGTTGATCGCGTCGGGGCGCGCACCGATCCACAGCGTGACGAACGGACGCGCCACGCCGTCGGCGCAGCGCATGTCGCCGGTCACGGTGCCCCAGCGCGTGGTGCGCTGCACGATGCGTTCGGGATCCTTGCCGCGCACGAGCACGGTGCGCTCGACGGTGCCGAACGCCTCGCTGCCGCCATCCGGGAGGAGGTAGCGAGCCGGGTCCGTCGGATCGACATCGATCAGCGCGATGTCCTCGAAGTCGCCGGTCGTGTTCGTGAAGCCGACCGCGACGTGACCGTTGCCACCGATCACGATGCCGGGCACCCCCGGGATCGACAGACCAGTCCATTCGACACCAGGCCACTCGAGCCGGCACCGGTACCACAGGATCGGCGCCGTGATCATCAGGTGGGGATCGTTGGCGAGAATCGCGCGGCCATCCTTCGTGCGACTTCCGGCGACGACCCATCCGTTGCTGCCCGCCATCGCCGCACGCTCGTCCCAGAGTTCTGCGAGCGCATCGGTCCATCCATGCATGGAGAAAGGCGTGCTCGGAGCCCCCGTCAGCTGGCGCTTGGACTTCTTCCCTCCTTCCTTTTTGGGTGTTGCCTGGTCGGGCGAGTCTTGCTTGGTGGCTTTCGCCGCCGGCTCGACGGCTGCACGATCGATGCTCCGAAGGTCGATCACATCGACGCCCGGTATCGCGGGCAACGCCGGCGGCGCTGTCTCGGACAGCACGGGGCAATCCATGCGCGAGAGCGGCGAGCCGATGAACTCGCACACGGGAGCAGGAAGGCGCTCGAGCGCTTCGGCATAGATCGCGTCGGCGCGACCGGTGCGCGCCAGCGCATGGAACATCGAGAGATAGACGAGCGCACAATCCTCGGCCTTCCAAGGTGCGGGCGTGATGCCCAGCAGCATGTGCTCAAGCGGCAAGGCGGGGAGCGCATCGATGCCTGCGTTCACGCCCTGCACGTAGGCCTCGAGGATCGCACGCTTGCGCGGATCGAGCCGATCGACACAGGCGCGCGCCGTTTCGCGACCACGGAGCGCGCGCCGCTCGAGGTCCGCAGGCACGGCCTTCTCGCCGAGCAGCTCCGCCGTCTCGCCGGCGGCGAATCGACGCATCATGTCCATCTGGGCGAATCGATCGGTGGCGTGCGCGAACCCGAGCGCGCGCGCGGCATCGGTCTCGGTCGCCGCTGAGATCGTTGGGACATCGACCGCATCGAAATTGATCGTGACTGGCTTGGAAAGCCCGGGCACGCTCGGTGCGGGGCGCGCCGTGGCACCTGCCGGGCCCTCGGTCGCTGCGGCTGCCGGCGCGGGAACTGCAGCGGGGCCGTCGATCGGTTGCGCCAGAAACACGAGCACGGCAGCGACGGCAAGGATCGGCATGGGTGCAGGCTAGCCGCGACCGGTCGTCACACGAACGGTGATCTCGAACCGCAGACCTGCCGCGGCATGGCGGTAGCCTGACGAGATGAGCACCACGCTCCACGTCATCGGCTCGTTGATGATCGATCGCGTGCTGCGCGTGCCAGCGCTTCCAGCGCCGGGCGAGACCGTCATGGCCCGCTCGGCAGCGGTGCATCCGGGCGGCAAGGGCGCGAACCAAGCTGTGGCTGCGGCCCGGTGCGGCGCGCGGGTGCGCATGCTCGGTCGTACGGGCAGCGACGGTGCGTTCATCGTGCGCGAACTCGCAGCCGCCGGCGTGGACACCGCATGCGTCATGACGAGCGATGCGATGTCAGGGTTCGCTGCGGTCATGGTCGCCGACGATGGCATGAACTCGATCGTCATCGCACCCGAGGCGAACAGCCGGATCGGCGATGCCGACATCGATGCCTTCCTCACGGGCGCCGCACCCGGCGACCTGCTGCTCATGCAGAACGAGTGCAGTGGGCTCGGGCATGCCGTGACCAGAGCGTGTGAGGTGGGGCTGAAGCTCTGGCTGAACGCCGCTCCGATGGGCGATGCGGTGCGGCAGATCGACCTCGGTGCGCTGTCGTGCCTGCTCGTGAACGAGCACGAACTCGCTGCACTCACTGGCATCGGCGAGCCGGAAGCCGCGCTCGATCGACTCGCGAACGCGTGGCCGAAGCTCGACATTGTGGTCACGCTCGGCGCGGCGGGCTGGATCGCACGCGTGGATGGTGCGCCCCTGAGCGGGCGCGCCATTCCAGTCGAGGCCATCGATACGGTTGGCTGCGGCGACGCGTTCGTGGGCGCGCTCGCTGCCCTGCGCAGCGAAGGAATGCCATGGATCGATGCACTGACGCGAGCCAATGCGGCTGGCGCGCTCGCCGCGACCATTGCTGGCGCGATCCCGTCGATGCCTACGAGGGATGCGATCGAGCGAGTGGTCGCCAGGGCAAACTGATCCCTCAACCCTGCATGGTCGGCGTGCCGTCGCGGCCGAGCATCGACACGACCACGCCCGCGAGAATGAGCCCGAAAGCGAGGTAGTCGTTGGCGCGCGGCTTCTCCTTCAGCACGACGATGGAGAAACCCACGAAGACGACGAGCGTG
>CAIYOC010000054.1 GCA_903927725.1 uncultured bacterium | reverse complement strand
TCTCTGGGCCCTCATCGCACTGATCGCCTATTGGTGGTCCGCGCAGGGCTTCTTCAGCAGCGTGCAGTTCTGCCTGTGCACCCTGTGCGCAGGCGCCTTGGCACTCGCGCTCTGGGAACCCGGCGCGCACCTGATGCTGCGCGGCGGCTTCATGGACAATTACGCGTGGGGGCTCTCGCTCGGCGGGCAGTTCATCGTGTACCTGCTGTTCGCGCGAGTGATCAGCGAGCGGTTCGTACCCGCCAACATGCGGTTCCACCCGCTGCTCGACAAGCTCGGGGGAGCCGTCTTCGGTCTCGCAGCCGGCGTGCTCTGCATCGGCATGGCCGGCATCGCGTGTGGTTTCGTCCAGAGCACGAACGAGGTGCTGGGCTTCCGTGGCTTCGTGCGCGACCAAGCCAGCAGCGCGCAGCCGAACCGCATGAACACGATGGCTCCGCTCCCGAATCCCATGCTGGTGACGGAAACGGTCTACAACACGCTCGGTGGCCGGGGCGGCATGGGAGCCTTCCGTCCGTTCAGCGCATTGGGCCTCGCGAAGCTGCAACCCAGCTTGACCGACGTCGCCTTCGGCCTGCACCGCGATACCTGGAGTGCCGGCGTCGGCCGTACCGCCGTTGCACCTTCCGGCATCACGCTCGATGGGTTCTGGTTCGATGACAAGTACAGCGCTGCGGATGGTCAGCCCGGCGCCTATGCCGTGGGCGTCACGTTCGATGCAACCACCTACGACGGCGGCGAGCAGTTCATCATGACCGGCGCGCAGGCCCGCCTGCTGTCGACCAAGAACCGCGCAGTGGCGTTCCCGCTCCAGTGGACGCAAGATGGGGCGCAGGCCGGCCGCGAGCTCTTTCCGTTCGATGACACCGCGAACTACGTGACGAGCGCACCCGGAACGCAGACCGCAAAGGTCGTCCTGGTCTTCCCCGCGGCCGTCTTCGGGGGACAGACCCCCGATTACGTCTTCCTGAAAGGGCTGCGCATCCGGTTGCCTGATCCACAGGGCAAGTCCATGGCCTCGGTGCTCGAGGTTGAGGGTGGTTCGGCTGCGTCATCCGCGCCGATCGACTTCTCGAGCACGCGCGAGATTCCCGAGGGCGCCGACGGCATCGACAACGTGAACTCGATCAGCCCGCTGCAGCTGAACCTCAACAACATCGGCACGTTCGTCGCCTTCGAGGGCAAGAAGTCCAACTTCCTCAAGCAGGGTGACTACGAGTTCCCCAAGGGCGGTTTCTCCACTGCCGCCAAGAGCGGAGCCATCAAGGGGTTTTTCGCGCCTGATGGCACCGCGATCATTCGCCTCAACGTCACGCGCGGCAAGGCCACGGTCGATCTGCACGAGCTCAAGCGCCAGTTCAAGGACAAGCCCCTCGTCTTGGTCGATGCCAACGGCCGGACCTTCCAGCCGATCGGCTACTTCTGGCAGCAGAAGGACAAGGTGCGTGTCCGGCTCGACGCCACCAAGCCCATCACCAGGCTCGAGGACCTGCCGAGCGTGAGTTCATCCGGCGACCAGACGCTGCACTTGATCTTCGCGCCGACCCTCAACGCCGTCATCAAGGGCGTCAGCGTGGGCGAATCACCCATCGGTTCATGCAACTACACCGTGGTCGAAGGCCAGGGATTCTGACCTGCGACCACGGGTATCGCGATCTCAGCCGCAGCTCGCCACAGCGGCCTTGATCGCGTCAAAGTCGACCTGCACGCCGGGGTTGTCGCTCACCCACTGGTAGGCGACCGAGCCGTCCTTGCGGACCACGAATGCCGCCCGCTTGGCAACGCCCTTCAGGCCCATCAGGTCCTCATGGAACGCTCCGTAGGCCTGGCAGGTTTCCTTGTTGAAATCCGAGAGCACGGGGAACGGCATGCGCTCGAGCTCGCGCCACTTGGCCACGGCAAACGGGCTGTCGATCGAGATGCCGATCACCCGGGCGCCGAGCCCCTGCCACGCCGACCACTGGTCCCGGAGTGCGGCGCAGGCCGCCGTGCAGACGCCGCTGAACGCCAGAGGGAAGAACAGGATGACCGTGGGGCCGGGTTGCGAGGAAAAATCGCTGGCGACCGTCTTGCCGGGGGCTTCGGGCAGGTTGAATTCAGGGGCCTTTGAAAGCATGAGAAGTTCCTTGGTTTGGGTCCAGAGGGGTGAGAGGCTAGCCGATCCGAGCTCGGCCGATCATGGAGGAATGTCTGCACCCATTCAGGGTTCGCGTTTGGATGACGCCAAAATTGAGTTATGGTCGGACATCCGTTCCACCACTGGGTGGCGGTTCCGTTCCCGTCGTGCGGGGGCGACACGGTGTGCACCTGTGTCAATCAGTTCCAGTCGGTTCAACTTGAATTCTGAGGAGACCAGAACGATGAAGCGCTTCCACTTCGGCATGCTCGCCACTGCGGCGACCCTGCTGGCCTCGGCGGGCACCGCCATGGCCCAATGTCCGGCCGGCGAAATCGCCGACTGCAATGGCAACTGCTGCCCCGAGACCTGGGTCGGCGACGGCTTCTGCGATGACGGCTCCTTCACCTACAACGGCATTGCCATCTTCCTGAACTGCGAGCAGTTCGGCAACGACGGCGGTGACTGCGGAACGACCAATTGCACCATTCCCGCGGGAACGAGCTCCGAGTCGGAAGCCACCTGCGGCGAGGACCTCAACGGCGGCTGCAATGGCGGCGCCTACGACCCGGCCGTCCTCGGCGCTCAGATCAGCGGCACCTTCTGGGCCAGCGGCGGCACGCGCGATACCGACTGGTACGAGCTCACCGTGACCGAGGCCACTGAGATCAGCCTCGAGATCTACTCCAACGTCCCCTGCTTCGCGGCCGTCGTTGACGCCGCGTGCGGTGGCATCGTGGGCAGTGCGACCACCGGAGCCTGCCCTGGCACCACCTCGGTGTGCGTGACCCCCGGCACCTACTATGTCGTGGCGCTCCCGAGCGTGTTCGAGAGCTTCCCCTGCGGCGGAACGATCCCGAACGACTACACCCTGAAGATCGGCGGCGTGGCGTGCGATGCGACTCCGCCGGCCAACGACACCTGCGCTAACGCGGCGGTGGCCGTTGAAGGCCCGAACTCCTTCGACAACACCTTCGCGAACACCGACTGGGGTGTTGTGAGCTGTGGTGCGGGTGGCGTTGCGTTCACCAAGGAAGTCTTCTTCACCTTCACCCCGGCCACCACTGGCTTCTGGGCCCTGGAAACCTGCAGCGGGTCGGCTCCGTTCGACACCGGCATCGAAGTGTTCGACGGCTGCCCTGACGCGGGCGGCACGCAGATCGCTTGCAACGATGACGGCGCTGGATGCGCGGCGTTCGCCTCGAGCCTCGTGTTCGAAGGCACCGCGGGCGTGACCTACACCATCCTGGTCGGTGGCTACGACGGCGCCGCAGGAGCGACCGAGTTGGTCATCGCCCCGTCGGCGGGTGCCTGCCCGGCCGGCCAGATCGAGGATTGCAACGGCAACTGCGCCCCTGAGAACTGGGTGGCAGACGGCTACTGCGACGACGGCACCTTCTCCTTCGGTGGCGTTCCGATCTGCCTGAACTGCGAGCAGTTCGGCTTTGACGGTGGCGACTGCACGGTGCAGGGTGACTGCAACGGTGGCGGCGGCGGTGGTGGTGGCGGCGGCGGCGGTGGCGGCTGCGGCACCGGCGGCGACTGCTGCGTGGCTGGCACGGCGGGCGGTTGCATCGACGTCGAATGCTGCACCTTGATCTGCGCTGGCGATGCCTTCTGCTGCGACACGCAGTGGGACCAGCTCTGCGCCGATGCGGCGGTCGCCGGTTGCGCCATCTGTGGCGGCGGCGGCGGCGGCAACCCGCCTGCGAACGACAACTGCGCCGATGCGCAGTCGGTCGGCCTCGGTGACCATGCGTTCGACACGAACGGTGCGACCACCGACGGCAACAACCCCACGGATGCGTCCTGCGGCGCCTTCGGTGCGACCTTCTACAACGACGTCTGGTTTGCCTTCACCGCTCCTGCGGCTGGCAACTTCACCGCCAGCACGTGCGGCCTGACGGCGCTCGATACCCGTATCGACGTGCTTGATGGCTGCGCCGGCAACCTGATCGCGTGCAACGACGATGGTGCGGATTGCGCGAACTTCACCAGCCTGGTGACGTTCCCTGCGACCGCTGGCCAGACGATCCTGATCCGCCTCGGCGCCTACGCCGCGACTGGATTCGGCACGGGCACCCTCTCGATCACTGACGAGGGTGGCGGCGGTGGTGGCGGTGGCGGTGCGGGCCTCAGCTGCGCCGAGGCCATTGCGATCCAGACCGGCAACACGACGTTCAGCCGTGTTGGTGCGACCGAGGATCTCGATTATGCCGGCATCTGCGACATGGGCCAGTTCGGTACCGACACCAACTTCAACGTGGTGTGGCACAAGTTCGCCCCGACGCAGAGCGGCACCTACACCGTGTCGACCTGCAGCCAGGCGGACCACGACACCCGCCTGTCGGTGCAGACCGGTTGTGCGGCCAGCACGGTCGTCGCCTGCAATGACGATGGCACGGGTTGCACGGGCTTCACCAGCCTGCTCACCTTCGACGCGGTCTGCGGCCAGGAGTACTACATCCTGGTCGGTGGCTACAGCGCCACCACGACCCTCGGCACGGGCACCCTCTCGGTGACCACGGCCAACGGGACGAACTGCAGCACGCCGTGCCCGGGTGACTTCAACAGCGACGGCATCCGCAACGGTGCCGACCTTGGCGCCCTCCTGGCCGCCTTCGGCGTCAGCGCCGCGGGCGACATGAACGGCGACGGTGTGACGGACGGCGCCGACCTTGGTGCCTTCCTGTCGGTGTTCGATACCGCCTGCCCGTAAGGTGAATCCGGGCGGATGGCCGCCTGAACCAACCCTGATCCCTTATTCCCCCCGGCCCATGGCCGGGGGGTTTCTTTTTTGCAGCTTCGGGGCGAAAGTTGCCTCTTGGGTTGACCTTTGCCCCGCATGATCCGATAGTTGGGCCGTCCGGTCCCCTTGGGGGGATCATGTTTGCTGATAGGCACACTCGATGCGTTCCCCTCGATCACTTCTCGCGTTCATCTCGTCGCGCGCCATGGTGCTGCTTGCCCTTGGTGGCGCCGCACTGTCGAGT
>CAIYOC010000053.1 GCA_903927725.1 uncultured bacterium | reverse complement strand
TGGTCCTTGATCGTCGCGGGGTATCGTCTGTGCGTGATGGCGTTGCGCACAGCTGGATGTGTTGTGGCTCTCGTCGTGGCTGGCGTCACGGTGTTGCCGCACGCTGAGGCACGGGCCCCGAACACAGCGCCGGCCTCCCTACCGCTGCATGCTGCGCCAGCGAAGGCGAGTCCCACGGATTCCCAGCTCACACCGCCCGCGCTCAAATCCGGCCTTCGCACTCACTGCCTAGATTGCCACGACGGTGCGCGCGGGAAGGGGGGCTTTGACCTGAATACGGTGCTCGATGGTGCGCAGCCGTCGGCACTGCGTGCGATCCGCGCGCGCCTGGCGCGGCAGGATATGCCGCCGGTTGAGGAAACCGAGCGACCCAGCGCTGCCGAGTACGCGGCGATGATTGCGGCCATCGATGCGGCTGTGCCGCCGGCACGCCGCGAAGTGCCACTCGTGCGCCGGCTCAATCGCTGGCAGGTCGCCAACAGCATTCGCGACACGATCGGCAGTTTGGGAGCGGAGGCGAGCGCGCAGATCAAGGCCGGCTTGAGCGTCGATACAAGCACCCCGCCGCCCGCCTTCGCGCAGTCGCTGCGCGCCATCGCGCTCGCCACGCTGCCTGCTGATGACGTGGGCGAGGGCTTCGACACCACGGCGTCCACGCTCGCGCTGCCGCCGCTCTTGGTCGAGAAGTTCCTGGTGTCGGCCGAAGCGGTCGCCGCCGCCGCCGTCCTGCCGCCATCGCAGGAAGCCACCCAAGACGCCGCGCTCGGCTCGCTCGAGCGCCGCGGGCAAGGTGGCCAGCACGATGGCGTGCAGGTGCTCGCCACCAACGGGTCGCTGACGTCAAGTTTCACGGTGACCCTTCCCGGCACCTACCGGTTCGAGGCCACATGCTCGGCATCGCGCGCTGGCCCAGATGTGGCGCAGGCGGCGGTGCTCGTGGATGGCACGACGGTCCTGAGCCAAGCGTGGGATCCCAGTGCACCAAGTGAAGGCGAGGCAGGCCGCGCACCCGGTAAGGGCAAGACGCCACGCGAGCAAGGTGCCTCTGGCGGGAATGCTCCACGAGCTGCCGGAACGGCCAGCACAGCCATCCCGTTCGAGCGCGTCAGCCCCGGCATACTGGTCTGGCAGGGACCGCTCGAACCCGGCTCACACCGCATCGGCGTGGCGTTCCTGAACGACTACTACAACCCCAAGGAACCGAACCCCGCCGCACGCGACCGCAACCTGCATCTGCACGGCATGCGCCTGGTCGGCCCGCTCGAACCGACCACGCCCACGCCGTTCCAGCGTTGGGCCAGCGAGATCGCTGGCAAGGGATCGACCACGCAGCAACTGCGTCGCGTGGCCACCGTGCTGGCGACCGAGCTCTTCCGTGTGCCGGTCGAGGACCGCGATGGGCAGACGCTGGCGCGCACGGCGATCGATGCCGCTGGTGGATCGAAGGCGCCCTTCGATGACCAGCTTCGCGCGCTGGTGACCACAGTGCTCGTGGACCCACGGTTCCTGCTGCGTGTGGAGGCACCGCTCGCCGAAGGGCGCACCGTGCGAGCGCTGACCGGCAGCGAACTCGCGAGTCGCTTGGCGTTCTTCCTGTGGGCGAGCGT
>CAIYOC010000052.1 GCA_903927725.1 uncultured bacterium | reverse complement strand
GCTCAGTTGGTAGAGCAGCTGACTCTTAATCAGCGGGTCCAAGGTTCGAGTCCTTGACGAGGCATTCTCCGGCGCGCGCCGCTCACGAGCAGGCGCGCAGCAGCGGCAACAGGATCACGGTCAGGAGCACCAAGGCCAGCAGGACCCGGTGCTGCCGTCGCACATGGTGCGCCACGGGCGGTTCGCGCAGCGGGCTGCCAGCGATCCAGTGTCCGCAGCCTGGGCAGATGTCGGCGTCCTCGGCCACGGCACGGCCGCAATCGGGGCAGAATCCCGGCCGCGGCCGTTCCAGCCGGCGGATGTCGTCGCGGGACGGGCCCTCGTCTGGATCGATGCGGTGTGCCATGCAGCGCTCCGGGTATGACAACGCCCTCAATCGAGTGAACGATCGAGGGCGTTTGAACGAGGCGGACGGGACTCGAACCCGCAACCACCGGCGTGACAGGCCGGTACTCTAACCAATTGAGCTACCACCCCTAACCAGCGCCGAAGCGCCCCACGACCATCGCTGGCCGTGGACGGGAAAGTGTAGCGGCTTCCTTGCGTTCGTCAACCTGACCGAAGGGGGATGGCCTCCGGTGGGGACAGCCCGTTTATCCGGTACGGCCATTCACTTGGCATCGAGCCAGCGAGGTCCCCAGTGGCTGGAGACCAGGATCGGCACGCGCATGGGAATGGCCTGCTGCATGCATTCGCGCACCCACGGCTCGACCGTGGCCACCTCGGCCTCGGGTACCTCGAGCACGAGTTCGTCGTGGATCTGCAGGAGCAGCCGCGAGCCAGGAGAGACCGTCGACAAGCCGCGATGCACGGCAACCATGGCAACCTTGATCAGGTCGGCGGCGCTCCCCTGCACCACGGTGTTCACGGCGATGCGCTGCCCGAGCGCGCGCTCGTTGCCGTTGCGCGAGTGCAATTGCGGCACGGGGCGGCGGCGACCGAGGATCGTGGTCGACCAGCCTCGAGTGCGGGCATCGTCAATGCACTGCTGCAGGAACGACTCGAGCCCTGCGAAACGGGCCTTGTAGTCCTGGATGATCTCCTTGGCACGAGCCTGGGTCGTTCCGGATCCCATGCGCCGGGCGAGCCCGTGCGGCGTGATGCCGTAGACGATGCCGAAGTTGACCATCTTGGCCGCATTGCGCTGCTCGGGCGTGACCTGTGATGGCTCGATGCCGTTCACCTCGGCGGCGACAGCAGTGTGGATGTCCTGGCCGCTGGCGAAGGCCGCACAGAGCGCCGGATCGCCTGAGAGGTGCGCGAGCACGCGGAGCTCGACCTGCGAATAGTCGCACGCGAGCAGCACATGACCAGCTGGCGCCGTGAAGGCAGCGCGGATCTCGCGGCCCGCGGGAGTGCGGATCGGGATGTTCTGAAGGTTGGGATCGGAACTCGACAGGCGGCCCGTGGCGGCGCCGGTCTGATGAAACGATGCGTGCACCCGACCGTCACGGGGATCGATCGCCTGCTCCAGTGCCACCAGATAGGTACCCACGAGCTTCGTCAGCTGTCTGTGCTCCACGATCAGCTGCGGAAGCGGACTGGTGACCGAAGGATCTTCGGCAAGCGTCTCCAGGACCTCTGCATCGGTACTCGCACCGGTCTTGGTCCGCTTGACGATCGGCAGCCCGAGTCCTGGCGTGGCGGCGTCGGGTGCATTGAAGAGGACCGCAGCAAGCTGCTTGGGACTGTCCGGATTGAAGGGCCACGGCGCTGCCGCAGCGATGCGTGCACGCAGATCGAGGATCAGGGCCTCGAGGCGAGCGCGCTGGCGCTGAAGTTCCTCGCGCTCGACACGGATCCCGTTCCACTCCATGTCGGCCAGCACCGTGACCAACGGAAGCTCGACCTCGTCGTGCAGCGAGCGGAGCCCCTGGGCATCGAGCTCGGGAGCCATCGCGCGGTGGAGCTTCAGCGTGAGGTCAGCATCCGTTGCTGCGTACGGCGCCGTGAGCGACGGTTCGACGCGGTCGAGCGTGCGACGGTGCGGCCCAATGCCGGTGATCGCTTCCATCGAGAGCTTGCCCTGCCCGAGGCGCTGCTGCGCCACGTCACCGAGACCATGCGTGGAGCGCTCGGGCTCCAGCAGGAAGCTCTCGATCATGGTGTCGGCCAGAAGGCCGGCCACCGTGACGCCATGCGCGCGCAGGACCTGCAGGTCGAACTTGGCGTTGTGCGCAACCTTGCGCACGGCGGGGTCCTCAAGCAAGGGCCGCAGGATGGCGATCG
Source organism: uncultured bacterium (assembly GCA_903927725.1). Lineage (GTDB taxonomy): Bacteria > Planctomycetota > Phycisphaerae > Phycisphaerales > SM1A02 > SYIB01. Next base: position 15,659 of record CAIYOC010000052.1, on the reverse strand, counting down.
CTCGTTCGTTGTCCAGATGCGCCAACGGTCCAGCGCTGCGAGTGGGCACGTAGACCGCCTTGCCCGGCTCGACGCTGGCGCTGAAGCCGACCATGCATGGCGTGCGTGGTGGCTGCTCGTCGGTTTCGGTGTCGAACGCAAGCACGGCGCCCTGCATGCAGGCCGCACGCGCAGCATCGACCCATGAGGACAGCGACGGCCCATCGACGAGCATGGTCCAGGCACAGCTGGCCTGTTGGGGCACCGCGAGCGGAGCAGGATCGCTGTCGAGGCCCGCGAAGAGCGTGCCTTCCGCGCTCTCCCCCCGCTGCGTCGGGCGCAACGCAGGGCGGCTCGGCGTCGATGCAGGCGGTGGCGTCGGGAGGCCCTGCGGCACCACCGCCCCATGGTCCCGAAGCCAGGTCATCCACTCCTGCCGCAATCGACCGAAGCCGAGCAACTCCAGGAGCGAGCCGAGCGCAGAGGCATCGACCGATGAGGGATCGACCCGGCTCTGCGCAAGCGACCAGTCGAGCGCGCAGTCATCCTTCAGCCTGACCAGGGTTCGTGCGAGTCCAAGCTGATCCCGATTCGCCTCGATCGACTCCCGGCGCTTGGGCGTCAGCTCAGCGAGGTGCGCCAGCACGCCCTCGATCGAGCCGTACTGGACCACCAGCTGTGCCGCGGTCTTGGGACCGATGCCGGGAATGCCAGGCACGTTGTCGACCGCATCGCCCATCAGGGCCAGCATGTCGACGACATGTTCGGGACGGACGCCCTTGCTGTCGAAGAGTCCGTCGGCCGTGAGTTCCGCGCCGGTCTGCACGTCGTAGAGCACGGTGGAGCCGTCGAGCAACTGCGCGAGATCCTTGTCCTTGCTCGCAATGCGGATCGCCACGTTGGGGTGGTAGCGCCGGACCGACCGCACCACCGTGGCGATGACGTCATCCGCCTCGACGCGCGCTTCCGCAAGCACCGGGATTCGCATGAGCCGCGCCAACTCCAGGCACCGCTCGACCTGACCGTCGAAGTCCTCGGGCGGAGGCTCGCGGTGCGCCTTGTATTCGGGGTAGAGCTCGGAGCGGAACGTTTCGGTGTCGCCACTGGCATCGATCACCAAGGCAACGTGGGAGCAGCCGCCATCACGGACCAGCTTGAGCAGCATCTGGCAGAAGCCATAGACCATGTTGGTCGGCTCGTTGGTGACCGGGCTGTTGAGACCGCCGCGGATGGCGTAGTAGGCCCGGAAGAACTGGGCATGCCCGTCGATGATGCAGAGTCGCTCGGCCACCTCAGCCCGCCTCGCCGGCAGCGTGCAACGCGCGGAGCCTGGCGAGCAGCGCCGGCCCGGGTTCCGCACCGCGACGAGACATCACGGCGCGCATGGTCTGCTCGAACCGATCCCACCGGAACCGGGACATGCGCTCGGGCGTCAGCCAAGCGAAGCGATCCACGCAGGCTGGCGGCCGGTCGCACGCGATCATCGCCCCCGTCCCGAACGATGAGCCGGTGGTGATCGCCGCCATGATGCCGACCTTCGCGTGATCGGCGACGATGCCACCATAGAACATGCGGCCCGTGCGCTCCACCGAAGAAGAAGGTTCGAGCCGAGTCGTGACCTCGCCGTAGGTGTTCAGGAGGTTGCTGCCGGTGGCCCCTGCGCCGATGTTCACCCACTCGCCGACCAGGCAATCGCCCAGATGGCCGTCATGCACCTTGTTGCTGTTGCCGTGGAAGATCACCGATCCCATCTCGCCGCCGACCTTGCAGCGTGGACCGATCACCGTGTTGGCCTTGACCACGGTTCGCTCGGCCACCCACGCGCCCGTCAGCACCGCACACGGTCCGACGAGGATCGCTCCCGGTCGCACCGTGGCGCCATCGGCGATCACCACGGATCCGTGGCTTGAGTCGATGATCACGCCGGGGCATACCTTTGCACTTGGCGCGATCTGCACTGGATGGTCACCGAGGTCGGCACGCCGACCGCCTGCGCTCGCTGCGCCATGCGCGATCAGGAGCTCAAGATCGTTGGCCAGTGTGCCCGGCAAGAGATCAAGCGTGGCCCAAGGTGTGCTGGCCAGCGCGCGTCCATCGAGTTCAGTCGAGCGAGAACCCAGCGCGCCTGCCCCGTTGACGTGATCGAGCAACTCGGCGGCCGTGCAGCGGGCGGCAACGACCACCCCACCCTGCGTGATGGCCTCGCCCGGGGCCAAGTCGCCGATCGATCGCTGGACGGCCGGGAGCAGCGTGCAGCAGCCGTTGATGGCCAGCAGTGCCCCATCCACCATGACGTTGGTTGGGATGCGTTCGCCGACCACGGCGCGCACGGTCGGCGCAGCCACGATCGTCGGCTCCACGCCCAACGCCAGACGGACCCGCTCGATGCCCGTCAGTGCGCCAAGCCGATGCTCCCCGCTCGAACGCAGGTCATCCAACGGACCCATGCCACGAACCGGCGCATCGAACAGCGCCACCGCCGGGCCACGCCACGTGGATCCATCGAGCTGCATCGGTGCACTGTATGGCGACTAGACGCGTCGCGCGACGCTGCCGACCGGCGGGAAGCCCCACCATCCTTCGACTCGATCCAGAAGGACACTCACCGGAATGCCGAGGAGCGCCGTGGCGCACGCCGCCCAGAACGACGCCAGCATGGCACCGCCCACCTGTCCAACGGTCCACGGCACCGGATCGCCGAGCCACCCACGAATCGTCCATCCTGCGAACCACCCGACCTGATGGATCAGCAGCAGCGCACCGGCCAGCACGCCGACAGCCACGGGATTGCGCTTGAACACGACACCCCGCAAGGGGATCGCTGCAGCCGCTGCGATCAGGCAACCGAGGGTGTTCGGCCCGATCACCACGATCGTCGAACCGCCGGGTGCGGCCACGGGCGATACGAGGTCATAGAGCAAGCCCATGCCGAGCGCACTCCACCAAGCCGCTGACTTGCTTGCGTTGAAGCAGACGAAGGCCAGGACCACCGGGAAGATCCAAGGCCTGGCGCCCCCGATGGCGAGCACCTGGAGGAACGCACTGTCCAAGAGCACGGCCATGAGCAGTGCGGCGAGGAAGACCGGACTACGCATGGCGCGCTCCGGTCGGAACACGGTTGCACAAGCGGATCATGGTGCGGAGCTCCCGACATCACCCGCCTGCCCCGTCGCCTTGATCGTGACCTCGGCCAGGTTCCGGACATCGATCGCAGGCAACACGATGGCCCGACCCCGCAGGGGCTGCTGGTCCTTGCGACCCACCTCGACCACCGTTCCCAGCACCATGCCCTGCGCCCCCTTGGGCCAGCTTGCATCACGAAGCCGCACCAGCATGCCTGGCGTGACGCCACCATCAAGCGCTACGTCGCACGCCAGCCTGCCACCGCCGATCGCCTCGAGCTGTACGGGCACTCGTCGTCCCTGTCCTGCCTCATCAATCACAATCGATGCATCGATGCGCCCCAAACCGGCATGACCGATCGGCACCAGCGCTGACGTGCGACGATCAGGCGCGGGACCAACGCGCCCGGCGAGCAGGTCGCCCCGCACGATCGCGACGTCACCGGCTGCAACGCCAAGTGCGGTGCCGGTCATGAGCTGCACGATGCCCTGACCCGAAGCCGGCACAGCCATGCCAACGGCGGCATCCACGAGCCGCCACGCCCCCGAGGGGTCGGCACGGCGAATCGCACCGAACTGGTCGATTTTGCGCTCGAGCTCAAGGACTTCCTGCCGGGCGGCGTGCCATTGGCTGCGATAGGTGTCCCGCTCGCGAAGCAGCTCGCGCATCACGGGATCGTCCGGCCCACGAGCATGCTGCGGCGGACGCAGCCATTCGCGCACGAGCTGGAGCACATGGGCCGGAGGATTCAGGAGCGCCGTCATCACCCCCGAGACGTCGGCCAGCGTGCCGCCGATGATGCGCGTTGGAAGCACCGACACGACCAAGGCGAGCAGCACCGCGACGGCGAAGGGGCGGTCAACGATCCTCATCGAGCCTCCCATTCGTGGTCATGCCGATTTGGACTGAACGAGGCGGGAAGCGCCGGGCCGCACCGAGGCGCGGCGCCGACGCACGCCCCACGATCAGAAGTCGACCACGTCGCTCTCGAGCGTGTCCTTGTATGCCTCGAGGTTCTCCAGGTAGATGCTGGTGCCCTGCGCGACGCAGGTCAGCGGATCGTTGGCAACCCGGGTCTCGAGCCCAGTGGCCTGGCTGATCACGCGATCGATGTTGCGCAGGAGCGCGCCACCGCCGGCGAGCACGATGCCATTGTTGACCAGGTCGGCCGCCAGCTCGGGCGCAGCCTGCTCAAGCGTGTCCTTGCAGGCCTTGATGATCGCGCTGACGGGCGGAGTGAGCGCCTGGCGGATCTCGACGCTGTTGATGGTCGCCTTGCGTGGCATGCCCGTGACCGTGTCGCGGCCGCGGACTTCCATCTCGAGTTCCTGAGCGAGCGGGCCGGCGGAGCCGATCTCGATCTTCACGCGCTCGGCCGATTGCTCACCGATGATGAGCCCGTGCACGTTGCGCATGTGGTCGACGATCGCCTCATCGAAGTCATCCCCGGCAACGCGAACGCTGACGCAATGCGCGATGTCGGCCAGGCTCATGATGGCCACGTCAGTGGTGCCGCCGCCGATGTCGACGATCATGCTTGCCGTGGGATCACCGATCGGGAGCCCCGCACCGATGCCGGCGGCCATCGGCTCCTCGACGAGGTACACGCGACGCGCACCGGCGCGCTCGGCGCTGTCGAGCACGGCTCGCTTTTCGACCGCGGTGATGCCTGAGGGGATCGAGATGACGACGCGAGGACCGAAGAAGCGGTTGGGACCGTTCACCTTGCGGATGAAGTAGGCGAGCATCGCCTCGGTGATCTCGAAGTCGCTGATGACGCCTTCCTTCAGCGGCCGGATCGCGGAGATCGTGCCAGGCGTCTTGCCGAGCATTTCCTTCGCGGCGAACCCCACGGCGCGACCATCATTGAGCACCTTGTTGGTGCCCTTGCGGACGGCCACGACGGACGGTTCATTCAGGACGATCCCCTGGCCCTTCACGCACACGAGCGTGTTGCAGGTACCGAGGTCGATCCCCATGTCGACGCTGAACAGGCCAAGAAATTTCTCGAGCAGCATGTCTTCCTCCTTGAATGCGATGCACGCCGTCGTGCACCGGTGCTGCGCTTTCGCTACCGCCAGCCGTGGCGGTCAGAGCCCAAGCATGTACGTGCCTGAGGTCTCCTGATTGCGCATCGCGATGATAACGGCGCCCGCAAGCAATGCAAGCGCTGCTGCCGCCATCAGTGCGGTGTAGACGTTGATCCCGGCGGGACGGGTTGCCTTGGGGTTTGCCATGGCTTCACTCCCCCTTGCGCGCCACGGCGCGCTGACCGGAGCGGACTTCGCCGCGGCCCGAGGCATCCTCGAGCTCGACGATGCCGACGGCGCGGTTCACATCGACCCGGATGATGCGCAGGTCGCCCACGAAGGTCGCCCCGTCGCCGATCATCAGGGTCCAGCCCTGACGGACGCCGCTGGACGAGCCAGCGTCGATCTCGGCGTAGATCGCCTCGTCGGTGCGACGGACGTCGATGATGCGGGAGACCAGGTTGCGGTCTGCGGCGACGCGCTCAGTCTCGCCGGCGGCGCCTAAGGCGGCAGACGGACCGGCGGGTGCCGCGGGGGCAGCTGCGCGGGCGTCGGCCTGGCTCTTGACTTCCATCAGCTTTTGGACCTCTTCCTCGAGGTCGCGGCGAGCCTGAACGGCGTTCTCGTACTTGCTCGAGAGCGATGCCAGCTCGCCCTCGGCAGCCACAAGCTCGCTACGGGCCTGGACTTCCTTGGTACGGGCGTCGGTGAGCTGGTCAGTGAGCTTCTTGACCAGTTCGACCTTCTCCTTGTCGCTCGACGACAGGAGGTCAAGGCCTGCCTGGAACTTGGCCTGGGCGACCTGGGCGTTGGCGACCTCGGTCTCGAGCGTGCGCACGCGGGCAACCTTGTCCGCAAGTTCGGACTGCATCGCCGAGCGCTCGCCCTCGAGTTCCTTGATCCGGACCTGCAGGTCGGTTTCGAGGCGCGCGGCCGCGGACTGGGCGGTCTGCAGCGAGGCATTCACCGAAGCCAGTTCCGACTTCGCCGACTCGGCCTGGGCCTTGTACGTGGCCTGGTTGGCGCTCTGGGTCACGACCAGCGGCACGAGGGCCACCGAGAGCAGCGCGACGAGGACGACGAACACTTTGGAAAGGATGTGCACGGGGGCGTCTCTGTGGGTGCGTGGGGCGAACGGGGCAGCCGGGCTGCCGTGGAATCCCGCGAGGGTACGCCACGGCGCGGCTTCGTGTCAATCGGTTGCGACCGTCCCAGAAGTCGAATCTTGGGGCGTGCAGCGCAGGATCGCCTGCGCGGCAGACAGCTGGACAAGCGCGTTGGGATCGCGCAGCAAGGGAGCGATCGAGGCGGTGTCGGAAGGCAATCCGCCGGTGCCGAGCGTGGTGGCGGCCTGCGCCCGGACCATTGGCATTCGGCTGGTGAGCAGCATGCGCGCCATGGCGAGAATCTCAGGAGTGCGCGCCGAGCCCATCTTGATCGCGGCCTCCCCTGCCAACAGCCGGACCTCGGCCGGCCGCTCGGTCCGACCGCGCGCCGCGACGATGCCAAGCAGCATCGCCTCGGAGGACTGATCCTTGACGTTCCCCAGGATCTGGGCGCCAAGGCACATCAGTTCCGCCTGTTCACCCGGTGCCAGCAACGCGGCCCGCACGGGATCGAGCTGCGAACGGTCACCGAGCTTGGCCAGAGCCTCGGCGGTCTGCAGGTCGACGATGCGCGCCCGCATGGGGTTGGTGTTGTCGGTGGGACGCTGCAGCGCGTCGCGCAGCACCGGCACGGCACTTGGATTGCCGAGTTCACCGAGCACGAAGATCGCAATGCCGCGGATCGTCAGGTCCTTCGCGCCCGACATCCCCGCGAGCGGGGACTGATCAGGGTGCTGCCCAAGTCGCTGCAGCGCGAAGATCGCGCCTGCGCGCACGGCGAGGTTGCTGTCCTGCACGAGTGGCTTGACGGCCGGTGCGAACAGGGCCAGCCGCGCCCGGCCAACCGCCATGCAGGCCGAGAAGCGGACCGCGGGATTCGGGTCGGCCAGGAGCGCACCAACCTGCTTGGTCAGCGTGGCAGGATCGAGGACCAGCGCTTCGACCGCATTCGCCCTGAACTGCGGATACTCCGCGGCGCACGCCGACGTGAGGATCACCAAGGCCGCATCGCGAACGCTCGTGCCCTCCGGCGCCGTGAATGCAGGCTGCGCAGCCTGCACGGTGCTGGGCATGGTCGGATCCGGCGTGACACTGAGGGATCGGGTGCTCCACGCGCCGGAGACTGCGCTCGATTCCTCGGCGCCACCGCTGCACCCAGCCAGGGCGATGAGCACGATCGCCGACGCCAGTCCAAGCCAGCGACGTCGCACCGGAACGGCCATCACGCACATCAGGACGAGGCTCATGGCCGGGAGGATATCCCCCACCGTCATGACGAGCGCATCGCGACCATCGAGCCGCGGAGTCGCGATGAGCGTGCCCGCAGACTGCGGCGCCAGCCGTTCGACGACGCGGCCGCACGAGTCGATCCAAGCCGACTCGCCGGTGTTCGCGACGCGGACCATCGGGAGCCTGCACTCGATGCATCGCCAGCGTGCCATCATCTCGTGATGGCGTCGACCGGCATCGCTCGTGCCGAACCAGCCGTCGTTCGAGAGATTGATGATGCATGCAGACGGCAACGGATCACGCACCATGCGCCTGACCACATGGGCGACCGTGTCCTCGAAGCAGATGGGCGTGGCGATGCGAAGGTCGGTCCCCGGCCATGCCATGTTTCGCGGCCGGTCGCCGGACTGCATGTCAAAGCTCATGCCTGCCGCACCGAGGGCGAGCAACTGGTCCTCCAGCCAGTCCCAGGCGCTGATGTAAGGCATCCGCTCGCCGAAGGGCGTGAGGTACGCCTTGTCGTAGCGGTCCTTCACGACGCCGTCGTCGACGAGGTAGGCGGCGTTGAACTGGCGATCCCACGCCCAGCGGTTCCCATCCTCGCGGAGTCCTTCAAACGCAGGGCTCCCCACGAGGATCGGGCCAGCCACACGGCTCAGGTCGAGGATCGGTCCGATGAACCGGTCGCCCGGCCACGCCTGCACGCGAACGACGGTCGCCACCGTTTCAGGATCGAGTCCAAAGCCCGGCACCGACGTCTCGGGCCAGACGATGAGGGTGGGCCAATCGGGACCTGGCGGGGCCTTCGAGCGCAGGGCCAGGATCGCTTGTGCCGACAGGTCGAGAGCCTGCTGCATGTCCTTGACCTGCTGCTCAGGCGTCCAACGGATCTTGTTGCTCGTCAGGACATCGGTCTGGACCGCCACGATGCGCACGCGCGACGCTTCGGGCGTGGTGGCCACGCGGTACGCGCCCCATGCAGTCGCCGCACTGACGAGCGCGATCGCCACCGAGGCAGGTGCGCGCCAAGAACCCGCGGCCGGAGCGGCGCTGGTGCCCATGCCTGCGCTCACGCGCGCGATGGCCTCTCCCAGGATCGCCACCATGAGGCTGATCAGGCCCACGCCGAAGAGATCGGCCGCTTGTGCAGGAAGCGTGGCATCGATCCATGCATGGCCTGACTGGAACCATGCGTACCCATCCCAGATCGGTCGCGACCGGGCCCACTCGACGCCCACGAGCGCGAGCGGGAAGGCAAGCCATGAGACCCGATCGCCGAGGCTCGCTCGCAGGCGCGCAGCCATGACGGGCACCAGCGACGACCACATCGCCATGTACGCGATGAGCACGACGCAACCCGCCGCGGTGACTTGGTGCAACCAGCCCTCGAGGATGATCCAGCACGGCAGCCAGCCGATCCATCCGGCCACGAATCGCTTCCACCAACGCATCGAGCCGCTGGCTGCATGCGCGTGGCAAGCCAGCGCGGGGATGGACCACCACCACCCCAGCTGCGAGAACGGCATGGCGAAGAGGAGCCCTGCGACGAGCGACCAGCACGCCACGGCAGCCATCGAGCGTTGGGTGGTCATGCGCGGAGTCCCCGCCGTGGCTCGCTCGGCGTGAGCATCAGCCCGCGAAGTCGATGAGGCGGGCGATCTCGCTGCGGAGCGCGCTGCGATGCACGATCCGGTCGATGAAGCCGGCGTTGAGCAGGAACTCCGAGGTCTGGAATCCGTCCGGCAGGTCCTGGCGGATGGTCTGCTTGATCACGCGCGGGCCAGCGAAGCCGATGAGCGCCCTGGGCTCGGCGATGATCACATCGCCGAGCATGGCGAAGCTGGCGGTCACGCCACCGGTGGTCGGATCGGTCAGCACGCTGATGAAAAGACCACCGGCCTCGTCCAGACGTGCAAGTGCGGCGCTCGTCTTGGCCATCTGCATGAGCGAGAGGCCGGACTCCTGCATGCGCGCACCACCTGAGCACGACACGATGATCAGCGGCAGTCCATGCTCGAGTGCGTGCAGCGTGGCGCGGGTGATCTTCTCGCCGACCACGCTGCCCATGCTGCCCGCGAGGAACGAGAAGTCCATGACGCAGACCACGACCTTTCGGCCCTTCACGAAGCCGGTTCCAGAGATCAGGCCCTCGGGCTGTCCGCTCGAACGCTGCGCAGCCTTGATGCGATCGGGATAGGCCTTCATGTCGACGAAGCCCAGCGGATCGTTCGCCGTCAGTCCGGCATCCATCGGTTCGAAGCTGCCGTCGTCGAGCAGTTGCGCGATGCGCTGCGTGCCGGAGATGCGCATGTGCAGGTCGCACTTGGGGCAGACCATCAGGTTCGTCTCGAGCGCCTTGCGGAAGAGCGTCTCGCCGCAGCCATCGCACTGGGTCCACAGGCCCTCGGGCACGGCGCGCTTGTCGCCGAGGCCCTCTTCTTCCCAGGTGCGTTCACGCGATGCCGGTGCCGACTGCTCTGCCACGTTGACCTCCGTGTAGGAGCGGATCCTAGCGCGGTCCGACCGTGTCCCGCGTGCGGCGACCGCTCACGCGAGCATGCCGCCGATCGCGGCTGCATAGTCGGGGCTGCCGAAGATCGCGCTTGCGGAAACCAAGAGCGTGCACCCGGCTGCCCGGCACGCTCCGGCATTGAGCGGCGAGACGCCGCCATCGATCTCGATCGGCCCCTGCCAGCCCGCACCGCGCAGCAACCGGGCCTTGGCCAGCACCTCCGGCATGAACGCCTGGCCGCTGTAGCCCGGCTGCACGCTCATGAGGAGGACGAAGTCGGCGGTCTCGAGCAGCCCCGCGTCGAGCGCATGCTCGACCGGCGTGCGGGGATTGAATGCCAGCCCGGCCTTCATGCCGAGCGATCGCGAGCGCTCGGCGCACTCGCGCGGATCGTCCTGGGCCTCGACGTGCACCGTGCACCAATCGGCGCCGGCCCTGGCGAAGGCTTCGATGAACGAGAGCGGGCGCTGCACCATGAGGTGGACATCCACCGGCGCCAGCGGCGCTGCACGACGAACGGCGCTGCAGACCGCAGGCCCCATCGACAGGTTCGGAACGAAGTGGCCATCCATCACATCGACGTGGATGAAGCCAGCACCTGCCCCCAACGCGGCGGCGATCTCGTTGCCGAGCTCGGCGAAGTCAGCACTGAGGACCGAGGCTCCGACCGCGACCCCAGAGGGGAGCGCGAGCCGGGCGTTGCTCACTGGCCGACCTTGGCCGACGCGCCCTTGGCCTGCGACTGCTTGTAGGCGTCGAGGTCGGTCTTGAGGAAGGGCTTCTGCTCGGGCGTGGCCTGACGCCAGGCCTTGTTCTGCAGATCGACGGCAACGTCGAACTTGCCGGCGACGGCCGCCACGCGTGCAGCTGCGACGAGCACGTCGGTCTTGGTGCCGCCGGTGGCCATCGCGCCTTCGATCATGACCTGGGCGGTCTCGACGTCGTGCTGCTGCAGGCGCGGATCCTGCGCGACGAACACCGCGAACTCGGCAAGCGCAACCGGGCTCGAGGAAAGCTTGCCGGCGACATCCGCAGCCCATGCCTTCGCCGCAGCCGCATCCTTCTGCTGGTCAGCGATCATCTGGTACTTGGCTTCCATCGCATCGACGAAGATCTCCGGCTTCAGCGCGATGCAATCGTCGAAGTGCTTGGAGGCCTCGCGCCAGTTCTTCTTCTTGACGGCGTTGCGTCCGGCTTCGAGGTACTGCTCGCCCTTGGGCGAAAGCTCGGGATCGAAGCGGCCGGAGAGGCACTTGCGGATCGCCGACTCGAAGCCGTCATCCATGGGGTGGCCGATCCAGGCGATCTTGCCGTTGGTGCAGACGAACGCGGTAGGAATGCCCTTCTGGCCGGATGCCTCCATCCAGCTGCGATTGATGCCCTCGCCGGCCCAGCCAACGTTGTAGGTCATGCGCGAACCCATCTTGTCGACGAACGGCTTGACCTTCGACTTGTCATCGGTCGAGTCGGTGCTCACGCCGAGCACACGAAGACCACGCCATGCGTTGGCCGCAGCCACCTCGTTGATGTGGGGGATGGCCTTGCGGCAAGGCCCGCACCACGTGGCCCAGAACTCGACCACCGTGACCTTGGCGTCGGTGAGATTGTCCTTCGAACCCTGGACCATCTCGACGTTGTCGAGGCTTGGCATGGCCGAGCCGACCTTCAGCTTCTCGGGCTCCTGCGCAGCAGCGACAAGGGTGGCGACACAGGCGAACGCGGCGATCGTGTGGGTCAGCATGGCGGCGGGTCCTTTGGGGGAAGTATAGACCGAAGTCGGGCGGAATCAGGCGTCCTGGAGCGCGTCGAGGCACGCGAACGACTTGCCTTCGAGCATCTCGAGGCTCGCGCCCCCACCGGTCGAGATGTGCGTGAGTGCCTCGGCCAGTCCCGCCTGCTCGACGGCGCTGGCCGTGTCGCCACCGCCGGCAACCGAAGTGCAGCCGTGCTTGGTGGCCTCGGCGACAGCCGCGGCGAGCCCAAAGGTGCCGGCGTTGAACGGCTCCGTCTCGAAGGCGCCCATGGGACCGTTCCACATCACGGTCTTGGCCCCCTTGACCGCGGCCGAGTAGGTCGAGAGCGTTTCCGGTCCGATGTCCAGGCCCATGACGCCATCGGGGATCGATCCAGTGACGACGCTCGTCGGCGTTCCCGGCTTGAGCTCCGCGCCGCAGACGTGGTCGTTCGGCAGCAGCAGTGTCGTGCCGCGTTCCTTGGCGAGGCCGAGGATCGTGCGAGCCTGCTCCACCATGTCGCGCTGCACCAGGCTGCGCCCGACGCCCACCCCCTGCGCAAGCAGGAAGGTGTAAGCCATCGCGCCGCCGACGAGGATCGTGTCGACGCGACCGCACAGGTTGGTGAGCGCCGCGATCTTGTCGCTGACCTTGGCGCCGCCGATGATGGCGACGAACGGACGCTTGGGCTCTTCCAACACGCCCTGCAGGTACGTCAGTTCGCGCTCAAGTAGCAGCCCGGCCACGCACGGCTTGGGGGCCATGGCGCGCGGCAGTGCATCCATGCTCGCATCGGTGCGGTGGGAGCAACCGAAGGCGTCGTTGACGTACGCGTCGGCGTAGCTCGCGAGCTTGGCGGCAAAGGCGGGATCGCCCTTCTTCTCACCCTTCTCGAAACGGAGGTTCTCCAGCAGCAGCACCTGGCGCGGCTTGAGCGCAGCGGCCGCTGCTGCCGACTCTTGCGACGTCGGTACCTCGCCTGCCATCTGCACGGGCCCTTCGGTGTGCCCGGCGAGAAGTTGCTCGAGCAGATCACGCACCGGGCGCGCGCTCTCGGAAGCCTGGTAGCCCGTTCCCTCCGGACGGCCAAGATGGCTTGCCAGGACCACGGAGCCGCCGCGGTCGAGCACGCTGAGGATGGTCGGCACGGTCAGGCGCACGCGACGGTCATCGGTGATGCGACCGTCGTCGTCCATGGGAACGTTGAAGTCGGCGCGGATGAACACGCGCTTGCCGGTCACGTCGAGATCTCGGATGGTCTTCTTGGGCATGGGTCTGGCTCCGGGCGCCGGAAGGTACCGTCCGCGGATGGCCGAAGGCCGCGTCATCGTGGTGATGGGTCCGACCGCCAGCGGCAAGAGCGCGCTGGCGTTGGCGATGGCGCGCGCCGCCGAGGGCCGAGCACAGCTCATCAGTGCCGACAGCATGCAGGTCTACCGCGGCATGGACATCGGTACCGCGAAGCCGACCGCCGCAGAGCGGGCCGAGGTGGTCCACCACGGGCTGGATCTTGTCGAACCCATTCACGAGGGATTCACGGTTGAGGACTGGCTCGAGCACGCGAACGCGGCACTCGGCGCGATCCACGGTCGTGGCGGAGTGGCCATCGTGGTCGGTGGAACCAACTTGTACGCGAAGGCTTTGCTGGAGGGACTTTTCGATGGGCCGCCGGCCGATGCCGCCTTGCGCGAGCTCCTGGGATCCTGGGATCTCGACGCCCTTCGCGCTGAGCTCGTGCGCGTCGACCCGGCGGCCGCCGAGAGGATCCACCGCAACGACCGGCGACGCACCATCCGCGCGATCGAGGTGCACCGCGCCACAGGGACGCCAATCAGCGTGCTCCAGTCGCAGTGGCGCGATCGGCCCGCAGGTTTGCCCGCAGGCTGGTCGCTCATCGGCCTGACGATGGGAGTCGAGGCGAACAATCGACGCATCAATGCGCGAGTGCGGAACATGCGCTCGCTCGGACTGGCTGATGAGGTTCGATCCCTCATGGCCGCGGGCGGATTCGGTGCTCAGGCAGCAACCGCGGTGGGCTACCGCGAACTGATCGCGCACCTTCGCGGTGCATCCAGCGAGGACGACGCCTTCGAGGCCATCAAGATCGCCACGCGGCAGCTGGCGAAGCAGCAGCGGACTTGGCTCAAGCGATTCGTGGACACCCCGGGATCGACGTGGATCGATGCGGGCGATGGGCTCACGGACGACCGCATGGCCGAGATCGCAAAAATATCTTTCGCGTGAAACGCTGGAGAAACGCGGCGCAAATCGCCGACGCCCCTGCATCGGGGTCACTCCCCGCCCGATGGGTCGTTGACACCGCCTTCCCTTCCTCCGTATCACTCCGCCCCCGACGATGGCCAAAGCACGCTCCTCTTCCTCCAAGCGATCCGGATCCCGCCGCCGGGAGTCCGAACCCACGCCGACTCCCAAGGGGGCGTACCAGCTGGTGATCGTCGAGAGCCCGGCCAAGGCCAAGACCATCGAGAAGTACCTGGGGCCTGGCTTTGTGGTGAAGGCGTCGATCGGTCACATCCGCGACTTGCCGAGCAAGTCACCCAAGGGCGAGAAGCAGCCCGTCCCCGGAGTCGATCTGGACCACGACTTCGCCCCCACCTACGAGGTCGACGACGACAAGGCACGCACCGTGTCCGAACTGCGTCGGCTTGCCAAGAGCGCCAACGAGGTCTGGTTCGCAACCGACCTTGACCGGGAGGGCGAAGCGATCGCCTGGCACCTCACGCAGGTGCTCGGCGTCGCACCGGCCCAGGCCAAGCGCGTGACGTTCGATGCGATCACCAAGAGCGAGGTGCAGCGCGCGTTCCAGTCGCCCCGTGCCATCAACATGGATCGCGTCGATGCGCAACAGGCGCGCCGGATCGTCGACCGCATCGTGGGATACCAGGTCTCGCCGATCCTGTGGAAGAAGGTCGCCGGCGGACTGAGCGCAGGCCGCGTCCAGAGCGTCGCGACCCGCATCGTCGTCGAACGGGAACAGGAGATCCGCGCATTCACGCCGAGCGAGTCATGGGAACTTTCGGCCTGCATGACCTTCCAGGTCGAGGCGGCGGCTGGCTTGCACGGCGAGTGGAGCTCCTTCCTCGCCCGCCGGGACGAACGCGGCCGCCCGCCGCTCGTGCGCGATCGCATGGCGTGGCTCGCCGAGCACACCGCGCTCTCCTGCGACCTCGTCGAGGTCGGCGGAAAGCCCTTGCGGGTCGAGGCGCCGAACTCGAGCGATGCCGACCTCGCGCCGGATGCTCGAACGGCGGCGGAGGCGGCAGGCATGATCGATCTCCGGATCGACCGCGCCGCCGATCCTTCCGCCAAGGGGCGTGGCCAGAAGCTCGTGCGCATCGTCGGCCGGCCCGACCCGGCAGCCCGCTACCGCGTCGAGTCGATCGACGTCACGCGCACGCGATCGAAGCCGTATCCGCCGTTCATCACCAGCACGCTGCAGCAGGCAGCTAGCAGCCGCTTGGGCATGTCCACCGATCGCACGATGCGCATCGCGCAGCAGCTCTATGAAGGCATCGATCTTCCGGGGGAGGGTCGAGTCGGCTTGATCACCTACATGCGCACCGACTCGACGAACCTCTCGCGCGAGGCCGTCGACATGGCTCGTCGGTACTTGAAGGACCGGCACGGCGACCGCTACGTCCCCGAGAAGCCGCGCTTCTACGCCAGCAGCAACGAGGCGGCGCAGGAAGCGCACGAAGCGATCCGTCCCACCGATGCCTTCCGCGAACCCGACCGCATCGCGGGCGCGCTGACCGACGAGCAGCTGAAGCTCTATCGCCTGATCTGGTCATGCTTCGTCGCCTGCCAGTCGACCGACGCCGAGTGGGATTCGACCGCCGTGCGCATGCGCCGATCCGATCGCGACACCGGCGCGGTGTTCAAGGCCAACGGCCGAGTGCTTCGCTTCGACGGCTTCTACAAGATC
>CAIYOC010000051.1 GCA_903927725.1 uncultured bacterium | reverse complement strand
CCGCCTGCGTGAGCCTCGAGCGTCGCCAGGAGTCCAGACACGTCGCCTTCGACGGTCTCGCTGCGCGAGAGCACGTCGACGATGCGATCCATGCCGAGCTGCTGGCCATCGGCATCGAGCTGCTCGGCCACGCCATCGGAGAAGATGACGAGGCGCGCGCCGATGGTCCAGGCCACGTCGCTGCGATCGTAGGACCAGCCTGCGACGGCACCGATGGGCGGCCCGCCGTCGCACGACAACGCCTTCGGTCCATCCACGGGATCGACCAGCACCGCGTAGCCGTGACCGGCATCGATCACCGTCGCGATCCCGGATGACGCCTCGAAGGAGGCGAAGAACATGGTGGCGAATCGCCCTGCGCCGGCGTGCACGCTGACGAAGTCACCGAGACCGTTGACCGACTCCTGCAGCGCGCGCCCGCACGAGAGCTGGGCCGCGACGTGCGCCTGGATGGCGCTCATGAGCATGGCCGCGCCGGCCCCCTTGCCACTCACGTCGCCGAGGTAGGCCGTGAGGCGGTCATCCGATCCGTGCAACCCGACGATGTCACCGGCAACGAACCGACCGGGCACGCTGGCAAGGCGATAGCGGAACCCGCCCAACTCGCCTTCAACAGCCGGCATCAGGCGTTCCTGCGCGCTTCGCGCTGCACCAAGGTCTTCGACCAGCGCACGGCGCTCGGCCTCCGCCGCCTCGCGCCTGATGTTGGAGACGCACATGGACACGATCTCGGCGATCGCGCGGCAGAACGGACCCGCATCCGACGCCGGAAGCTGGTCACCCGATGCATCGAGGTACAGGAACGACTCCGCCACGCCGTCAATGACGACGGGCGCACAGACGGCTCCAACGACCTCGGCCATGATGAGGCTCGCCGCACCGGCAAGGTCCGGCTGCTCCGCAAGCTCCACCGTCTGTCCGCCGGCGGCGGCGTTGAGGAGCGTTCGGCTCAGCGGCTTCGATGCAGAACCTTCAGGATGCGCCGCGCGCACATCGGCGGAGCCCGAGGCGTCGATGCCACGCACGAACACGCAACGCGCGAATTCGGTGGCCTTGACGAGCTCAGGCAGCACGGCGGCGACAACGGCGTCCTCGGTTCCTGCACGCTGCAGCATGCCCACGATGGCGATGAGCGCGTCGAGCCGACGCGCCGCCATGGCGCCACCGCCCTGAACGACGCGCGCGCGCGCCTGGCTTGCGCCATCGAGCAGCGTCGAGCTGATCGAAGGCGCCGAGGATGCGCCGCCGCGCTCGACGCGCAGCGCCACTGGACCAAGATCGATGCGTGAACCCGGCCGCAGCTGGACCGGCTCGTTGGGCGCAAGCGACGCGCCATCGACCTTGGTGCCATGGCGGCTGCTCAGGTCACGCACGGTCCACGTGCCAGCCACGGCTTCGATGCGGGCGTGGCGGCGACTGACTGCCGGGTGATCGATGACCAGCGAGCAGTCGCTGCCCCGACCGAGCACAGCGCCCGACTGGGGATCCACGACCAGCGGGGCCGTCCCTGCTGGCAGACCCGAGAGCACCCGGAGCTGGAGCTCCCCCGAACTCATGGTGCCGGGTCGGGAGTCGCTCCGCCGGCGGGCGGACGCGCTGGCTGCTCTGGCTTCGGCGAGGCGCTCGCTGGCGCCTTGGCCGACCGGCGGCCCGCACGCTCCATGGCGTCGCGAAGGCTCTTCATGGTGGCTTCATCGACGCCGGCACGACGAGCATCCGCGGAGAGGGTGGTCGACCAGGTCACTTCGCCGGCGGTGTAGCCGACCTCGTGGAGCCGACGCGCGAAGTCCGCCATGTGTGCAGCGCCGTAAAAGATGGCGATGCGCTGCGGCGGAGCCGTGCCGAGACGCTTCTGCAGGTCAGCCCAGACCAGCTCGTTGCGGTCGTCGAGAATGACCTTGCCTTCTTCGCCAAGCATGGCGCCGTCGGTCGCCGCCCTGTTGCCCAGCACCTGGACCATGAGGAGCTTGACCGCTTCGCTGGCACTGCCGCCGGAGGCTGCATCCATGAACTTGACGATCGTCATGACCGTTCCGATCGCATCGCCGCTCAGGCCGCCGCCGCGAAGGCTGCCCTGCACCATGCCGTCGGTCACGCCACGTCGCTCGAACGCCTTCTCAAGCTGGGCGAACGTCATGTCACTCACGACCCAGCCCGGCTGCGCGTAGTCGATGCGGTCGAGCTGGAACTCGAGACCCAGCATGCGGGCCAGCTCGCGCTGCAGCCCATCCCCATCGGCCTTGGGCTTGCGCGATCGCTGCAGGAGGCGCAGGTCGGCATCCTCGCCGCTGCCACCGATGCGGCCATCAGCCCCCAGCGACACCAGGGAAAACCCATCGTCGAGCGTGATGATCGCCAAGGGCTGCCCCCACGCATCGACGGAGGCAGCCTTGATCCAGGCCGGACAGCGTGAATCGTCGGCGCCCGCGTGTTGCGCCACACGATCGATCGTGGGGACGGCGCCATCGGCGCGCCACGTGGCATCGACCAGGTCGCGCAGCCAGAGCATGCTCGCCCGCGTGGACGCAACGCGAGCCGCCGCATCGCTGCCGCCGGGCGCTGCGGCTCCGGTCGGATAGACCGACTCGTACAGCACGAGGTCATGTGCATCGAGGATCGCCTGCAAGCCCTTGTAGTAGTCAGCGGTACCGATGTGCGCGACGCCCACGAGCGTGATGGCGGGCGCACCAGGGCGCGTGAAGGTCCGGGTGGCGGTCTCGAGCACCAATCGCCCATCAGCCTCCGTGCGGGAGCCTGTCCAGGCCTGATCTGGTGGCGTGGGCGGCACAGATGCCGCAGCGTCCTGGCCAGCGGTTGCCCAACCGATCCCGCAGCAGAGCATCGATGCGGCGAGCGTCCCAAGGATGGCGGGCGTGCTGTTCATGCGCTGAAGGCCTGCGAGGGAGCCTCGGTCGGCCGCGCGGTGCGTGCGCGGCGCGTGGGGAAACCAGTCTTCGCGGCAGCGATGAGCGCTTCGAGGCGTCCCATCGCCCGGTCGGACTGCGCCTTGAACGCCATGTACGGGAAGAGCGTGACGAGCGCGACGACGAGTCCGGTCGCGGTGGCGATCAATGCCTCGGAGATGCCGTTGCTGACCAAGCGCGGATCCGCGAGCGTGTCCTCGCCGCCGAGCACGCCGAAGCTGTCGATGATGCCAAGCACGGTCCCGAGGATGCCGAACATGGGCGCACCCGTGATGATGGCGCTCATGAGCACGCTGAAGCGCTCGAGCCGCGGCCGCTGGTTCTCGACGACCGCCAGCGCATGGGCGTCGTCCGTCCCCTCGTCGAGGAGGCCGCCTGCCACGTCGGCGTACAGATTGTCTCCCGCGCGATCCATGCTGCGTACGCCCTCCTCGTCGGCGTTGCGCAGGCGCGTGACGACGGCGTCGTACTCACGCACGCCGCGCCGGCCGTGCAGCTTGATCCAGAAGAGCGTGCGCTCCACCGTGGCGGTCACGCTGATGATGCTCAGCACGAGCAGCGGCCACATCACAAAGCCGCCGTGATTCATGAACTTCAGGAAGTGCGCAGCAGGTCCCATGGAGCGTGGCATCATAGGGACAGGGCCGCGTTACACTCGAACCGTGACCATGACCACGCAGCCGGATGTGTTCGACCAAGAGGACCTTGCCGCGATCGAAGCGCGGCTGGCCCACCACGTGGCCCATGCGGACTATGCCCCGAACTTGCGCAGTGCCGTCGAGTACGCGCTCCTTGGAGGCGGCAAGCGCCTTCGCCCGACCCTGGTGCTGGCCTGCTCCCGCGCGGCCGGTGGTTCGATCGACGATGCGCTCGATGCCGCTGCCGCGATCGAGATGGTCCACGCCTTCAGCCTCGTGCACGATGACCTTCCCGCGCTCGACAACGATGACCTGCGACGAGGGCGCCCCACGCTCCATCGAGCGATGGGCGAGGCGATGGCGATCCTCGCTGGCGACGCGCTCCTGGCGCTGGCCTTCCAAGCCGCGTCAGCGTCGCCGCGCGGTGCGCTCCGGATCGTCATGGAGCTCAGCCGCGCGACGAACGCCATGATCACCGGCCAGGTGCATGACACCCTCGGGGGCTTCCCCGACGGCATGAGCGCCGTGGATCGACTGGAACGGATCCACGCGAACAAGACCGGTGCGCTCCTGGTGTGCTCGTGCCGGATGGGAGCACTGAGTGTCGGTGCGTCGGAACCGCTGCTTGGGCTCCTGACCAGATGGGGCACCCTCAATGGCGTGATGTTCCAGGCGGTGGATGACCTGATCGACGAGACGCAGACGGCGGAGCACGCCGGCAAGGCAGTCGGCAAGGACCGCGACGCAGGCAAGCTCACCTACCCGATCGTTCATGGCCTGGATCGCACGCGCAGCGAGATCGAGCGCCTGCGCTCGGAGGCGCTCCAGACCTTGGCCCCGCTCGGGCCGGCAGGCGAACCGCTGGGGCGACTGACCGACTACCTCGCCGGTCGCACGCGCTGATCCGCCAAACCCGTCCATCCCGTCGATCCGGCTGCGCCCACATGGCGTAGCCGACTACACTTGTTCGACTCTCGAGAACCGCCCATGGCCCACCTGCCAACCATCCAGTCACCCACCGACCTTCGACGCCTGAGCATCGCCCAACTTCAGGAGCTCTGCGCCGAGATCCGCGCCGCGATCTGCGATCAAGTGTCGCGCAGCGGTGGCCACCTCGCGCCGAACCTCGGCGTGGTCGAACTGACCGTGGCCATGCACTACGTGTTCGACTTCGGACACGATCGACTGCTCTTTGACGTCGGCCATCAGTGCTACACGCACAAGCTGCTCACGGGTCGTCAGCATCTTCTGCCCAAGCTGCGCCAGCGCGGTGGCATGGCCGGGTTCCCGGCACCCGTCGAGAGCCCCTACGACCTCTTCAGCGTGGGCCACGCCGGTACGGCCATCAGCACCGCCGTGGGCATGGCGCGCGGCGACTCGCTCAATGGCGAGGGCTGGTCGCACGAGAACCCCACCGGCCGCCGCGTCGTGTCCGTGATCGGCGATGCGTCGATCGTCAACGGCCTCGCGATGGAAGGCCTGAACGGCGCGGGCACCCTGCACCGGCAGTTCCTGGTCGTGCTCAACGACAACGGCATGAGCATCGCCAAGCCGCAGGGCGCGGTGGCGCAGTATTTCGACCGAGTGCGCCTGTCGCACACCTACGGCGAATTCAAGAAGGCCGCGAAGCAGATCACGGAGAACATCCCGGGCGGGCGGCTTGCGCGCGATCTCTACCACCGCGTCGGCGAGAGCAGCAAGAGCTTCCTGAGCGATGACGCATGGTTCGAGCACTTCGGCCTGCTCACGGTCGGCCCCATCGATGGCCACGACCTGCCCACGCTCATCGAGTTCCTGAACGAGGCCAAGCACACCGACCGTCCAATCGTGCTGCACGTGAAGACCGTCAAGGGCAAGGGCTTCCGCTTCGCCGAGCAGGATTCGTGCACGTTCCACTCGCCCAGCCCCTTCACGGTCGCCGAAGGCGATCTCGAGAACGAGGGCTGCCGCGTCGAGATCAAGAAGGGCGGACGGTCGTTCACGGCCGTCTTCGGCGAAGCGATGGTCGACCTCATGGCACGCGACCCGAAGGTCTGTGCCGCCACGGCCGCCATGCCTGATGGCACCGGCATCTCGAAGCCCCTCGCGCGGTTCCCGGAGCGCACGTGGGACACCGGCATCTGCGAAAGCCACGCCCTCGACATGATGGCCGGGCTCGCGAAGACCGGCTGGAAGCCCTTCTTCGCCGTGTACAGCACGTTCCTGCAGCGCGCGTACGACCAGGCGTTCCAGGAAGTGGCGCTGCAGGGCTTGGCCGTGCGGCTGTGCCTCGATCGCGCGGGTCTCGTCGGCGGCGACGGGGCCGTGCACCACGGGTTCTGCGACGTGTCGCTCCTGGCCACGCTGCCCAAGGCGGCGCTGCTGGCGCCCATCGACGAAGCCAGCATGAAGGCAGCGATCGAATTCATGGCGGGCTACGACCAAGGGCTTTCGGCCATGCGATACCCACGCGCCAACGTCGACACGCGCCTGGCCAGCGACCCCTGCCCGGCCTTCCAGCTCGGCGTGGCCCGTCCGCTGGTCGAGCCGACCGGCGCCGACGTGGCCATCATCGCGTACGGAACGGTGGCGTTTGATGCGCTCGATGCGCTCCCGATGCTGCCCGAGTACCGCGTGGCCGTGTACGACGCTCGCTTCGCCAAGCCGGTCGATGCAGGTCTCCTGCGCCGCCTGATCCAGGCTGGCACCCCGATCGTGACCGTCGAGGACCACTCGGTCCGCGGCGGATTCGGCTCCTGCGTGCTCGAAGCGTGCAACGAGATGGGCCTGGACACGTCGCGCATCGTGCGCATGGGCCTGCCTGACGCATGGATCGGTCACGGTGAGCGCGCCGAGCAGATGGCCGATGCCGGCATCGACAGCGCCAGCATCGCGCGTACGGTCCGCGGCCTGATCGACTCACTCGGATGCGGCGCCCCGCGCCGGGCCGATCCTGTGGCCGGCAGTGCGCAGGCCGGCGCGGCCGTCCGTACAATCGCCCCGCGATGATCATCGACGCGCACACGCGCACTTGGCCCGGCCTCGACAACCTCGGCATCGAACTGTCAGCACCCGTGCGGAAACTGTCGGTCTCGCTGCCGTTGGATGCATCGCCCGCCGCGCTTGAGCGCGCGACGGAACCACTTGCCGGTGCCATCCTGCACGGCTTCCGAGCCGACCGCGTGGGTGCGAACATCCCCAACGACGCGGTGATCGATGCGGTTCGCCAGGGCAATGGCCGGTATGTCGGCATCGCGGGCATCGACCCAACCAGCGATGATGCCTGGGATGAGTTCCGTCGGTGCACCGATCTCGGCCTGTACGGCATCTGCGTGAGTCCCGCGCTGCAGGGCTTCCTTCCAAGCGATGAACCGGCCATGCGGATCTTCGCGCAGTGCGCGGCCGATGGGTTCCCGGTGTTCGTCAGCCGACCCGCTCCGTACACGCGCAACGCGGCCATCGGACATGACCGACCGACGGCGTGGACCGACACCCTGCGCCAGCTGCCACGGCTCAAGGTCGTCTTCTCCGGTATGGGTTGGCCCTGGATCGACGAGTGCATCGCCATGATGACGGCGTTCGAGAACGCGTGGACGGATACCAGCGGCATCGTGAGCCAGCCTTGGGCGCTGTACAACGCCATGCTCGGTGCGGTGCAGCATGGTGTCGCCGGTCGCGTGCTGTTCGCCTCGGGCTGGCCGTACGCCAACCCCAAGACGGCGGCCGAGGCGGTGTACGGGCTCGGCTCCTTCGCGCTCGCCACGCCACTGCCTCGCATCCAACGCACCGTCCTGCGCGCGATCGTGGAGCGCGACACGTATGGAGCACTGGGCATCCCCGAACCAGCATCCCTGATCCGTCGTCCCGCCGATGCGCGCTTCGGATTCCTCGGCCGAACCCCGGGAGCAGCACGATGAAGCACATCATGTGGATCGCCCTGCTGGTCGCCGGCTGTGGCACTGCCGCGCCCATCGAAGTCACCCGCCGCGGCCGCGCCGACGAGGTCTTGGGTCTTTCACCGGTCGCGGCGTCGTTCAGCATCGAGGAAGCCGGTGCTTCAATCGTGCTCACGGACATCGATCCAGCACGGCTTGAGTCCGACGAAGCCGTCAGCGGACAGGTGCTTCACGTGGGCTTCCTGTGGAATCCCCTGCCCGGTCGAACCGCCATCGACCCCACGAGCACCAACGTCTCGCTGCGGCTCCTGGTGCTGAGCGCGGGCGAAGCCGGGCTGTACGGGGGCGGTGGATTCGCCTCGGTCTCTGGCAGCCCGGAGGCCGGCTCGATGTCGCTGGAGGTCGAGGGTTCCGACCTGCGCCTGATTGCTCGCACGAAGGGCTTCGTCGATCGGCTCACCCCTGCTGAGCTCCTCGGCGAATTCTCCGTCGATCGCAACGAGGGCCAGGCCCGTCGCATGCGCCGCGCCGCGACGCAGCGCGTGACCAACGCGCTCGGCGCCATCCGATGGGTCGATGCGGGCGCCGGCCTGCCCACGGGCGTCGAACTTGCCGCCACCGACGCGCAGCCCTGATCCCGCTACGCTGCGGGAATGACGAGTCTGTCGAATCGACCTGCGTCGGCCGCTGCCGGCGCCTTCCGAACCGCCCCGCTCGACACGGACCGAATGCCGCCGGGCATCCCGTTCATCATCGGCAACGAGGCTGCCGAGCGCTTCAGCTTCTACGGCATGAAGACGATCCTCGCGGTCTTCATGACGCAGTACATGCTCAGCGCGACGGGAACGCCCGACTACATGACGCGCACCGAGGCCACGGAGTGGGTCGCATGGTTCGTGGCCAGCGCCTACTTCTTCCCGGTGCTGGGTGCGCTCATCGCGGATGCTCTGCTGGGCAAGTACCTGACGATCATGATCCTGTCGATGGTGTACTGCCTCGGCCACGCCGCGCTCGCGTGCATCGACCTGCCTTCGGCGGCACTGCAGGCCTCGCTTGACCCGCGCAGCTGGCTCATGGCAGGCCTGTTCCTGATCGCGTGCGGCTCGGGCGGGATCAAGCCCTGCGTGTCGGCCCACGTGGGCGACCAGTTCTGCCGTCGAAACAGCCATCTGATGAGCCGGGTTTTCGGATGGTTCTACTTCTCCATCAACTTCGGCTCGTTCTTCAGCACGCTCCTGACTCCGTGGCTGCTGAAGACGCACGGACCGGGCTGGGCTTTCGGCGTTCCCGGGGTCCTCATGGCGATCGCCACCTTCGTCTTCTGGCTCGGTCGAAAGCGCTACGCGCACCTGCCGCCGCAGGGGTTCGCGTTCCTGCGCGAGGCCACGGCGCCCGAGGGCCGCTCGGCGATCCTCCGGCTTGTGATGGTCTATGCCTTCGTCGCGGTGTTCTGGTCGCTCTATGACCAAACTGGCAGCGCATGGGTGCTGCAGGCGGGCCAGATGGACTGCAACTTCCTGGGCATCCAGTGGCTCGAGAGCCAGGTCCAGGCGGTGAATCCCCTCCTGATCCTGATCTACGTGCCGCTCTTCGCCTACGTGATCTATCCCGCGATGGGCAAGCTCATCAAGCTCACGCCGCTGCGCAAGATCGGCATGGGCTTCGTGCTCACGGTGGTGGCCTTCGCGATCTCAGCCCACGCCCAGCGGCTGATCGATGACGAGCAGGCGGCCTTCCGCGCCAAGATCGCCCCGATCGTGGCTGCCGAGGGCATCGACCTGGCGAAGACCGCCGAAGCCCTGCGAGCCCTCGAGCGCAATGCCCCGGCCGCCGAGCTGGACGCGCTGCGGACTACCGCAGCAAGCACCGAGCGGGACGGCAAGGTTGCCGACACCATCGCCCTCGGCGGCATCGCCATCGCGAAGGATGGCTCGAGGCTCGAAGCCACGTGGCCGAGCATCGCCTGGCAGCTCTTGGCCTACCTGGTGCTCACCGCCGCGGAGGTCATGGTGTCGATCACGGGGCTGGAGTTCAGCTACACGCAGGCACCGGCATCGATGAAGTCGATCGTCATGAGCCTGTGGCTGCTCTCGGTCTCGGCCGGCAACGTGCTCACGGCGCTCGTCAACCGGTTCACGCAGGACGCGGACGGCAACAGCACGCTCGTGGGCGCGAGCTACTACTGGTTCTTCACCGCCCTCATGCTCGGCGCCACGATGGTCTTCATGGTCGCGAGCCGGTTCTACCGCTATCGCGACGTGTTGCCGGCGGCCAGCCATCCCGAGGCCGCCAACGGCTGACCACAACCTGTAGTGGGTGCCCGCCCGCGAGCACCCATCGATCGACGCGGTTGCACGGGAATGCCTGTGAACCGCGTTGTTTTTTCAACGCCGTCGTTTTGCGCGGCCGATGCAACGGGCACGCCACAGGAGGCACCATGCTCGACAAGGACCACCTCATCGACGAGATCACCAGCCTGAACCCGAGCGCCGGCCGCGACTGGCTCGAGCTCTTCGACGCCGAAGACCTTCGGCGCTACCTCGACCACCTGCACCATGCCTGTGCGCCCCGCGGAGCCGACAGCGTCTGGCATCGCGAAGGCGACACCCCCCCCGTCGTCATGCGCATCGCCGCCTGAACCAACATCATCCAGCAAGCAACGCGGCCCGCCATCATGGCGGGCCGCTGTCGTGTTGTGGATCGATCGGTCGATCAGGCGCGCTGGTCGCGCATGTAGTCGGCCAGGCGCTTCTTCAGGAGGCGCAGGGCGAGCAGGCCCTTCACGCGGGCCAGCAATTCGACCTTGTTGACGGGCTTGCTCACGAAGTCGTCACAGCCGCACTCGACCGCACGCTCCATGTCGGAGACCTCATGGAGCGCAGTGACCATGATGATCACGATGTCGCGCGTGGCAGGATTGCCCTTGAGCTTCTGGCAGACCTCGAAGCCCGACATGCGGGGCATCATGACGTCCAGCAGCACCAGGTCAGGTTGCTCGCGCGCGATCGAAGCCATGGCCTCGGCGCCGTCGGTGGCAACCTCGATGCGGCACGGGAGCGACTCCATGTAGGCCTGGATGAGTTCGAGGTTCTGCTGGTTGTCGTCGACGATGAGCACCTTGCCCGCAGCCAAGTCCACTCCAGCCATGGAGGGGTCGAGACCCAAGTCGAGTGCATCGGATCCTTCGGAAGCCATGCGACGATCCTAGCGCAACGCCCGGCGCACGAGGCTGATGGGATGCATCGCGTCGCGGCCTGCGAGGTCCTGGACCTGGTGTCGGCAACTCGTACCGGGGGCGCAGAAGAGATGGCCCGGCCGTGCAGCCACGGCCGGAAGCAGATCGTGCTCGGCGATCCGCACCGAAAGGCCTGCCGTGGCGGCGTCGTAGCCGAACGCCCCCGCCATCCCGCAGCAGCCGGTCGCCAGCTGCTCGGCACCGGGATAGAAGCGGCGCAGCAGGCCCATCGTGGAGGCGCCACCCCAGAGCGCTTTCTGGTGGCAATGCAGGTGCACGGCGATCGCTTCATCGATGCCGGCAGCCGGCGCAGGACGCTGCGGGTGTTCGGACCATCGGCGCTCGAGGAAACCCTCGATCGAGTCGACGAGCGCCGCGACGGCGCGCGCGTCGTCCGTTGCGGCGGGCGGCAGCGAAAGGTCCTGCCAATCGTCGACGACGGCGCTCATGCACGATGGCTCGAGCATGAGGACAGCGACGGCACGCTCACGCTCGATCGACTCGCGGAGCGCGCGGGCCGTTCGGGGCACCGTCGTCAGCGCCTCGGCCAGCATGCCGGTCGAGATGAGCGAACGAGCGCAGCACCCGGCATCGGCAAAGGCCACGCGATAGCCGAAGGCGTTGAGCACGGCGACGGCATCCATCGCCACATCGCTCTCGCCGTACTGCGTGAAGCAATCGCCAAAGAGCAGGACGGTCGGTGCACCCGTCGGTTGCGGCACGCCGCGCAAGCGAAGTGCCGCATCCTTGCCAAAGGCCGGCAGCGGCCGATCGGTGGACAGCCCCAAGATCGACTGCAGCAACTTTCGCAGCGGAACGACGCCGGCCACGGCGTTGGCGAACGGTGCCATGCGGCTGCCGAGCCGCTGCACCCCGCGCACGCGCCCGCGCAAGCGCACGCGCCACGGCACACGGCCTCGCTCCGCAAATCCCTGCGCGGTGTACTCGGCCTTGATCTTGGCCAGATCGACATTGCTCGGACATTCGCTCGCGCATGCCTTGCACGAGAGGCAGAGCGAGAGCGTCTCCTGCGTGGCAGGGTCGGACCATGAGGCGCGGCCACCCTCGAGCTGGCCGGTGATCGCCAAGCGAAGCGCGTTGCCACGACCACGCGTCGTGTGCCGCTCATCCAGGAGGACCCGGTACGACGGGCACATCGTGCCACCAGGAGCCGTGCGCCTGCAGATCCCGGCCCCGTTGCACTGCGAGGCCGCGTGCTCGAGTCCCTCCTCGGCCTCGAAGCGGAAGAAGGTTGCACGGGGCTCGACCTTGACGAACGCATCGCCCGGGCGCACCCGCAAGTGCGCGGTCATGCGGGCCGGATCAGCGTGGTCGACCAGGTTGCCCGGGTTCATCAGGCCCTTCGGATCGAAGACCACCTTCACCCGGACCAAGGCCTCGCACACGGCCTCGCCCAGCACGATCCGCAGGAGCGGTGTGCGCACGCGACCGTCTCCATGCTCGCCGCTCAACGCCCCATGGTGGCGCGCAACGAGCTCGGCGATCTCCACGGCAATGGCCCGCATCGTCACGAGGTCCTGCTCGTCATCGAGCGCGATGAGCGGCCTGATGTGCAGGCACCCGACCGAGGCGTGCGCGTAATAGGCCGCCGTCGTGCCATGCCGCTCGACGATCGCGCGGAACTCCTTCACGAAGGCAGGCAGCCTCGTGGGATCGACTGCCGTGTCCTCGACGAAGGTGACGGGCTTGCGCGCGCCGGGCACGGCATGCAGGAGCGGCTCCCCCGCCTTGCGCAACTTCCAGGCTTGCTCCATCGATGCGGCGTCGATGCAGGTCCGGTGAGCGGCCGAGGGGACGATGCCGGCCACAGCATCGCAACGCGATCGCACCTCCGCTGCATCGTTCCCGAAGTACTGCACGTACAGCACGGCGCCGAGCGTGCCCGAGGCAGGCTGGGGCATCACATGCACGTATCCCGCATACTCGCGGTTGCGCAGCGCCATGCTGATGATGACATCATCCACGAGTTCGACCGCCGATGGCCCCGTCGCAAGGAGCGCGCCCAGGCTCGCCAACGCTTCGTCGATCGATGGGAAGCCGAGGATGGCCAGCCCGCGGTGCGCCGGCCGAGCCACCAGCGCAAGCTCTGCGCGCAGCACGGTGCACAGCGTTCCTTCGGCCCCGCAGACGATGTGCGCCAGATTCACGCGGTCAAAGGTGCCCGCCGTGCTCGCACGCACCTGCTTCAGGAAGAGGTCGAGGTTGTAGCCATCGACATGACGCAGGATCGTCGGGATGCGCGCATCGATCTCGGCTGCGAGCGGCTCGATGATCGACCAGAGCCGGGCAGCGAGCTCGGCTTGGATCGGGTCATCCACGGCACCGCCCTCGCGCAGCCACGTCACCCGACCATCCGG
Organism: uncultured bacterium; assembly: GCA_903927725.1. Taxonomy (GTDB): domain Bacteria; phylum Planctomycetota; class Phycisphaerae; order Phycisphaerales; family SM1A02; genus SYIB01. Next base: position 7,602 of record CAIYOC010000051.1, on the reverse strand, counting down.
CAGCGCCACCTGCAGCGCGATCAGGTTCTCGACGGTTCGGCCATACACGATGCTGTTGGCCCCAGCCGAGTTGTTGCCGACCATGCCGCCGATTGTGGCGTGGCTCGACGTGGCGACATCGGGACCGAACATGAGCCCATGCGCGGCAAGCGCAACATTGAGCTGGTCGAGCACCACGCCCGGCTGCACGATCGCACGTCGCGCCTGCACGTCGACCGACTCGATCGTGCGGCAGTGCTTGCTGAAGTCGATCACGACCGCGCGATTGACGGTCTGGCCGGCCAGCGCGGTGCCACCGCCTCTGGGAAGCACCGGGATGCCTCGCTCCAGAAGCCAGCATGCCGCCTCGGCACCTGCTTCGGGCGTCTGCGGCAGCACCACACCCAGCGGTTCGACCTGGTAGATGCTCGCATCGGTCGCGTAGAGCATGCGATCGTGCCGCGACGTGAGGACCTCGATGCCCGGGACCTGGCCACCGAGCAGCTGAAGCTGAAGTTCATGCTGCGACGCAGGCTCACCGTGGATGGTGAGCGACGCCGGGACGGCGGTCACGGCTTGGCTTCCAACCCGGTCGGAAGCCGGCGCGGCGCTGGATCGAGCTGCTCAAGCAACACCTTGAGCGACGCCGCCATGGTGCGATTGGGCTTGATGATGGCCATGGGCTTGGCATCGACCGGGCGAACCTTGCCCGCCCAGGACCACTCGATCGGCAGAGAGGCCTTGAGTGCCGGATGCGAGAACGCATCGGGGAGCCGTCGCGCCACGCGGACGCGGGCAGGCAGGCCCGTCGCGCCATCGAACTGCACGAGGACATCACCGCCAGCCGCGGCATCGATCAGGAGCACCTCCGTACCGGCCTCGGTCGTGCGCGATCCTGCCACGACGGCATCGGGCAGTTCGTCCTTCCACACGGCATCGGCAAGCGAGCCGCCGAGCCGGACTGAGACCATGACCGGCAGCACGATGCCCGCCTCGGCGAACGACTCGCGGCATCCCTTCGCGCACTCGACGAGCGCCATCTGCCCGGGGAGCGCATCGACCGTGACGAACGCGCTGTCATCAAGGCCGACGACCTCGATGCCGCGCTCACCCCGGAAGGACCATGCGCGTGCGGCCGCGCGGGATTCCCAGCGGACCGTGTCGCTGCCTTCGCGAGCGGCTGTGGTCTCGGTGATGACGGCGTCAGCGAGATCGCGGCACGCCGACTCGGCACGCTCGATGGCCTTAGCGGCCGCAGCGATCGATTCAGGGTCACGAGCCGACGCTTCCCAGCCATCGGCGTTCATCGCAGGCGGGGCGATCACGGCAACGAGTGACGCAGCAACGGCGGCAAGCATGGTGTTCCTCCAACGACAGCGGGCGGCCCAGACCGGAGTCTAGACCGCCCGCTTGGGCCGTGCGATCGATGCGCTCACTTCTTGGCGAGCAGCGCCTCGATCTCCTTCTGCAGGTCGGCATCGAGCGTCGGGGCGAAGCCCGAGTGGATCTGCGCGATCGTGCCATCGGGGCCGATCACCACAGTCGCCGGGATGCCGTTGAAGCCGTACTGCTTGATGTACGCGCCGCCCATGTCGCGCAGCGAGGGGAACGTGAAGGCCTGCTTGGTCCAGAAGTCCTTGGCCTTGGCGAGAACAGCCTCCTCGGCGTCATCGGGGCCCTGTTCTTCCCAGGTGTTGATGCCAAGCACCGTCACCGGAAGCTTCTTCTCGGCCGCCCACTTGGCGACCTTGTCGATCAGCGGCAGGCCCTTGCGGCACGGACCGCACCAGGTCGCCCAGAAGTCGATCACGACCACGCGACCCTTGAAGGACGCGAGCTCGACCGACTTGCCCTCGAGGTCCTTGAGCGAGAAGGCCGGGGCCGCATCGCCGGTGCCGACCATGGTCTCGAGCTCACCCATGCTCGACACGGCCTTGCGCGCACCCGCGCTGAAGGCGACGGTTCCCTTCTCCACGACCTTCGGAGCCATGGCGAAGTCGATGCCGACCGTGAAGCCGGGGGGCGCGCCTTCGGGCGAGAACACAAGCTTCATCGACGAAGGCAGGTTGGTCTTGGCATCGGTCACCAGCAGCACGTCGCCGCGCTCATCGGTGAGCAGGATCTCGTTGCCGGCCGCACCCGAACGGAAGCCAGCGATCTTCGGCTCCTGGAGCACCATGAGCTTCATGGCGCTCATCGAGGGCACCGACGCATCGCGCAGCTTGACGTGGGGCATCGGGAGCTCCATGCCCATGCCCGAGAGGGTCTTCGCCACCGAGCCGTCGATCGGCAGCGAGAGGTACTTCTTCTCGTTGGTCGGCACGATCATGTTGAGCTTGCCATCAACGGCGTAGAACTCCATCTGCTCGTTCTTGATCTGCATCGAGCCTTCCGGCCCGACCACGACATCGAACGAGTCCTTCTGCTCGCCCATCGGCGTCTTGACGGTGTACGAGAAGGTGTCGGTCATCCAGGGAGCGTCGCGGAACGCCTTCACCATGGCGTCGAAGGCCGCCTGCCCCTTGGCGACGGAGGCAGCATCCTTCTCGCCGTCCTTGAAGCCTGCGGCGTTGGCAGCGGGCATCTGTCCGGCAAGCGCGCCGAGCGGATCGGCCATCGGGGCGTTGGGATCGGGTGCGCCGTCCTGCGCGAGGCACGGCATGGCCAGGCCAAGGGCAAGGACCGTGGCAGCTGCACGGGCAGTGGTCAACATCATCTGAGGCTCCATCGCGGCGCGCGGCCGCTCAAGGGGGAACGCCAAGGTTGCCGCACACCGACACTGCCTCGGGCGAACATGATCGGAGCGCGGATGCTAACGCCCTTCCCGTGCGCGGGTTGATGGCGCCGGGGTGCACCTCGAGCAGCGGTCGAAGCACGAAGGACCGCTCCTCGATCCGCGGGTGCGGCACGTGAAGCCCAGGCTCGTCGATGACCGCCTCCCCGAACAGCGCCAGGTCCAGATCGAGGGTGCGGGGGCCGTTGCGGACCGATGGCTCACGGACCCGACCCAGACCGGCCTCGATGGAGAGCATGAGCTCCAGCAGCGTTCGCGGCGTGTGCGTGGTCTGAACCGCGATCACGGCGTTGAGGTAGTCGCGCTGACCATCCGGTCCGCCGACGGGTGCGGTGCGATGGATCGAGCTGGCGCCAACCACGCGCACCCCGGGTGCCGCGTGAAGTCGCCGCACGGCCTCAGCCAGGATCCACGAGCTGTCTCCTTCAGGCAGGTCCAGGTTGCTGCCGAGCGCGATGCAGGCGATGGTCGCCGTCATTCGACCTCCCAGAGCAGCCTGCGCTCGTCGCGGCCGAGGATGGCCAGTCGCAGCATGACCTGAGCTAGAGCCGTGGCGCGGTCGCGGACCATGGTGCGATCGCCGGTGATGAGGAAGCGTCGAGGCCGCAACGCCACCGTCTCATCGTGCACCTGGATCCAAACCGTGCCGACGGGCTTGGCATCGCTGCCACCGGTCGGCCCAGCCACGCCGGTGGTCGCGACGCCGAACCGCGCACCCGCCGCGCGCGCCGCCGAACGCGCCATCGCCTCGGCAACCTCCGGCGACACCGCGCCGTGACGCTCGATGAGTGACGGATCGACCCCCAGCCGCACCTTGGCCTCGTTGGCGTACGTGATCCAGCCGGAGCCGAACCATGCGCTCGACCCCGACACGGCGGTGAGCGCCCGTGCCACGCCGCCACCCGTGCAGCTCTCGCACGTGGCGACCCAGGCGCGCTGCGCCACCAGCAACGCACCGATCGAACCAGCGAGCGTGTCGACATCGCGGCCGAAGCAGAGCGGCCCCCAGGCCGCCTCGACCGCTGCAATCGTGGCTTCGACCGACCCATCGGTGCAGGCATCGCCAGTGGCGCGGATGCGTGCCGCAAGCGTGGTGCCGCTCACGGTGATCCCCACCATGGGATTGCGTGCTCGATCCATGAGTGCTCCGAGTCGCTCGGCAGCAACGCTCTCCGGCAGGCCGCACGCGAGCACCGTCTCGCACCGAACGGGCGCCTGGCCGACATGCGCCCGCACCGCAGCCGCAACGTGATCGCGCCACATCGGGTGCATCTCGTCAGGCGGTCCCGGCAGGCTGGCCACAAGCACCCCATCGAGCGTGCCTAGGAGTCCCGGTGCGGTCCCGAGCGGATTCGGGATCATGCGCATCCACGGTGGACGCAGCGCCTGCTTCAGGTTGCTCTCGGGCAGGCGACGCCCGCGGGCCTCGAACCGCGCGCGCAGCGCCACCTCGGCATCGGGATCATGCACGAGTCCGGGCCCGGCAAGTGCTGCCAGCGCCTCGCGCGTGAGGTCATCCGCGGTCGGACCAAGCCCGCCCGTGATCACGATCACGTCGGCGCGCGGCATGGCACCCGCGAGTGCGTCGACGAGCCCCTGCTCATCGTCGCCCACGGTCGCGTGCAGGATGGGGACCACGCCAAGCTCCACCAGCCGCTGCGAGAGCCACTGCGCGTGCGTATCGAGCGACTGGCCGAGCGAGAGCTCGTCACCAACGGAGAGGATCGCAGCCGTGGCCATGCGCCAAGCGTAGGGCGCAACCGCCCGGGCGTGCCGGGGCTCCGTACACTCTTCCACATGATGCATGTGGCCGATCGACTGCTCTCTGCGGTCCAACGTTGCGGCGCACCGTTGTGCGTGGGACTCGACCCGGTCGTGGGCAAGTTGCCTGCGGCGCTCCAGACCGTGGGCGCGACCAAACCCGCCACGGCGATCGAATCCTTCTCGCTCGCGGTGCTCGCAGCTTGCGCGCGCGTGGCACCCGTCGTGAAGATCCAGAGCGCCTGCTACGAGCGGTACGGTGTCGACGGCATGAAGGCACTCGCCGCCACGCTCGAGTCGGCGCGCGAGCATGGGTACGAGGTGATCCTCGATGCCAAGCGCGGCGACATCGGCATCAGCGCGGAACACTATGCCGCTGCAGCCTTCGAGGCAGCCCACGCCGATTGGGTCACGGTCAACGCCTACCTCGGTGCAGATGGCCTGGCCCCTTTCGTCAAGCATGAGCACGGCGCCTTTGCGCTGGTGCGTACCAGCAACCCCGGCGGCGATGCCCTGCAGTCACTTCGGCTTGGTGATGGCCGCTCGGTGGCCGAAGCCGTGGCTGACCTCGTCGCCGATGCGGGCAAGGCCACGATCGGCGGCTCCGGCTATAGCTCGCTGGGTGCGGTCGTTGGCGCCACCAAGCCTGCCGATGCCGCGCGTCTTCGCGGCCGCATGCCCCACACGCTGTTCCTGGTGCCCGGGTATGGCGCGCAGGGCGGCGGCATCGCCGACATCAAGCCCTGCTTCAACGCTGACGGTCGCGGCGCCATCATCACCGCCAGCCGCAGCATCATCTATCCGTTTGCGACCGACGATGCCGACTGGGCGGGTTCGATCCGTCGCGCCGCCGAGGCCACCCACCGCGAACTGTCGGAAGGGCTTCGCGCATGAATCTCCCACGGCTCCTGATCGGCGTCTTCATCGTGGTGCTGGTCTCGCTGCCCTTGGCGCTGCGACGCAGTGCGCCCGGCGTGGCCAAGGGCGTGCCGAGCATCGTGGTCATCACGCCGCACAACGAGCAGATCCGCCACGAGTTCGGCCGAGCGTTCGCGCGCTGGCACGAACGCGTGCATGGAACGCCGGCTGCCGTCGTGTGGAGCACGCCCGGCGGCACCAGCGAGATCCGCCGCATGCTCGTTGCGAGTGTCGAGAGCGACCTGCTCTCCGGCAAGCCCGTGGGTGGCGATGCCGACCTGCTCTTCGGCGGTGGCAGTTACGAGTTCGACCTGCTGTCCAAGCCGGTCAGCGTGACGGTCGACGGCGAGCAGCGCTCTGCGACGGTGCTGGAGCCCGTGGTGCTTCCCGAGGGCTTCCTCAACATGGCCTACGGCGACAACGACATCGCCGGCAACCGGCTCTATGCGCCGGATGGCGCCTGGTACGGCGCTGCGCTGTCGAGCTTCGGCATGGTCTACAACGGGCGGCTGCTCGAGCCGCTCGGCATACCGGCTCCTGCTCGATGGCAGGACCTGGCCGATCCGCGCCTGGCCGGCTGGGTCGCGATGGTCAATCCCGCACAGTCGGGTTCGGTGGCCACGGCGTTCGAAACGATCCTGCGTCGATGCGGCTGGCAGGATGGCTGGCGGATCCTGCGACGCGCGGCGGCCAACGCCCGCACCATCGCCGCGTCGAGCAGCCGCATCCCGGTCGATGTGGCCGATGGCGAAGCCGCCGTGGGCGTCTGCATCGACTTCTACGGTCGCTTCGAGGCCCAGGCGCTGATCGACGACGCTCGCCTCGCCGGCAAGGAGCCCGATGGTCGCCTGGCCTTCGTCGATCCGGTCGGCGAGACCGCGATCGATGCCGACCCCGTCGCCATGCTGCGCGGGGCGCCGAACCCCGAACTCTCACGCCGCTTCATCGAGTTCTGCATCAGCGACGAGGCGCAAGCACTCTGGCAGCTGCCCCGTGGCTACTCTGGTCGCATCGAAGGTCCGGAGCAGTACGAGCTTCGGCGCCTGCCGGCCACGCGCCGCTTCATCGGCCGGTTCGTGACCGAGACGATCGACGGCATCGATCCCTTCGCAGTGGCCGCGCCGCTCTCGAAGGATTCGAACATGCGCAGCTTCATCGCGCCGCTCTTCAGCGGCCTGTGCATCGATCACCACAAGTCCCTTCGCGCGATGTGGCGCCAGATCATGGAGCACCCGGCGTACCCCAAGCCCAAGTCCGGTGAGCACGCCGAGCTGGTTCGTGCAGAAGATGTCGCCGATCCCGAACTCAAGGCCATGCTGACCGCCTTCGATGCCATGCCCCTCCTGCCCGGCCCCGACGGCACCAACATGGCGTTGTGGGATCCCGCGAACCTCGCCACGCTGCGCGCTGGCTGGCTCAAGGGCGAGTGGAAAGACAAGGGCCTGTGGCCGGCCGGCACCTCGCCGGCTAACGACCTGCGCCGCCGCTGCGCGGCCCTGGTGGCCGAGCAGGCAGGCGCGATGGATCAGGCATCCGTGCCATGACGGCGATGGATCCTCGACCCGTTCACCTGGACCTGATCCGCGACGAGGCGCTCTCGATCACCTGGGACGACGGCCACGCGAGCAGGTTGCCGATCGCCCTCCTGCGACGCATGTCGCCAAGCGCCGACCAACGCCAATTGCGCGAAGAGATGGCGTCCAACCCGCTCACCGTGCTGCCATCGAGAACCTTCGATGCACCGATCCGTGCGGAGTCGATCGAGCTCGTGGGCAACTACGCGCTGCGCATCCGCTTCAACGATGGCCACGACACCGGCATCTATTCGTGGCGGTACCTGCGAAGCCTTGATCCCGAAGGATCGAACGGCTGATGGAGTGGATCCATGACCCAGCGCTGCCGCGCCCGAGCCGACTCGCGCTGCCCGCGGGTGCGTGCACGGCTCACGCCACGGTCGGTGGCGTGCGACTGAGTTCGGGCGTCGCTCACGTGAACAATGTGGAGTACGTGCGGTGGATCGATGAACTGGCTGCGCTGCACGCCCAGGAACTCGGGCATGGACGACCGGCGATGCTTGACGCGGGCCGCATGTGGTTCGTGGCCCGACATGAACTCGACTACCGCGCGGAGTGTTTCGCGGGCGACCACCT
>CAIYOC010000050.1 GCA_903927725.1 uncultured bacterium | reverse complement strand
GTGATTCAGCCCAACCAACCCAACACACTCCAGCGAGCCAGCCTTCGGGCTGGCTCGCTGTGTTTCATGAGTCGATTTGGCCGGCTTAGTTGCTTGTTGTAGTTCTTAGACAGAACATCAAACAAGGACCGGTTCGGCACGGCATCGAAGCACCAGATCGCGCCAGCCAGTGGGCGGTCGTCCGGCCCACTGGCAACCGCCCGAGCAGCGAGGTTCAGTTGCCTCGGCTGCCCTTGGGGCGCTGGCCGCCAGAGCGACTCTTGCCACCGCCTGTGGGGCGATCCGATGGGATCGAGATGTCGCGACCGGCAAAGCCCTCGCCCTTGGCGGGCGCGCCGCGGCCACCGCGGCGATCAAGCGGCGACCATGTCTGCTCGCGATAGAACTTGGCCTTGGCTGGCTCGACCAGGAGCAGCGCCGGGGCGGTGTCCTCAAGCGCCTGCCAGTCCTGCTGCAGGAGCTTGGTGCGCAGGTATGCACGACGCCCGATCGCCCGGCCGTCACCCTCGGCCGAAGCCAGGTGGTACCAGCGGTACGCCTCGCGCTCGTCGGCAGGCAGGCCGTTGCCGAATTCGTACATCAGCCCCAGGCGGAACTGCGCTTCGGTGATGCCGCGCTCGGCGGCAAAGCGGTACTGCGCAGCGGCTAGCGTGTTGTCGGGCGGGGCGTCCAAGCCAAGCTGGTAGAGCGCGCCAAGCTGGAGCGCCCCCATGGGCACATCCAGTTCGACGGCCTTGTTGAACGCGTCGGCCGCATCCTTGATGTTGCCGATCACGCCCTGGCCGCCGTCGGAGAGCAGCACGCCGCGGCGGTAGAGCGCCTCGGGGAAGTTCGCGTCGACGGCGGCATCGAGCGACTCGATCGCGGCAATGCGGTTGGCCGGCTGGTTGGCACTGCCCTTGAGCAAGAACCAGTACTGGTCGTAGAGGGCACCCGGAACCGAGGCCTTGGCTGCCTTGGCCGAGAGTTCGGCGGCATCCTCGCCGCCGCGGCCAGTCTCGACCAGGACGCGCGACAGTCGCCACTGCGCGGTCGAATCACCAGCATCCGCCGCCGCTCGCAGGTGCTTCTCGGCTTCGGCCGGATTGGGCTCGAAGCCCGGCCGGCCTTCCTGGCAGAGCACGCCCATGCGGAGGTGGGCACCGAACAGCCCGGATTGCGCAGCGCGCGCGTAGTGCGCCATGGCCGTGTGCACATCGATCGGCCCGCCGATGCCGAGCTCGCACATCTGCGCGTACGCGAAGCACGCACGGGGGTCCTCGCCGGCGGCAACCTGCTGCAACGCACGGGCCTTGGCCAGATCCTGCGGCACGCGAACGCCGTCCTCAAGCAGGCGCGCCAACTCGAAACACGACTTGGCGTAGCCCGCTGCGATGGCTTGCTCGAACAGTTCCACGGCCGCCGCCACATCAGGTTCGACGCCATGGTCGCCCAGGAGACGCAGGGCCGCGTGGTGCGCACACTCCGCATCGCCGGCCTTCCCAGCGCGAATGAGCCGCTGCAGGCAATCGGCCTGCTGCGTGGGATCCTCGAGCAGCATGAGTGCCAGCCGCGAATTCCCACGCGGTTCGCCGGCATCGTCTGCCTTGCGGTACCACTCGCGCGCACCCGGAAGATCCTGCTTCACGGTGCCGCGCCCCTGGGCCAGGAGGTCGCCGAGCACGAGCATGCAGTACGGGCTGCCGGCCTTGGCGCCGGCGCGGGCCACCCGCTCGGTCTGCTCCGGCAGGGGAACCTGGCCCAGCAGTTCGACCAGCAGCACCTCGGCCGACTCGCGGTGGCCGCACTCGGCCGCACGCATGCGCCATCGCTGTGCGCTGGCCTGGCTGCTTGCATCGCTGCTGAGGTCTTCGAAGTGGCTCACCAGTTCAAGTGCCGCCTCGCGCGCGTTGGCACGGTCCTCGGAGAGCGCGGCTTTCTCGAGAAGGGCCAGGGCCTTGGTCACATTCCGGTCCACGCCATCGCCGGTCAGGTAAGCCTGGCCATCCGCCAGCATCTGGGCTGGTGTCTGGCGGCCACTGATGGCGATGATGGTCACCGTGGCCGCCGTGGTGACGGCGATACCGGTGGCGACAGCCACGATCGTGCGGCGTGAGACGGGCATTTCCGGAGTCTAGCGAGACCCGGCGCCGGATCAATCCTGCGTCGGTTCGTTCTTCGATTCCACGTCGGTCCCGGCGGCAGCACGTCCGGGAAAGAGCAGGCTCAGGCCGATCGAGCCGCCGAGGATCGCGGCGATGACCGACAGGGTGACGAGCGGTGGAGCGTGGTAGCCCATCGGCTGCAGGATCAGCTTCACGCCGATCACGGCGATCAGGATCGCGAGGCCAGTCTTGAGGAACCGGAACGCACCGAGCAGGCTCGCGACCGCGAAGTACAGCGCACGCAGGCCGATGATCGCCATGATGTTCGAGCTGAACACCAGGAACGGATCCTGCGTGATGCCGAACACCGCGGGAATCGAGTCGACCGCGAAGACGAGGTCGCTGACCTCGACGATGAGCAGCACGGCCAGGAGCGGCGTCGCCATGAGACGCCCAGCCTGGCGAGTGAAGAAGCGCTCCCCGTCGTAGGACTCGCTGATCGGGATGATGCGGCGCATGACCCTCAGCGCGCGGCTGCGCGATGGATCCACATCCGGCTCGTCGTCGCCGCTGCGGAGCATCTTCACGCTCGTGAGCAGGAGGATCGCGCCGAAGACGTACATCGTCCAGGTGAAGAGCTTGAGCAGTGCGAGCCCACCCGCGATGCAGGCGCCGCGCATGAGCACCGCGCCCAGGATCCCCCAGAAGAGCACGCGGGGCTGGCTCTCGCGCGAGACCTTGAAGCGGTCGAAGATCAGTGCGAAGACGAACACGTTGTCGATCGACAGCGACTGCTCGACGAGGTAACCCGCCAGGTACTGCGCGCCGGCATCGGCGCCGAGCGTGGCCCAGATGCCCGCGCCGACCAGCATGCCCAGTGCCACCCAGAACGCCACCATGCGCAGGGCCTCGCGCATGGCGATCTCGTGCGCGGTGCGGTGCACCAGCTTGAGGTCAGCGATGATCGCGAGCGTCACGCCCACGATGAATGCGCCCCAGACCCAAAGCGGAACCTGCAGCGGAGCGGCGGCTGCCTGTGTGGTGACGTCGTCGGGGGCGATCATGGGCGGCGCAGTGTAGGTGCGCTCAGAGGTCGATCTGGATGCCGAGCTCGACCATGCGGCCGGGCGGGATCGAGAAGTGCAGCGGGTTGTTCGCGCCCGCCTGCGACATGGTGCAGAAGAGCCGCTTCTGCCAGCCCGCCAGCTCGCTGTGGCCACGCGGGGTCAGGATCGTGCGGCCGAGGTAGTAGGTGGTGGAGCCTTCGCGGGACTCGAGTCCCTGCTGCGCAGCGAGCTTGGTCAGGCGAGGCACGTCCACCGACTGGTTGAAGCCGTGCTGGCAGCGCACGCGGAAGAAACCATCGCGCAGCTCCTCGACCTGCACCTGTTCCTCCTCGGGCACGCGAGGTACCGGTGCGGTGCGGATGCTCATGATCGCCACG
>CAIYOC010000049.1 GCA_903927725.1 uncultured bacterium | reverse complement strand
TGCTGTTTCTGGCGTGGATCGTCACGATCCTCGACGAAGCCAGCGCGCCGGCTTGAGACGACGCCGGAAGGAGGGCGAATCAATCCGTGACCGTGCGATCCACCTGCACCGTGGTGTCCAGCTTCAGCCCATCCGACTGGCCCACGACCGAGATCGTGACGACCTGATGACGGAAGGGCGCGCGGATCGCATCGGGCCAGGATTGCTGCGCCACCCGCACGGGACGGTCCGCGCGCAACGCCATAGTGGCGCCGCGCCACCGGACGTCCCATGATCGCCCGCTGCCGCTGATCATCACGGGATCGGTCGAGCCAACATGGAACCGGTAGACCTCGATACCCGCTTCGATCGGCGCCCCAAACGTGACGGCATCCTCGATCACGAGGCGACCCTGCGCGTTCCACGCCACGCCACGCGTCGATGAACGGGCCAGCCGCGATGCGCTGGCGAGGTCCATCGTGATCGAGCCGCCCGACTCGTCGAGCGAACGCACCGTCATCGTGCATGGCCTCGGCTGGCTGGCCGGCAGCACCGGGCTGACCTGCATGACGCTGTGTCCAGCGGCACCCGCGTAGCGATCCTCGTAGCCCGGCGCGCCGTAGTCCGGCGTCCCCGCTTCCATCAACACGAAGCGACGGCCGTTCATCACCGTGATCTGGCCATTGTCCCGCTGCACGTGATTTTCGCCGGCCGTGCCCGAGCGCACCATGACGGCAAGCGCCTTGGGTGCCGATGTGGCCGGTGCTTCCCATGCGGATCTCCAGACCACTTGTCCCTGGCTGGGGAAACTGGCGTACGTCGGCAGCGGCATCGCGCTCGGTCCACGAGCCCCGGCCAGCGCGAAGGCGTAGCGGACGCCCGTGACCGAGGCATCGGCATCCGGAAGGAGGAAACGCGCAGCCGCCAGCCCACCTGGTGCGGCACTCGACAGGTAGACGCTCGCCTCGGATGGCGTCGGCGACGTGCGCGCCCAGTCGGGTCGGTTCATCATGCGGCTGTCGTAGGTATGCACCAGCACGCCGGCGCCGAGGTTCATGTGCGCGAACCACTCCCACGCGTGATCCAGGTACGCAAAGCCATCGAGCCGACGATCGCCGTTGGCGCGAACGGCGCGGACGCCATCGAAGAGCGGGCCGGCCGATTGGTTGGCGTAGCTGAATCCCTCGAGGAATGCACCGTCGGATCCGAGTGCCGCCAAGGTCTGGGCGATGTTCTCGACACCGAGGTCGTAGCAGGGTGCGAGCCGGGGATCCTTGAGGTGCAGGCAAGCCTGCACCAGGGCCAGCGATGGCTCGAGCCATTGGTTGCTCACCGGCGTGTGCACGCGGACGAACCATGGACGTCGATCCGCCCAGTCCTCGCAGATGCGCATGACTTCCTCGCGCAGGAGCAGGTCCAGCCTTGCACGCAGCTGCGCAGGGACCTGATCCCCGAGAAGGTCGAGCATCTCGACGATGCCGCTCATGCCCCACGCGGTCGCGAGCCACACGCCGTCACCGCCGGCGGGCATGGTCATGTCGTCGGACGACAGCGTGGAACCCGGGCGCTGCAGGGGTCGATGCTCCAGGAAGGCCTCGAGCAGCGCGAGTGCGCGGGCAAGCAGCGCCGGGTCCTTGCGCCACGCCACCACGACCGAGAGCTCCACCCCGTACTGCCGGAGGTAGGCCGCCTGGTTCACGTCGGCGCGGGCGAGTGCGTAGAGGTCGCGATTGCGCTGGAGCTTCAGTGCATCACGATCGAGTTGCGTCGGGTCGATCTGGTCGAACGACATCGGTCGGCGGACACGGGTCAACGGGTCGGCCGACGATCGCTTGGCCGATGCCTCGAGGGCGAGCAGCCGATTGACCAAGGCAATCGAGCCGCGCGACTGTTCGAACAGCCCCGGCCAGGGATTCGGAGCAGCTTGAAGGGGCCCGGTCCATGATGGCCCCGTGCGGGTGCGGATCGCACCGAGCGCACGCTGGGCCGCATCGATGGCGCGGCGCGTGAGTTCTTGCGTGTCGGGCTGCGGAGGCGTGGTCGGAACAACCGTCTCGGACTGCATGATGGGTTCCGCGAGGAACGATGCAGCCGCCTGCACCGTGCACAGCATGGCCAGCAGCGCACCACAGCAGATCGAACGGATGCCGACGCCGATGAGCCGCAGATGCATGCTCCGATCGTAGTGCGGCAACAGTGGGCCGGGCCGTTTCACCCGGGCACAGGCGCCAGGCTGATCAGATCGCCTTCTGGCTGCGGAGCGCGCACCCTGCCAGCTTGTAGAGGACACGCGCACCCACGCAGCCGTTCCACTCATCATCCGACGCGCCGGGCGCGACCTCGCAGAGATCGAATCCGATCACACGGCGTCCGCTCGCGGCAAGCAGCTCGAGCAGGTGGCAGACTTCGGGGAACGAGAGGCCACCGGGAACGGGCGTACCGGTTCGAGGGCAGAGATCCGCGGTCAGGCCGTCAATGTCGAACGAGACGTACACCTCGCGGGGAAGCGCGGCGATGATGTCCTTGCAGACCTTGGTCCACGTCGCGCCTCCGAACTGGCGGTCACGCAAGTGCTGGTCGAAGAATGTCGTCACGCGACCCTTGGACCGCTCGATGAACTCGACTTCACGCGAGCCGACGTCGCGAATGCCGACCTGCACCAGCCGCTTCACGCCCGGCAGGCGGGTCATGACATTGTGGAAGATGCTCGCGTGGCTCCACGCGAAGCCCTCGAACGAATCGCGCAGGTCGGCGTGGGCATCGATCTGCAGGATGCCCATGCCCGGGTGACGCAGCGAGAGCTCGGCGATGAGGCCGAACGGGCTCGCGTGGTCACCACCGAGCACGGCGGGAATCGATCCACGGTCGAGGATGCGCTCTGACTCGGACGCCACGTAGCCATGCACACGCTCGCTGGCTGCATTGACGGCGGCGATGGCCTTCTGGTGCGAGCGGTTGCCGGGCGCCGCCCCGCCCGCGCGGATGATCGGCTCGGCCGCCGTGCGCGCGCGCTGGGAAAGCGACGCGATCGGCTTGGGGATCGGCAGCATCGCGATGCCCCCCTGCCAAATGGGGCCGTACTGGATGTCTTCGAGATCCACCTGCTTGCTCGCCTCGAGCACGTGCTCCGGCCCGCGTGCCGTGCCGGCGCGGTAGCTCGTCGTGGCATCAAAGGGAACCGGGATCACCACAAGCCGCGCATCCTCAGGCCGCGTGTCCAGTCCGAAGAGGCCATCGCCGGTCGCAGCGGCATCGGGGTCGAATCCAGCAGGGACGATGGGCTTGCGCGAAGGCATCGAGGGATCGTAGTGAGGCGATCCGGGGCATGGTGTCCACTCGTGGCCGCCTCGCTCACTCGATATCCTCCTCCCATGGTCAACGTGATCTGCATGAGATGGGGCACGAAGTTCGGGCCGGAGTACCCGAACCGTCTTCACGCGATGGTGTCGAGGCACCTCAAGCGCCCCCACCGCTTCATCTGCATGACCGATGACGCGCAAGGCATGTCGGCCGGGATCGAGGCCCGGCCACTGCCGGATTTCGACGATCCAGGTGGACCCGAGCGCGGCTGGCGCAAGATCTCGACGTTCAGGCGCCCGCTCTTCGACCTTGTTGGACCAACGCTGTTCCTCGACCTCGACATCGTGATCGTCGACTCGATCGATTGCCTGTTCGATCATCCCGGTGAGTTCCTGATCATCAAGGACTGGGTCCGTCCGTGGCGACCGACGGGAAATTCTTCGGTCTACCGCTTCGAGGCAGGTGCGCATCCGGAACTGCTGGACAGATTCCAGCGCGAGGCCGCGCAGGTCCGCCGCGAGGTGCGCAACGAGCAGGAGTACATCTCCCGCGAGCTGCACAACGCTGGCAAGCTGGGCTACTGGCCGGCCGAGTGGTGCGTGTCGTTCAAGTACCGCTGCATGGCCAAGTTCCCCATGAACCGCTGGGTCAAGCCATCCATCCCGCAAGGTGCGAAGATCGTGGTGTTCCACGGCCATCCGACGCCACGCGAGGCGATGGACGGCGTGACCACGAAGTTCACGCGCCACGTCCACCCCACCCCATGGGTGGCGCAGCACTGGGGATGAGCGGAACGCTGCGCATCCTTGAACCGAACCTGGCCGGCAATGCCGGGCATTACGCCGAGTTCGCCCGTGCCGTGGCCGAGCGCTGCGCGCCTCGATTCGATCGACTCGAGGTGCATGGCGGCCCAGGCATCGATCGCCTGGAGCTCCTTGGTCATGAGCGCATCGCCGCGTTGCCCACCTGTGGCGGGCGCTCGGAATTCGCGGTGCTCCGGAGCTTGTCAGCCGATCGAAGCGCACCCACACTGGTCCTCACGGCCAAGGCACGACATGCCCTGGAGCTCGAAGCCCTGCATCGGTGCCTTCGCCACGATCCATCGCGCATGAATCTCTTCTTCCACTGGAGCGAGGACGCGGCGCACCAACGCCTGGCCATGGCGCTGGCGCGTGCCGTGCGTCGACAGGCCACGGCACTCGCGCCGACATCGACCACCGCGTCCTTCCTTCGTGCCGCAGGCTGGCGAAACGTCAGGCAAGTGGCCTATCCGGCACGAGCACCCAAGTCGCTCCCGGAGCTCCTGCCGGAACCCACGCGCCTGCTTGTGGCCGGTGCCGCACGGCGCAACAAGGGCATCCACCTGATCGCCGATCTTGCGGATCGCTACGCCTCTGAGCGACCGGAGACCCCGATGCTGGTTCAGTCAACCGGCAAGCGAGCAGGCCGTCACGGCGCGGCCGAGCATGCCCCGCTCGAGCAACTGGAGCGCTGTGGGTGGCAAGGCCTGCAACTTGATGCCAGTGCACCGAACCGCGACGAATACGCAAGGCGATTCGAAGGCGCGCTGGTCCTCACCCCGTACGACCCAGTGCACTTCCGGGACAACGTGAGCGGCATCGCACTCGATGCCTTGCTTCATGGGGCGCCGATCATCGCCACGTCAGGCACATGGCAGGCCCGCCTCATCGAGCGATTCGGTTGTGGGGTGTGCATGAAGGCCTGGGATGTCGAGAGCCTGCGAACATCGATTCAGCAGGCTGTGATTCGGTGGAATGACATCAGCAAGGCCGCACATCACGCGGCAGTCGAGTTGGCTGCCGAACACGACCCGCGCCATGTCGTCGACGCCATCGCCACCGGCTGATCCAGCGCACCCCCATGCACATCCCACACGCGCTGCTCGGCCTCCTCGTCCTCGTCTCGATCGTCGTGGCGCTCTCGGAATCGCGCCGGCTCATCCCGTGGCGACTGGTCGGGGTCGGGCTTGTACTGCAGGCGCTGATCGCGTTCCTGTTCCTGCGCTTCCCCCCGGCCGTGGCCGCCGCTGACCTCGTGGCTGCCGGCGTGGCCCGCATCATCGGCTTCGCCGACGAAGGCACCAGGTTCATCTTCGGCAACGTCAGCGACCCTGATGGGGCGTGGGGATTCATCTTCATCGTCCGAGTCCTGCCGATCATCATCTTCTTCGCCAGCCTCATGAGCGTGCTCTACCACCTCGGCATCATGCAGCGCGTGGTGGCGGTCTGTGCCTGGGGCCTGCGCCGTGCCATGCAGGTCAGCGGCGTCGAGGCGCTCTGCACCGCCGCGAACATCTTCGTCGGCCAGACCGAGGCCCCGCTGATGATCCGCCCCTTCATCCCATCGCTCACGCGCTCGCAGCTGATGACGGTCATGGCGGCAGGCTTCGCGACGATCGCCGGGAGCGTGCTCGGGGCCTATGTCTCGATGCTCGGCGGCGACAGCGAGGCAGGCCGCATCACGATGGCCAAGCACCTGCTCACCGCAAGCCTGATGAGTGCCCCAGCTGCCATCGTGTTCGCCAAGATCATGGTGCCTGAGCGCGAGACAGTGCCTCCCGAGTCACTGGCAGCCACATCCACCCTGCCACGCACGACGGCCAACGTCATGGATGCCGCCGCCGAGGGCGCCACGGACGGCCTCAAGCTCGCGCTCAACGTCGCCGCGATGCTCGTTGCCTTCGTTTCGCTGATCGCGCTCCTCAACTGGCCGCTCGCAGGGCTCTCGATGCTGCCAAGCATCGAAGCGTTCCGGCTCGAACACGGCATCCCCGTGCTGACCTTCCAGAACATCCTCGGCGTGGCCTTCACGCCCATCGCCTGGTGCATGGGATTCGAACGGGGCGATGTGGGCACCGTGGCTGCGCTCATGGGCACGCAGCTGATCGCGACGGAGTTCGTGGCGTATCTCGACCTCGCGTCGGCGATCAAGGCCGGCTCGATCAGTCCTCGCTCGGCGCAGATGGCGGCGTATGCGCTCTGCGGCTTCGCGAACCTGCCGTCGATCGCGATCCAGATCGGTGGCCTGAGCGCGATGGCGCCCGGTCGCCGGGCCGATGCCGCATCGCTTGGACTTCGTGCCATGACCGCGGGCGCCTTGGCCTGCTGGAGCACGGCGACGATCGCCGGCATCTTCCTCTGATCGGCCTGGGCTTGCATGCGAGCCGGGGTAGAGTGATCTGCGGCCCGGAGCCATCACCCATGCGAACGCTGATCATCGCGCTTTTCCTCTTCGGACCAGTCGTGGTTGCCCGCGCCCAGCACCCAGTCGTGACTGGCGTGACCTCGCTCGCGCAGGATGGCGGGCACAGCCCGATCATCGCCGACGACCCCGCATGGACCGGCCTCGTCGCCGGCGGTGCGTCGAGCTGGATCTCCACGCCGTGCGGCGAGCGGACCCTCAGCGGCCCGGCGCCTCTGGTCGCTGCAGCGCGCTCGTGGGGGTCCGGTCGCATCATCTTCACCGCGCGGGACTGGTCATCGAACCTGGCGAGCAACGCCACCTTCCGCGCCAATGCAGCGACGTGGCTTGCCAACGGCAGGCCGGGACCTCTGGTGTGGACGACCGGTCATCAGGAGTGGCATGGCTCGAGCAGCGCATCGGTCCTGCCTAGCCTGGCATCATCCTTGGGACGCGCGTCGTACGGCCTCGGCGGCACGGTGACCTCGAACTCCCTCGCAAACGTCGCGGTGCTCTATGTGCTCGACCCGTGGGCCAACTTCACCGACAACGAGCGCAACGCCATCATGCAGTGGGTCAGCAACGGAGGCGGCCTCTGGGTGACGGCACTCGGCTGGTCGTGGAATGCGTACCACCCGGGGACGACAGCGGAGTCGGATCACCCCGGAACGCGCCTTCTCTCGGGTACCGGCGCCTACGCGGCGCGCTCGAACATCACGTGGGCCTCCGGGCAGCAGCAGGTCTTCGACAAGCTGGGCGCCAACGCCCACTCCGGAAGCGTGGCGTTGGCTCGCGACGCGCTCGTCGCGCTGCACACCCAGTTCGGTACGGGCATCGGCCCGGCGCTCGAACAAGATGCTGCGGCGCGTACGTCCTTCATCAATGCGCATTCGGTGATCGCGTGGGGCGACCAACTGGGACTGCCCGCCACCAGGACGGCGGCGGCTCGTGATGCGTGCAACCAGCTCCGAACGTCGTTCCCTGCGTCGTACAACCGCGGCGGCGCGCTGCCCCTGGCGCAACCCACGGCCCTGCGCGGGCGCGAGCGGCTCTGGCGCACGTTCACCGACCTCACGGCTGACACGGTCGCTGATCGCACCGCCGTGGCGGCGCTCGCCAACTGGACCGGGTCGCGGCTGGCGATCTATCGGGACTACGGCACGGTCCTTGTCGATGACCAGCGGTCCTCCGCCGTACAGCAGCAGGCCATCCTCTCGTGGATGCAGGCCATCCCGCCCGGCCGCGTTGCGCTCGAGGCCATCACCTTCAGCCAGTGGCTACCGGCTGGCCAGACGGCCTTCGACCTGACGGGGCCGGGATGCCAAGTGAACGTGTTCAACATGGCCGTGGGCTCATCCTCGGAGAACCCATTTCCAACCGACTCGACGGCGCGACCCTGCGACCTGTTCTCCTCGGTCGCAGCCCACGAAGTGATGCACGCCATCGATTCCACCTGGATCACGCCGACAACCGCCTTCGATGCACGGCGCGACGCGCTCATCGTCGATGCGGGGACCGATCCGATGAACTACCTGCGCAGCATGTTCCAGACCGGATTCTTCGTGGACAACCCGCAGGAGTTCGTGGCCTCGATGGCCAACCAATGGGTGAGCGAGGGCTATCTCGTGATGCGCCTGGGCAGAACGCGCTTCACCGCAGGCCGCCGTCAGCCCATCGAACAGGCGCTCTTCATGGCCGATGTCTTCGCCAGCGGCTCGACGACCACCTTCTTCCGTGGCTCGACCACGGCCGTGCCCATCGCCCGCAGCGTGCAGCTCACGCGCGACGGTACGGGCCGCATCACCTCGTTGCGCGACGGCACGACAACCTTCCAGATCACCTACGGCATTGATGGCCATGTCTCGTCGGTCACCGAGGCATCGGACGACTGCAACGGCAACGGCATCGCCGATGCGATGGACATTCTCACCGGTGGCGTGGCTGATGCCAACGCGGACATGATTCCCGATGCATGCGTGTGTCCGCAGGACATCGACCGCAGCGGCAGCGTCGATGGTGGCGACCTCGCCATCCTGCTTGGCTCCTGGGGGACCACGTCAGGCACCACGGACCTTGACCACAACGGCACGACGGATGCCGCGGACCTTGCGGTGCTGCTCGCCGCATGGGGCCCTTGCGCGGGCTGACGGCGCCACGCCGCTATCATCCCGACCCGTCCCCACGGGCACTTTGCGGGTGTAGCTCAGTTGGTAGAGCGGCAGCTTCCCAAGCTGCATGTCGCGGGTTCGAGTCCCGTCTCCCGCTTTCGCTCCGCCGCAGCGGTCGGCTGCGCCGAGCGCCGCAGCTTCGCGACGCGGGAGCAGCGGCCTGCGGCCGCCTCGGCGCTGCGCGCCGCACGGTCCACTACCTCGCTTCGCTCCGTCCGAGTCCCGTCTCCCGCTTTCGCTCCGCCGCAGCGGTCGGCTGCGCCGAGCGCCGCAGCTTCGCGACGCGGGAGCAGCGGCCTGCGGCC
>CAIYOC010000048.1 GCA_903927725.1 uncultured bacterium | reverse complement strand
GCGCTCGCCGCGCTCGCGGCCGACGCGACCTACGCGCTGGACCCCGCTCGCCGGCTCCCGGCCGCCGAGGTCGACCGCCTCAACGCGATCGCGCGGTGACGGCCCGGGCCGCGGCGCATCGAATCGGTGCCATGCCGGAACGGCACGGATCTCGCCTCAGCGGCCGCGCGCCTGGCGCACGGCCTCGACGATCTGCGCCGCCGTGTACGCATCGCTCTTGAACACCTCGCGGCCGTTCGGCGCGAACACCGCGATCAGCGGGATCGTCGCGCGGCCCAGCTCCGCGAGCTTCGCGGTGCCGTCGGGGTTCGAGCCGGTGATGTCGACCTTCAGGAGCCGCACGCCGGACTCGTTCAGGACGGGCGCGACCTCGTCGGACGACAGCACCACGCGCTCGAGCGTCTTGCAGTTCAGGCACCACTCCGCCGTGAAGTCCAGCACCACGACGTTCCCGTCCTTCAGCGCCGCCTGGAACGCGTCCGGGGTGTAGCGGCGCCACGGCAGCCGCTCGTACGTCATGACCGGCGGGATCGCGGCCGAGATGCCCGCGATGCCCAGGCCGACCGCCACGAAGAACGCCTTGGTGCCGGTCGACCGCGCCAGCTTCATCGTGCGCCACGCCAGCCACAGCCCGGCCGCGGTGCCCGTCGCGCCGACGACCCACCAGTACAGCCCCGTGGGCTCCTCGCGCAGCCCGTTGATGCCCGCGCCGATGAAGTAGAACGCCGCCGCCAGCAGCAGCAGGCCCATCACCTGCTTGAGCACGTCGCTCGCGGGGCCGCTCTTCGGCACGCGCTTGGCCATCTGCGGGAAGGCGCTCAGGACCAGGTACGGCGAGCCCATGCCCACGCCGATCGTGCCGAACACGGTGACGATCGTCCGCCAGTCGTCGGTGGTCACGGCCCAGCCCGCCGCCGCGCCCATCAGCGGCGCGGTGCACGGCGTGCTCAGCACCGCGGTCATCACGCCGAAGATCACGCTGCCCAGGTACGTCTCGTGCTTCGGCTCGATCGCGTAGACCCACTGCGGCAGGCCCACGGAGTAGAAGCCGGCCATGCCGATCGCCATCAGCGCGATGAACACGCCGACGCCGATCGTGAACGCGGGCATCTGGAACAGCTGGTTCGACTGCTTGAAGCCCGTGACCGTGCTGAGCAGGATGCCCAGCACCAGCCAGAAGCCGATCACGCCCGCGGTCATCGCCGCGCCCAGCAGGAACGTGCGCCGGCGGTCGCCCGCGGCGGCCGAGGAGAGGCCGATGATCTTGATCGGGATCACCGGCAGCACGCACGGCGTGAAGTTCAGGATGATGCCGCCGAGGAACGCCAGCGCCAGCAGGATCGGGAAGAAGCCCGACGAACCGGGGTCCAGCGTGAAGTCCCAGCCGAAGAGGCCGAACTGGATCGGCTTCGCTGCCGTGCCGGGCATCGGCGCGGCGGCCATGCCGGGGTTGTCCTTGATGCGGCCGAAGACCGACTGGTCGAAGCCCTTGAAGAGCGCGACGTCCGCCTCCGCCAGCCCGGCCTCGTGCACGGCGCCCACGGCGACCGTGACCTCGCGCTCGACCGTCGCGGGGGCGAGGCAGATGTTCTCGTTGCACGCCTGGAACCTCGTCGCGACCGTGAAGCGCACCTCGCCCGCGCTGCCGGCGTTCACCGAGACCGGTACGTAGGCGACCGCACGGCCCTCGAACACCGCGTAGGTCTGGGGGCCGTCCCCGACGTCGGCCTTCGCGCCGTGCGGCGCGGGCCACTGGATGTTCGGCACGGCCACCGTGACCGCTGCCGCGGGCGTCGCCTGCACCTCGATCGCGGTGAAGACGGCGCTGTCGAACGTCACCATCCCCGGCGGCAGCGCCTTGGCCTGCGCCTCGCTGGTCCACATGTGCCAGCGCGGCTTGATGGCGAACTCGACCGCGATCGCGAACGTGTCGCCCGGCATCGCCTTCTGCAGGGCCGGCACCACGCGCACCTTGACGCTCTCCTCGCTCGAGGCCTGGGCGGCGGCGTGCGGGGCCGCCAGGCCGACCACGGCCAGCAGCAGGGCGATCAGGGCGGCGGGGACGCGGCGCAGGCCCGTTCCGGCGGTGGCAGGGGCGTTCTTCATGGCGTTCGGGGGGAGGGTAACACGCCCCGGACGTGCTCCGGCTGCGGCGGCTCCTGCTACACTTCCCAGTCCTCCGAAGTTCGTTCCTCGGGGGAGTCCGTCTCGGTTCCGGACGTCCCGGATCCGGCGTTCCGCTTGCGCACGAGTTGCCCGTGACCATCGCCCCGTCGATCGTCCGTCCCGGCTCTTCCCGTACCGCGCCATGACGCCCTCACGCGTCATGGCCCGTACGTCCGTCGGCCGCGCCCAAGGCGCGTGCCTCGGAAGCGCGTCCCGCGGAACCCAGGTCCGCCCGGAGGTTGCCCGCATGGGTTGACCTCGGCGTCCGAATGGGGCCTCCCGGCCCCGCACCCCGAGACGGGCCATGCGCCGGACGGCGCGTGGCCCGCAGTCGTTTTCAGGTCCCGCACGCGTCGACATCCAGACAACCTCGCACTCCACAACCAGGCAGGCCCCCCATGAACCCCGAAACGCTCCGCATCCTCGACTCCATCGCCCGCGACCGCAACATCGACCGTGAGCTCCTGCTCATGGACCTCGAGGCCGCCATGGTCAGCGCGGCGCGCAAGCACTTCAACTCGCTCGACACCGAGGAGTTCGGCTGCGAGGTGGACCGCCTCTCGGGCAAGATCACGCTGTGGCGCAACACGCCGGAGGGCGAGCGCGAGGAGATCCCGCTGGCGAAGCTGGGCCGCATCCCGGCGCAGACCGCCAAGCAGGTGATGATCCAGAAGTTCCGCGAGGACGAGCGCAACTCGCTGCTCGAGGAGTTCGGCCGGCGCCAGGGCGAGCTGGTCACCGGGGTCGGCCAGCGCTACGAGGGCGGAGCGCTGATCGTGCAGGTCGACCGCGCGGAGGGCTTCATGCCCCGCAGCGAGCAGATCCCCGGCGAGCAGTTCCAGCCCGGCGACCGCGTCCGCTGCCTCATCCTCGACGTGCGCGACTCGATCAGCCAGGTGAAGATCGTGCTGAGCCGCAGCCACCCGGACTTCATCCGCAAGCTGTTCGAGGCCGAGGTCCCCGAGGTCGCCGAGCACGTCATCGAGATCAAGGCCATGAGCCGCGAGCCCGGCTTCCGCACCAAGCTGGCGGTCGCCAGCGTCGACACCAAGGTCGATCCGGTGGGCGCGTGCGTCGGCGTGCGCGGCAGCCGCATCCGCAACATCGTCGATGAGCTCGGCGGCGAGAAGATCGACATCGTGCGCTGGAACGAGAGCAGCCAGATCCTGATCTCCAACGCGCTCAAGCCCGCCGAGGTCGAGGAAGTCAGCCTGTGCTTCGAGCTCGGCCGCGCCACGATCATCGTGCGCGACGACCAGCTGTCTCTGGCCATCGGCCGCCGCGGCCAGAACGTTCGCCTCGCGGCGCGCCTCACCGGCTGGGACGTCGACATCCTCACGCCGCCTGAATTCCAGCGCGGCCTCGAGATCCTCGAGGAGACCGTGCGCGGCGTCGAGGGCGTCACGGACGAGATGCTCGACCGTATGGGTGTCCTGGGCCTCATCAGCGTCTTCGACGTGGAAGAGGTTGGCGAGGCGATCCTCGTCAATGAAGCGGGCATGAGCGAGGAACTCGCCGTGGCGGTCGTCGACGCTTGCACCGAGCGTGCCAAGGTCGTCGCTGCCGAACAGGAAGCCGCCAAGCAGGCCGAGGCCGAGCGCATGGCTGCCGAGGGCGGCGACGTGGTTGAGGGCATCCTTGGCGGCGGCCAGGCTGCCTCGCCCGATGCAGCCAGCGAAGCCGCGGCCGACGACATCCTGGGGCGTTGAACGCCTCATTCCACACTTCACGAACCAGCAGCATCATCCAGACCAGCAGCGACTGACCGGAACCACCACAGAAAGAGCACCGATTGAGCACTCCCAAGGGCAGCAAGATCAGGATCAGCCAACTCGCCAAGGAACTTGGCGTCACCAGCAAGGACGTCGTCGAGAAGTGCCAGCGTGAGCAGATCGAGGGCGTCTCGAGCGCGGCATCGACGGTGTCGGTTGGCCTGTCGCTGACCATTCGTGAGTGGTTCTCCGGCGCCGCCGGCGGTACGGCCGTCGAGACCGCCGAGAAGGTCGACGTCGTCGAGGCGAAGAAGCGCGCGACCACGTCCAAGACGTCCAAGAAGAAGAAGGGCGATGATGCAGCAGGGGATGCTCCCACGCCCACGGCAAGCGAGCCCGTCGAACCCAAGCCTGCAGTGATCGACGCCAAGGCACAAGCCCCGGCCGCGGCACCGGCTGCCGTGTCGCCTGCTGCGTCCGCGGTCCCGGCCGCCGCCTCGGCTCCCGTTGCACCGGATGCGGTTGGGGCAACGGCTTCAGCGGCTGCCTCCGTCGCGCCGGCTGCACCCAAGGTCACCGCGCCAGCTCCCGTCGCTCCCGCTGCAGCGATCGCGCCAGCCGCTCCCTCGTCGTCGCCCAGCTCCGCCTCCGGTCGCCCGTCCAGCCTGACTTCGGGCGTGGTCCGCACCGGCGCGAGCACCGTCGCTCCTCGCACGCCGCCTGCGGCGCCCGGAACTGCCGGCACCACGCCGCCTGCAACTGGTTCCGGTTCGACCGGCACAGCCGGGCCCTCGGGACCGACGGGCACCACTCCGCCGGCACCCGCGCGCCCCACGTGGCGCCCGAGCGATACCGGCCCGCGACCGGTGCCCAACGTTCCGCGTCGGCCTGACGTCGTGAAGCCCGCGGGGCAGATGCTTTCGCAGCCGACCAAGTCAGCACTGTCCGGCCCGCGCGTGGTGCGCGTGGAAGAGCCCGACCGCATCGCGGCGCCGCGCCCACGAACGGGCCCCGGCATGGGCGGACCTGGGTCAGGTGGTCCTGGTCGCTTCGGCACGCGACCTGGTGGCGGCTTCGGCGGCGCTGGTGTTCGCACCGGCGGTCCCGCTGGACCGGGCGGTCCTGCCCGTGGCCGTGATGACCGTCGCCCCGGCCCCAATGACAAGCGAGCCGGCGGTCGAACCGACGGTGCAGGCCGCAGCGCGAAGGCCGGCGGCGATGCCCCGTTCGAGCCGTGGCGTGCGCAGGACCTGATCGATCGTGAGGGGCGCCTGACTCGCGCCGGTGGCTTCTTCAAGAGCCACAAGGCAACGCCCGGCCGTGGCGGCCTCGGCGGTCGCATGGGCCCAGGCGGGCGCATGCAGGCGCAGAAGAGCAGCGGTCCGGTCAAGATCGCCGAGCCGATCGTCATCAAGGAACTCAGCGCCGCGACCGGCGTGAAGGCCACCGACATCCTGAAGAAGCTCCTGCTCTCGGGAACCATGGCCACGATCAACAGCGTGATCGAGACCTCGCGCGCCGAGGAGATCATGCTCGAGTTCGACATCGTGCTTGAGGTCGCCAGCGAGCAGACCGCCGAGGATGCGATCGCCAGCCAGTTCGCCCAGCGCGAACGCAAGGATCCGCGTCCCCGTTCGCCGGTCATCACGATCCTGGGCCACGTCGACCACGGCAAGACGAGCCTGCTCGACCGCATCCGCAAGGCCAACGTTGCCTCGGGCGAGGCCGGCGGCATCACGCAGGCGACCAGCGCCTTCATGGTGCCGGTCAAGGCCGGCGATGCTGACCGCACGCTCACGTTCATCGACACGCCCGGCCACGAGGCGTTCACCGCCATGCGCTCGCGCGGTGCGCGCATCACCGACATCGTGGTGCTCGTGGTCGATGCCGTCGACGGCGTCATGCCACAGACGATCGAGAGCATCAACCACGCGAAGGCCGCCGGAGTGCCGATCGTCGTTGCGCTCAACAAGGTCGACAAGCCCGAAGCGAGCGAGAAGACCTTCCAGCGCATCTACGGCCAGCTCGCCGAGCATGGCCTGAACACGGTGCCCTGGGGCGGCGACGTCGAAGTCGTGAAGACCAGCGCCCTCAAGGACATCGGCATCCAGGACCTGCTCGACATGCTGGCGCTCGTGGCCGACATGAAGGGCATCGAAGCCGACTGGGCCGGCAACGCGCAGGGCGCGGTGCTCGAGGCGCAGATGGAAGAGGGCCGCGGTCCCGTGGCGCGCATCCTGGTCCAGGAAGGTGTGCTCAAGAAGGGGGATTCGGTCGTCATCGGCCGCGCCTCGGGGCGCATCCGTGACATCGTCAACGACCGTGGCCAGCGCGTGACCGAGGCGATCCCCGGCACGCCGTGCGCGATCAGCGGCCTCGACGAGCTGCCCGATGCCGGCGACAAGTTCTTCGTCGTCGATTCGCTCAAGGAAGCCGAGCAGGCCGCGAACGAACGTCGCCAGGCCGAGCGCCTGCGTGAACTGGCCGCGCCCAAGGTCACCCTCGACAACATCCTCGAGCACATCGGCAAGGACAAGGCCAAGGAGCTCTCGCTCGTGGTCAAGGCCGATGTGCAGGGCAGCGTCGAGACCCTCAAGGCCATGCTTCCCAAGATCAGCGTGGGCGACCTCAAGGTCGTGGTCAAGCACTGCGCCGTGGGCGGCATCAACGAGAGCGACATGCTGCTCGCCGAGACGACCGGCGCCATCGTGATCGGCTTCAACGTCACCACCAACGCCAAGGCTCGCGCCCTCGCGGAATCCAAGAAGATCGACGTGCGCCTCTACGACGTCATCTACCACATCAGCGAGGACATCGAGAAGGCCCTCAAGGGCATGCTCGAGCCGACCGTGCGCATCGACGTGCTCGGCCACGCCGAGGTGCGCCAGGTGTTCCGCATCTCCAAGGTCGGTGCGATCGCCGGCTGCTACGTCACCGACGGTACGGTCGAGCGCAATGCCCAGATCCGCGTCACGCGCGGCGGCATCGTCATCGAGAAGGACCGCCGGCTCGAGCAGCTCAAGCGGTTCAAGGACGACGCCAAGGAAGTGCGTTCCGGCAACGAGTGCGGCATGAAGATCGTCGGCTACGACGACATCCAGGTCGGTGACGTGCTCGAGTGCTACAAGTCGGTCGTCGTGCGCGAAGGCAGCGATGACTGAGCGCCGCCGACCCGCCACGTCGCTCCCCGGCATCGCCGGCAGGGATGAGACGCCGATCCGCCTCCTGCAGTGGGCGAGCGTGATCCGTCGCGCGCTGCAGCAGCGGCTGTCCGAGGGTCTCGCCGACCCGCGCTTCCAGGGCCTGGTATCGATCGTCTCGGTCGAGGTCTCGCCCGATGAGCAGCGCGCGCTGGTGCGCGTGAGCGTGTCGCCGGCCGATCGCGGCCCGCTCGCGGTCAGCGCCCTGCGCAGCGCCGCGGCGCACCTGCGCCACGTCGTGCGCGACGAGAGTGCACTGCGGCACGTGCCGCGGCTCGACTTCATCCTCGACGAGAGCGGGCACCGGCAGATGACCGTCGAGCAGGCGATCGCCGAGGGCCTGCGCCGCGAGGGCATCGTGCCCGGCCCGGATCTCGGCAGCGATGGAGTCGAGGCACCCGATGACGACGGCTCCGAACAGGGGTCCGATGCACCCACCGACCAGGCAGACCACACGTGACCACCACCATGACCGCCAAGAAGACCCAGTTCCATCCGACCAAGTTCAGCGCGCTCGTGAAGCGCCATGAGCAGCCCCAGCACACGGCCGACCCGAACGCGGTCGACCCGGTGGCGCTCCTGATCTCCAGCTTCCTCATGTACGACGCGCCCAGCCACATGGCCGAGGCTGCCATGCAGAAGATCCGCTCTGCGACCGTCGACTTCAACGAGTTCCGAGTGAGCCTCGTCGAGGAGATGGTGCAGATGATCGGGGTGCGCTACCCGCGCGCCGAGGAACGCTGCAAGGCGCTGCGCCGCGTGCTCTACGACATCTTCCGTCACCACCACAAGGTGAGCCTGTCGCACCTCGAGGGACACCCCAAGCAGCACATCCGTGCGTACCTCGACAACCTCGACGGCATGATCGCGTACGTCTCGAACCGGGTCTGCCTGCTGCGCTACGGAGTGCACGCGATCCCGGTCGACCAGACGACGCATGAATTGCTCGTCGAGGAGGGTGCCCTGAGCCCGACGGTCTCGCTCTCGGATGCAGCTGGCGTGCTCGAGCGCAACATCCGAGCGGGTCACGGCCTCGAGTCGTACTTCGCCCTGCAGGCCGCCGCCGACAAGCGTCACGCCGCCGGCCCCAAGGCCGCGCCGAAGGCTGCCAAGGCGGAAAGGGCGAGCAAGCCCGAGAAGGCCCCGAAGTCGTCCAAGCCCGCGTCCAAGCCGTCGAAGCCCGCCTCCGGTGCGACCCGCACCAAGGTCGCCGCACGCACCAAGGGTCGATGATCCCCAATCGCCCTGTGATGCGGCGGGGCATGTGAGAGCACGACGGATCCCGACGGATCCACCGCACGGAGCACGAGCGCCATGGCTGGTCACAGCGCCTGGAAGAACATCAAGCATCGCAAGGCCGCCGTCGATGCCAAGCGCGGCAAGCTCTGGTCCAAGGCAAGCCGCGCGATCATCATGGCCGCCAAGTCGGGCGGCGGCGATCCGCGCTTCAACGCCGGTCTTCGCCTCGCCATCGACGAGGCGAAGGCGGTGAACATGCCCCGCGACACGATCGAGAAGGCCGTGAAGAAGGGGACCGGCGAGCTCGACTCGGAGTCGTACGAGGCCGTGCGCTACGAGGGCTACGCCACCGGCGGCGTGGCCGTGATCGCCGAGTGCCTGGTCTGCAACGTCAACCGCACGGCACCCGAGATCCGGACGATCTTCGACAAGAACGGCGGCAGCTTCGGCGTTCCCGGCAGCGTGAGCTACTCGTTCGCGCAGCAGGGCTCGATCATCGTCGATGGCGAGAAGGCGACCGAGGAGCGGCTCATGGAGGTCGCACTCGAGGCCGGCGCCCAGGACATCCGCGATCTGGGCGGTGCATGGCAGGTGCTCACCGCGCCCGCTGACCTGTCCAAGGTCAAGGAATCGCTCGAGGCTGCCTCGATTGCGCTCGAGTCGGCCGAGATCGCGTGGATCCCCGGCATGATGGTGCAGGTCGATCCCGCATCGGGTGCTGCCGTGCAAAGGCTGATCGATGCCCTCGAGGAGCACGATGACGTGCAGAAGGTCTTCACCAATGCCGAATTCGCCGAGTGACGTCGTGGGCATGGCGATGCGTGTCCTGGCGGTGCTTGCCCTGGTGCTGCCATGCACCGGCTGTGCACTCGGCACGGCGTCGCGACCCTATCCCGGTGCCAATGTGGATCGTCTGTGGGAGTGCACCGTGGCCGTGGCCGAGGATCCTGCCGTCGAGCAGTGGCACACCGTCGAGAACAACGCATGGGTCAGCCGCGGTGACCGCCGCGTCGAACTCATGC
>CAIYOC010000047.1 GCA_903927725.1 uncultured bacterium | reverse complement strand
TCACCTCGGTCAGGGCGATCGAGGGCGATGCCGTGAAGGCCGGACAGGTGCTCGCCACCATCGATGCGCGCCCGTTCGAGGAGGCCGAACAGCAGGCGGCAGGTGCCTACGCGATGGCTCGTGCCGACTCGGCCCAGGCGCGGCTGCAACACACGCTCGCCGAAGCGCGACTCAGCGTCGGCGAGGCCGCGCAGGTCGACGTCGACCTGGCGGCCGCGCAACTCGCACGTGCCGAGGGCGCGGAACTCATGGCGCGGGGCGCCTGGGAACGTGCCGCACTCGACGTCGAACGCTGCAGCGTGATCGCACCGGTCGATGGCGTGATCTTCGAGCGCCGCGTCGAGCCGGGCGAGCGCATCGGGAGCGACATGGAGAACGAAGGTGCCATGTTCGCGCTCTTCGATCCCGCCATGGTGCAAGTGCGCTGCGACGTACCGCTCGCCGATGCCGGCAGCGTGCTTCCTGGCCAGCTCGCCGAAGTCACGGTCGATGCCTTCAAGGGGCGGACCTTCCGCGGCACGGTGCTCGTGGGTGGTTTCAGGGCCGACATCGCAAAGAACACGCTGCAGGTCAAGATCGGCCTCGATGATGCCGACGGCCTGCTGCGCCCGGACACGCTCACGCGCGTGCGGATCATGGTGCCGGGTTCGAGCGCCGGCTCAGCACGCACGCAGGTGGTGGTGCCTGCCGACTGGGTCGTACGCGATGGCTCACGCTCCACCGTCCTGGTGATGGATGCCGGCTTCCTGCGCCGCGTCGACCTCGGCGAGGCCACCGACACGGGCGATGGGTGGATCATCGCCGCAGACGGGATCCGCCCAGGCGAGGTGCTCGTGCATCCATCGCATGCCGCGCTGCCTGACGGCACGCGCATCGCTCCCAAGGAGGAAACGCCATGAGCCTCATCGAGTGCCGATCGCTTTGCAAGGATTACCAGCGCGGCGGTGAGGCCGTGCACGTCCTCGACCGACTCGACCTGTCGATCGATCGCGGGTCCTACACCGCGCTCATGGGTCCAAGCGGCAGCGGCAAGACCACGCTGCTCAACCTTCTCGCGGGCATCGACCGAGCCAGCTCGGGCGAGCTGCTCGTGGACGGGACGGATCTGGCGCAACTCGACCGCAACCAGCTCGCGCTCTGGCGATCGCGCCACGTGGGCTACGTGTTCCAGCTCTACAACCTCGTGCCCGTGCTCTCGGCGTACGAGAACGTCGAACTTCCGCTGCTGCTGCACGACCTCACCGCCGCCGAGCGGCACCGACGCGTCGTCGAGGCGCTCGAGTCCGTCGACCTGGCGACCCGCCATGGTCACCTGCCTCGGCAACTTTCCGGCGGTCAGGAACAGCGCGTGGCGATCGCGCGCGCACTCGTCACGCAGCCGACCCTGCTGCTGGCCGATGAACCGACAGGCGATCTCGACCGCACCAACGCCGATGCGGTCATGGACCTCTTCGGCCGGCTCCATCGCGAGCGTGGCCAGACGATCGTCATGGTCACGCATGACGAGGCCATCGCCCGGCGCGCAGAGCGCACCGTCCGCCTCGAAAAGGGCCGGCTTGCCAACGTGGAGGTCGCACGATGAACGCCATCATGAGCAGGATCCGATACGCCCTCCGCAGTGCACGCCGGCAGCGGCTGCGCACCGTGGCGCTGGTCGCTGGCGTCGCGCTGACCACGGCCCTTGCGGCGGCGATCGCCTGCATCGACCTGGGGGTGCGCGATGCCACCACCACGCGCG
This sequence comes from uncultured bacterium, assembly GCA_903927725.1. Taxonomy (GTDB): domain Bacteria; phylum Planctomycetota; class Phycisphaerae; order Phycisphaerales; family SM1A02; genus SYIB01. Next base: position 14,779 of record CAIYOC010000047.1, on the reverse strand, counting down.
CCGGCGAGACGAGGCTCATCGTCTACCGCGAGAACCGCTTCTGCCCCTTCGCGAGCGCGCTGCCCCAGCGCTACGACCGGCAGATCGCCGAGCTGCCCGGCGTCGCCGCCGTGGTGCCCGTCAAGATCGTCGTCTCGAATTGCCGTGCCTCGCTTGACGTGGTCACCTTCCGCGGCGTGCCAGTCGATGACCTGCGCGCGATGGCGCCCCGCCTGGTCGCCGGCTCGATCGACGATTGGGCCGGCCATGGCAACGGTGCCTTGGTCGGCCGCGAACTCGCTGCGCGGCGCGGACTGCGCGTCGGTTCCTCGCTGACCGCAGCGGGGATCGATGTCGTCATCGACGGCATCCTCGAGAGCGATGACCCGCAGTGGCGCAACAGCGCGCTCACGCACCTGGCCTACCTGCAGGAGCGGGCCGCACGTGGCGGCACTGGCGGCATCGTGACGCAGTTCGACGTGACGGTGAGCGATCCTGCGCGGCTCGACGAGGTCGCGCGCACGATCGACGAGCGCTTCAAGGCCGACGAGGCACCCACCGCCACGCGGCCGCAGACCGCCTTCGTGGCACGCGCGGCACGCGATGTCGTGGCGCTCGCGGGCTTCAGCTCGATCATCGGCATCGGCGCCGTGCTCGCTGCCTTCGGCCTGCTGGCCACGACCATGGTCAATGTCACACGGCATCGTTCGCGCGAGTTCGCCGTCCTGCGCACGCTCGGGTTCACCGACGGCGGGATCAGCGCCATCGTGCTGGCCGAGGGTGCGCTGGTCGGCGGGATCGGCGGCCTGCTGGGTGCAGGCCTTGCGTGGACGGGCCTCGCTCGGGCGGGGCTCGCCTTCACCATGGAAGGCGTGTCGATCACGCCGCGGCTGGATCCGGCCATCTTCGTCATCGCCGCCGTCGTGGCGCTCGCGGCCGGGCTCCTTGCCACCGCCGTGCCCGCATGGACCGCATCGCGTGCACGGCTGGTCGATCTCCTGCGAGGCGGTTCATGAGGACACTTCCGCTCGAGTACTCGCTGCGCGGACTCACGCGCGGCCGCGGGCGCACGCTGCTTGCACTTGCTGGAGCCCTGGTCGCGGGAGCACTCATCGCCACGGCGTCGGCATTCCTGGGCGGCATGGAAGCGGCCCTCGGATCGACGGCGTCGGCGTCGCGCGTCATCGTCATGGGTGCAGGCAGCGAGGAGTCGCTCGAGCGAAGCGAGATCGGCGCGCGAGTGCCCGGCGTTCTGTCGGCGAGCGTGCAAGGCATCAGGCGAACGGCCGGCATGGAGCACGTGAGCGCCGAGACCCACGTCGCCCTCCCCATCGCGATGGATGGCGCCAAGGACGCCAACGACAACGGCCTCGTCCGCGGCGTCGGTCCGGCAGCGCTCCTGGTCCACCCCAACGTGCAGCTCACCGGCGGGCGCTGGCCCGAACGCGGCGCCGGCGAAGTGCTGGTCGGTTCGAGCGCCATGCGCAGGCTCGGCGTGGATCCAGCGGCTGCCATCGGCAGTCGTATCGTGCTGGCCGGCGCACCGCTCACGATCGTGGGCACCATGCAGGCGCCGGGATCGACGATCGACGGCGAGTGGTGGATGCCGCTGGAAGACCTCACCACGCTGATGCGGCGCGAGACGATCTCGTGCGTGATCGTCGACCTCGACCGCGCGACGATCGGCGACGTGCAGGCGTTCACGCTCTCGCGGCTCGATCTTGAGCTCGCCGTCCTGGCTGAACGCGACTACTACGCGTCGCTGCTGGCGTTCTTCGCTCCCGTGCGCGTGCTCGTCGCGGTCGTCGCGGCGCTCATGGCCCTGGCTGCCGCCCTCGGCGGCGCGAGCGCGCTCGCCGCGGCCTTCAGCGAGCGCGTGCGCGAGAACGCCGTGCTGGAAACCCTGGGCTACCCGCGCCACGCCGTCATCATCGACGTCCTGCTGCAGTGCATGATCGTGGCTGCGACGGGCGCCGTGGCCGGCGGGCTGCTCGCGCGATGGCTGCTCGGCGGCATGCTGGTCGAGTTCAGCATGGGTACGTTCGCGCTGCAGTTCGATGCCCGCGCCACGCTCCTCGCCGTCGCGACGGGCATCGTCGTCGCCATCGTCGCCACCTGCCTCAGCATCTGGCGCTGGATCGGGCTGCCGACGCCCGAGGCGCTCCGGACGACATGACTCCACGCCCATCCACATGACTTCACGCCGACGCGCACCTCAATCGAATCGACTTCCAAGGACCCACACCATGCACCACTTCCACTCGCTGATCCTGGCCTCGTTCGTCCTCCTCGCTTCATGCGGCGGGCAGGGTGATGGACATGACCACAGCCACACGCGACACGGACACGACCACGCCACACCCACCGCACCCGCAGCCCCCGAGGGCACGTTCCCTGCAGCGCTCTTCGCCGGTGACCCAACAGGCGAGCCAGTGGGTGTGGGCGCCATGAAGCCCGCGGCCAAGCAGGGCGACCGCGTGATCGTGGTGGGCAGGATCGGCGGCAGCAAGGAACCCTTCCTCGCCGACCGGGCCATGGTCACGATCGTCGATCCGAGCGTGAAGCTGTGCGGCGAGGATGAACCCGGCGACGATCACTGCTCGACGCCGTGGGACTTCTGCTGCGAACCGCGCGAGAACCTACGGAAGATGTCGATCGCCGTCGTGGCGAACGCGGCCGGCGGCGCGCCGATTCCCCACACGCTGCTCGGCCAGGGCGGGCTCAAGCCCGGCGCGCGCGTGATCGTCGAGGGCACGGTCGCGACGGTGGGCCCCGACGGAGCCGCGATGATCGCGGCCGACCGCATCCTCGCCCGGTGACCGCGGCTAGAGTGAGGTCGAATGCTGATCGGACTCGATGTCGGCACCAGTTCGATGAAGGCGCTGCTCGTGGCGCCCGATGGTGGCGTCGTCGCCTCGGCCACGCGCGAGTACGCCTTCGACACGCCACGCGCGGGCTGGGCGCAGACCGATCCGCGCATCTGGCGCAGGGCGGCCATCGAGGTGCTGCGTGAACTCGCGGGCCATCCACGCGCAGCCGGCGCGCAGGCGATCGGCCTGACCGGGCAGATGCACGGCCTGTGCCTGGTCGGCGACGACGGCGAGCCCCTTGCGCCGTCGATCATGTGGAACGACCAGCGCAGCGCGCCGCAGTGCGAGCGGCTCGAGCGCTCGATCGGCACGGCTGAACTGATCGCGCGCACCGGCAATCGCCTGCTCCCGGGGTTCACTGCACCCAAGTGGGCGTGGGTCATGGAGCATGAGCCGTCGATCGCGCGTGCGGCGCGCCATGTGCTCCTGCCCAAGGATGACGTTCGCTTTGCGCTCACGGGCACCGCTGCCACGGACGTGAGCGATGCCAGTGGCATGCTCCTCCTCGACTGCGCGAACCGCCGCTGGAGCGAGCCGATGTGCCGTGATCTGGGGCTCTCCATGGATCGACTCGGCACGCTGCACGAATCGCACGAACCGTGCGCACAGCTCAGTGCTGCTGCAGCGGCGGCAACGGGTCTTCCCTTTGGCCTGCCGGTGGTGGCTGGCGCGGGCGACCAGGCCGCACAAGCGCTCGGCACCGGCATCATCGACGACGGCCAGGTGAGCTGCACGATCGGGACAAGCGGCGTGGTCTTTGCTGCAGGCGACCGTTGGCGTGCAAGTCCCGATGGCAACCTTCATGCGTTCTGCCACGCGATGCCGGGTCGCTGGCACCTGATGGGCGTCATGCTCAGCGCGGGCGGCAGCCTGCAGTGGGCCCGCGGCGCACTCACGCCTGACCTCGCAAACGCCGCTGCGCGGGATGGCCTCGACGCCTACCCGGGCATGCTCGAGCTCGCGGCCTCGGTCGCGCCTGGTGCGGATGGCCTCGTGTTCCTGCCCTACCTGAGCGGCGAGCGCTCGCCGCATGCCGATCCGCACGCGCGCGGGGCGTTCCTCGGCCTCACGCCGGCCCACACGCGCGCCCACCTGATCCGCGCCGTCGTCGAGGGCATCACGATGGGACTCGTCGACGGCCTCGATGCCATGCGCGCGATCGGGCTCACGCCGCGCTCAATCCGACTCTCCGGCGGCGGCGCGCGCAGCGCGTGGTGGCGGCAGCTCTTGACCGATGCCTTCGCCGTGCGTACGAGCACCGTGCAGGTCACCGACGGCGGCGCGTACGGCGCGGCGCTGCTGGCCGGCATCGGCAGTGGATGCTGGCAGGATGCCGCGCACGCCACGCGGCACTTGCGCGAGCAGGATGCGTGCGCTCCATCGGGCAGCAATGCGATGCCGATCGAACGCTTCCGCACCGCCTATCGCACCCTGCGCCCCTGGTTCAACGAGGCCAACCGATGATCTGGTCGCTGCTCCTGATGTCGCTCAGCATGCTCGCCGTGGCGTGGCTCGCGTGGAAGCTCGTGCAGCGGCAAGAGCGCGGCGACGACCAGCTCGAATCGCTGCTCAAGAAGGATGACGACCGCGCCGAGCGCGGCCTGCGCCGCGCCGCCGGGCTACCCGACGAACCACCGGCGGATCCAACGCGCGAACGGCCGAACGGCTGAATCAGCCCCACCAGGTGTTCTTGCGGCGCGCATCATCCACAGCCGCCTGCAGGTTCTTGCCCGGACATGCGGTCTTGGCGCCGGCCCACTCGCGGTGGGTCAGCACGCGGCCGCGGCTGAGCTTGTACTGCGCGAGCATCTTGCGCACATGCAGCCGCAAGCCATCGAGCTGCCGCTGTGAAGGCTTCTGGATGTCGAAGTTCCCCATCACGAGGATCCCGATGTTCTGCTCGTTGTGCTTGGACACGTGCGCACCCTGCCAGCGCAGGTTGCGGCCTTCCCACACGCGGCCATCGCGATCGACGATGTAGTGGTAGCCGATGTCGCTGAAGCCCCGCCCCCGGTGGCCGCAACGGATCCACTCGATGCGCGCGGCCGAGGCATCCATGCCCGTCTCGGTCATCGGCGAGTCCAGCCCATCGTGATGGATCGTGACCCACTTGACCGGCACGATCATCTTGTTCAGGTCCTTGGTGTCGGGCGTGCCGCGAGCCCAGCGGGTGCGCGGGATGATCCCGTCGACGGCCTTGGCGCTTGGATCGGGCGCAACGTTGGTCGATGCCGAACCGGTCACCACCGGTTCCGATGCCACCCGCGGCGCTGGGCCGTTGGGCCGCGCTGGATCGGGCCAGATCGGGTCAGGCACCAGGAACGTGCTCGAGGTCGTCGGAGCGGCGGTGCAGGCGGCCAGCAGGCCCATGCCCATCAGGAGGATCGACCGGCGCGCCACGCTCGACGCGGCGCCATCGGCCACCAGGTCGTAACGCGGCATCGAGCCGTCGAGCATCGTCGACGGTCCAGTCGGCCCCGCGGCATCGCCTGAGTGGTTCCTTCCCTCGATCCCCGCATGCTGCATTCGATCCATGGCCAGACCTCCGTGTCCAAGCCCAAACTCATCGTCCATGACGAGCGAAGGCCTGCAGAGAATAGCCCAAGGAAGCAGGCGATCGCGCAACGACTTTGCGCCGGAAATCCCGGGCTCGCCGCGATGGCGGCGATGATGCCCCGCACCCCCCTTCCCGGTACACTTTTGTGGCTCCCCGGCGGGGTGCATTCCACCCCCCCATTCAGCCCCCAAGGCGCAGGGTCCATGACCGAGCAGACCACCCCAACCGACTCCACAACGGCCGCACCCGAGAAGTACACCAGCGAGGAGATCCAGGTCCTCGAGGGCCTCGAGGCGATCCGAAAGCGCCCCGGCATGTACGTCGGCGGGACCGGCCTGAACGCCCTCCACCACCTCGTCTACGAGTGCGTCGACAACGCCATCGACGAGGCCATGGCCGGCTTCGCCACCAGCGTCGACGTGCGCATCGGGGTCGATGGCAGCTGCACCGTGTCCGACGACGGCCGCGGCATGCCGGTCGACCCGATGAAGCACGAGAACCCCAAGATCAACGGCCGCCCCGCGGTCGAGGTGATCCTGACGGAAGTGCACGCCGGCGGCAAGTTCGACAACAACGCGTACAAGGTTTCCGGCGGCCTCCACGGGGTCGGGGTCAAGTGCGTGAACGCGCTCAGCGAGTGGACCGAGGTCATCGTTCGCAAGGCTGGCGTGCAGTGGAGCATCGGCTTCGAGCGCGGCAAGGTCACGCACCCCCTGCACCAGGTGCGTGCAGACCTGCCGACCGCCGAGCGCGGCACCACCATCCGCTTCCTGCCCGACACGCAGATCTTTCCCGACACGAATTTCCGCTTCGAAACGCTGGAGTTCCGGCTGCGCGAGCTCGCGTACCTCAATCCCGGCGTCAAGATCCGACTCGTCGACGAGCGCGTCGATGCCTCCGGCCGCGTGCGCGATGTCGTCTTCCACGACCAGGACGGGATCCGCGCGTACGTGCAGTTCCTCAACTCCGGCCGCACCACCGTGTCGAGCTGCATCGGCATCTCGCGCGTCGACGAATCGCGCGGCCTGCGTGCGGACCTGGCGCTGCAGTACACCGACGGCACCAACGAGAACCTGCTCGCCTTCGGCAACAACATCCGCAACCCGGACGGCGGCACGCACGTCGTTGGCTTCAAGACGGCGCTCACGCGCGTCATCAACGGCTACGCGCGCGAGAAGGGCCTGATCAAGGACCTCGTCCCGACCGGCGACGACCTGCGCGAGGGCCTGACCGCAGTGATCAGCGTCAAGCTGCCGAATCCGCAGTTCAACAACCAGACCAAGGAAAAGCTGCTGAACGAGGAGATCGAGGGCTTCGTCAGCCAGGCCGTGGGCGAGGAACTCGCCGCTTGGCTCGACCGCAATCCCGCCGAAGCCAAGAAGATCTGCCAGCGCGCCGTGCTGGCTGCCGAGGCTCGCGAGGCCGCCCGCCGCGCGCGCGACCTCATCCGCCGCAAGAGCGCCCTGGGCGACAACGCGCTGCCGCAGAAGCTCGCCGACTGCTCAAGCAACGACGTCGAGCGCACCGAGATCTTCATCGTCGAAGGCGACAGCGCAGGCGGCAGCGCCAAGGGCGGCCGCGACCACGTCCACCAGGCGATCCTGCCGTTGCGGGGCAAGCTGCTCAACGTCGAACGCTGCCGCCTCGACAAGGTGCTCGCCTTCGAGGAGATCCAGACCCTCATCCAGGCGCTCCAGTGCGGCATCGCCGATGAACTCGACCCAGCCAAGCTCCGCTACGGCCGCATCATCATCATGACCGACGCCGACGTCGACGGCAGCCACATCCGAACGCTGCTGCTCACGTTCTTCTTCCGGCAGATGCAGGAGCTGGTGCGCCAGGGCCGCATCTACATCGCGCAGCCACCGCTCTACCGCGTCAGCCGTGGCAAGACCGGCCAGTACGTCCTCAACGACAAGCAGATGAGCGACACGCTCGCGGGCCTGGCGCTCAAGCGGGCCGTGCTCGTGGTGCGAGCAGCCGACGGTTCGATCGAACGCACCATCGATGGCGACGCGCTGCAGCGCGTGCTGCGCCAACTGCACCGGCTCGATGAGCTCGTCACGGTGAGCAAGCGCCGCGGCATCGTCTTCCCGCGGCTGCTCGCCGAGCGCGCGAACGACCCGACCGGCCAGGGGCACCTGCCGCGGTACCTCGTCAGCTGGGGTGGCGGCGATGCGCTCTGCTGGACCGAGGCCGATGCCGCTCGCGTGGCACAGGAGCGCAGCCTTCCAGCCGAGAGCATGCGCGAGCTTCACGAGAACTCGGAACTCGAGCGCCTCTTCGGCCAGCTCGCGCAGTCGGGCCTCGACATCGCCGACTTCGGCCTGGTGCAGGAAGAGAGCGTGACCGGCGAGAAGCTGTCCACGCGCTATGGCTGGCTGCTCCGCGCCGAGAAGGGCGCCAAGGCCAAGGCCGACGACGCCGCGCCTGCCGCCGACGCCGACGAGGATGGCGATGGCGAGCCCAAGCAAGCCGTCGGTGGCGGCCGTGCGAACACCAAGTCCGATCCCTCGAAGGACGAGCTCGTCGAGGTCGCGAACATCCCCGGCATCCTGCACACGCTGCACGATGTCGGTCGCCGCGGCATCGAGGTCCAGCGCTTCAAGGGTCTTGGCGAGATGGAAGCCGTTCAGCTCTGGGAGACCACGATGGACCCCGCGCGCCGCACGCTCCTGCGCGTGAGCATGGAAGCCGCTGCGGAGTGCGACCGCCTCTTCCACGTCCTCATGGGCGAGGATGTCGAGCAGCGCCGTGCCTACATCGAGAAGCACGCGCTCGAGGTCAAGAACCTCGACGTCTGACCGGCGAAGCGGCCCGTCAGGGCCATCGGCGGTGGATGCGTGGCGATCCTCCTGTCGCACTGGGGCCCGCCTCCGGGGATTTCCTCGGTGCGGCGAACTTCCCGTCGGGTCGCGCGTTGCCCGCCGCCACATCCGGCGTAGGGTTGTCGCATGTCGATCCTCAGCCTTGCCCTTGCGGCGGCCATGTGCAGCGCTGCACAACCCCCTGCGCCCACCCAGTGGCTCGTCCCTGACGATCGAGGTCGTCTTGCCCCGGCGCCGGGCCTGCATCACGCGCTGCTGCAGTCATTGCGAGGACACGATCCGGCCAAGCCGCAACCGGTCCCCACGACCGTGCTCCTGGCCGACCTCCCCGTTGCCACGCTGGGCACGATCGCACTCGAACTGCGACCGATGCCGGCGGTCGCCACCGATGCGGTCGTGCACGTCGGCTCCGCCACGCGCCATCGCGACGATGCGCTGACGGCGACGTTGCACGGCGTCATCCATCTCCAGGGATCGGTGGTCGGCCATCCGCACTCGAACGTCTATGTCGGCATCGGCTCGACGGGCATCGCCGCCACGATCGATCTGGGTGCCAGCCAAGGCACCTGGACCCTGCGACGCGCGGGCAGCGATACGCCGGGCCTGTGCTCGGGACCGGTCGAGTTCGTGCGCAGCGTGGGCACGAGCGCGCCGGAGGTCCCCACCTGCGGCGCCGAGTGCTCGGGCCACGACGGCAGCCTCGCGAGCACGGGCGTGATCGTGCCTGGCGCACGGCCGGTGGTCGAGCTCGCGGTCGACAGCGACTTCGAGTTCTTGCGCATCTTCAGTGGCGACGGCACGGCTGCAACCGAGTACATCGCCACCCTCGTTGGTGCGGTGTCGGCGATCTACCGCCGCGACTGCGACACGACGATCGCGCTCGCCTACGTGCGGTTGCAGCCCGATGCCGACGACCTCTTCAACCAGCCCGATCCACTCGGGCCCTTCCGCACCTGGTGGAACGAGAACGGCTCCGACGTCGACCGTGACCTGTTTACGCTCCTGACCGGTCGCCGCGACTTGCCGTACGGCGGCGTGGCCTGGCTGAATGCCGCCTGCACCGACTACGGCTACTCGGTGAACGGATACCTCAACGGCCGCTTCACCGATCCCTTCGCGACGAACCCGGGCAACTGGGACATCAACGTGACAGCGCATGAACTCGGCCACAACCTCGGCACGCTCCACACCCACGACTACTCCATCGATGCGTGCGCCGGCGGCACCGTGCAGCGCGGGACCATCATGAGCTACTGCCATGTCGTCTCCGGGGCGAGCTCGAACATCGACCTGCGCTTCCACGCCGGCACCGTCGATCCGATCAAGGCCTTCGTCTCTTCAGCGCCGTGCCTGGCCCGGGACTGCGACGACGATGGTCTCGATGATGCAGGGGAGATCGCGGCCGATCCGGGCCTGGACGCGAACGGCGACGGGCTGCTCGATGCCTGCCAGGACTGCAACGGCAACGGGACGCCGGATCCCCTGGAAATCGCTTCCGGCACGCTCGTGGATGCCAACGCCAACGGCCGCCCCGACTCGTGCGAGCCGGACTGCGACGGCAACGGCGTAGCGGATGCGATCGACGCGGCGCTCGATCCTGCGAAGGACTCCAACGGCGACTTCGTGCTGCAGTCCTGCGAGCCCGATTGCAACGGCGATGGCATCGCCGACAGCGACGCCGTGCTCGCGGACATGACGCTTGACCGCTCCCGCGACGGCGTGCCCGATGCCTGCGAGGACTGCGACGGCGACGGCGCGGCGGACTTCCTCGAGCTCCAGGGCTCGATGTCGCGCTGGGTCGGTTCCCGGAGCGACGCCCTCCTGCGCGAGCTCGATCCGCGCTCGGGCGTGCTGCGTCGGACGGTCGCGCTGGGCGCGGCCTCGATCGAGGATCTGGTCATCGCACCCGATGGGCGGCTGCTCGCGATCGAGGGCCTGAATGCTTGGGCGCTCGACCGCTCCTCGCCCGACCACCGGCCCGTGCGCTGGGGCCCGGCCTTCGCGAACCAACTCCGCGCGATCGCCGTCGCGCCCGATGGACGCATCGCCGTGATGCAGCGCAACGGCCGGACCACGCTCCACAACGCCGATGGCTCGCTCTCCGCCAGCTGGCTCCCGGCCTTCGCGAACCAGGATGCGCGCGATCTCGTCTTCCGCGCCCTGGCCGATGGCACCCATGAGGCCATCGCGACCAGGAGCAACGGGATCGTCATGGCGTTCGCATGGCCCCAAGGCACCGACCGCGTCCTCGCCGACCTCTCGGCACAGGTGCCCGACCTTGCCGGGGCCTTCGCGATGGCCGATGGGTCGATCCTCGTGGCTGCCACGGCGCTCGATCGCATCATCAGGATTGCTGCCGACGGCACGGACCTCGGTGAGTGGGACGTCGACAACGGGCTGCTGCTCGACGGCGTGGTGGCCCTCTGCGCCGCCGGCGATGGCCGTGCGATCCTTGCGGCGGCTCCCAGCAGCAGCTCGACGGTCAATGGCTTCGCGCTCGCCAACGGCTACACCGAGCGCACATATCGCATCTATCCCGCGGATGCTCCTCGACCGAGCGCGATCGTGATCGCTCCGCCAAGTGCAACCGACCTCAACGGCAACCTCATTCCTGATGCGTGCGAGGGTCCGATCGGCGACGTCGATCGCGACGGCGATGTCGATGGCGCCGACCTGGGCATCATGCTGGCCACCTGGGGCGACTGCGCCGGTTGCGCCGCCGATCTCAACGATGATGGCACGGTGGATGGCGCCGACCTCGGCGTGCTGCTGTCGTCCTTCGGGGCGTGATGCTCACCCCGCCTCGGCGAAGCCACGAGCGCGCAGCTCGCAGGCATCGCAGCGACCACAGGGCACGCCGTCGGCCCAGGGGTCGTAGCAGGAGATCGTGAGCGACAGGTCCACGCCGAGCTCGCGGCCGAGCCGCACGATCTGCGCCTTGCTCAGGTCCTGAAGCGGCGTATGGAGACGGATGTGCCCCGACTCGACGCCTGCGCGCGTGGCGAGGTTGGCCACACGCTCGAAGGCTGCGATGAACTCGGGCCTGCAGTCCGGATACCCCGAGTAGTCGATCGCGTTCACGCCGATGCCCAGATCGAACGCCCCGCGCACCTCGGCGAAGGCGAGCGCGAACGCCAGGAAGATCGTGTTGCGCGCCGGCACGTAGGTGACCGGGATCGAGCTGGCCATCTGTGCCGGGGATCGGTCCTTCGGCACGGCGATGTCGGCCGTGAGCGCGCTGCCGCCGAAAGCACGCAAGTCGATGCGCTGCACCACATGCTCGATCACGCCGACCTGCTCGGCCACACGCGCAGCTGCCTGCAGCTCGACGCTGTGGCGCTGCCCGTAATCGAAGCTCAGCGCGTGCACGGCGAAACCCTCGCGCCGAAGCCACGCCGCAGTCACGGCGCTGTCAAGCCCGCCCGAGAGCAGGACCACCGCGCGGCGGACCGGCCCGGCTGCGCCCTGTTGGTGGCCCGGATCGCTCATGCCGGGCTCGGCACGGTCTCGAGCACATGCTGCACGATGCGACGCGACGCCTGTGCATCGCCGAACTCCATGGAGCCGCGCGGCATGATGCGGTGCACAAACACCGCGGCGGCGTTCCCGACGATGTCCTCCGGCGTGACGAAGTCGCGATCGTCCATGTAGGCCGTGGCGCGCGCAACCTGCGCCAGCGCGAGGGCGCCGCGCGGGCTCACGCCCAGCTGCAGTTCCTCGTGCTCTCGCGTGGCCGACGCGAGAGCGATGATGTAATCGACGAGCGGCTGCGCGAGCCGGATGCGGTCGACCGCCTCCTGCATCGCGATCACGCCGGCTGCATCCATGACCGGCTCGATCGACGGCAGCGCATGGCGACCGGGCTGCTGCAGGATCACCCGACTCTCGTCGTCCGGGCTGGGATAGCCGAGCGTGACGCGCATGAGGAAGCGGTCCAGCTGGTTCTCAGGCAAGGTATAGGTGCCCTCGAATTCATAGGGGTTCTGCGTCGCCACCACCATGAAGGGTTGCGGCAGGCGGTGCGTGATCCCCTCGACGGTGACGGAACCCTCGCCCATCGCCTCGAGCAAGGCACTCTGCGTGCGCGGCGTGGCGCGGTTGACTTCGTCGGCGAGCACGATGTTGGCGAAGATCGGGCCGGGCCGGAACTCGAACTGCCCGCGGTCGCGCAGGAACACGCTCGCGCCCGTGACGTCGCTCGGCAGGAGGTCAGGTGTGCACTGGACACGACCGAAGGAGCACTGCAGGCTGCGGGCGAGCGCACTGGCCAGCGTGGTCTTGCCCACCCCGGGGACATCCTCGATCAGGGCATGGCCGCGCGCGAGCAGGCAGGTCACCAGGCGATCGACGGCCTGGCGATTGCCCAGGTACGCCGTGCCGATCGTGTCGCGCAGCTTCTGCACGGGAGCCATGAATCCGTGAGTATAGGTGCGCTAGGCTTCATCCATGTCCGTGCGCATCGGGATCCACCTGCCCTGTCGATCATGCCGTCATGACCTGAAGGGTGTTGCCGCCTGGGAACGATGCCCCGAATGCGGCACACCGATCATGACCACGCTGGTCGAGTGCACGGATGCAGGCGTGCGTGGATTGCTGCGCCTGCGACATCCATGGTCCGTGGCGATCGGTCTGGCACTCTGCTGCGTGACGCTGACGCTCTGGTGGACCTGCCTCAGCGGTCCTGCGGGCGCAGCGCGCGCCCTGACCTTCGTCGCGGAAGGCGCGCCGCAGACTCCGCGCATGGCCACGCTCGTGGCCTCGATCACCGGCGTCGCGGGGTTGCTTTTCGCGTGCATCGGGGCGTGGCTCATGTCTCCGCGGCGCGACGACGTTCTGGCGCTGGAGTACGGCGCCATGGTGCCCCGTGCGCTCTGGTGCCTTCCCGCGTGGATGGCCATCGACGGAGTTCGCATTGCCGGCGAGCTGTCGATCTTCACTCCCCCCTTGGTCGGCCGCGGCTGGTCGATCGCCTGCCTTGCAGCCGAGGCCGGGCTGGCCTGCATGGTCACCTTGGGCTTGCGTCGGGCGTTTGCCGTGCTTGGGCGCCGCAGCCGGACCTATCGCGAGGCGCATCTGGCCCGCCAGGATCTCGACCTTCTGGGTCTGGCCGGGCTGATTCTCCTTGCTCTGGCCACCGCCGAGGCGGTCTTCATCCACCGACAGCACTTCGACTGGGTCGAGATGGTGCGCGTGATGATGCTGGTCGTCGGCGGCCTGCTCACCCTGGGCATGCTCTATCTGGCAGCCAACTCGATCTGGGTCGCCCGCAGCCTGATGGCCCTCCAGTTGCCGCTGCATGAGGTCCTCGCCGAGGATCCTCGTCAAGACTGACCGCTGCCGACTTGGCAGCGGTGGCGTCCTGACGCTTTGGAGTCAGAAGTGGTTCATAATGTCATGGTTTTAGACCGGCATAACCGCGGTTTGTAGTGTCGCACGTTCGGAATTCGTGCCAATTGGCACACAGATTGCCTACATCGGGCGCCGCGGGCGAGCCCGCGCACGGACCACCCAACTGGAGACCCTGAATCATGGCAGCGAAAGAACTGACCTTCGACGTCGACGCCCGCAAGAGCCTTCTCGCCGGCGTCGAGAAACTCGCCTCGGCCGTCAAGAGCACCCTTGGCCCCCGCGGCCGCAACGCGGTCCTCGACAAGAGCTGGGGCGGTCCCACCGTCACCAAGGATGGCGTCAGCGTGGCTGAAGAGATCGAGCTTCGCTGCAAGGTCGAGAACATGGGCGCCAAGCTCGTGAAGGAAGCCGCCAGCAAGACCAGCGATGACGCGGGCGACGGCACCACCACCGCCACGGTCCTCGCCGAAGCTCTCTTCCGCTGCGGCCTCCGCTACGTGGCCGCCGGCGCCGATGCCAACTCCGTCGCGCGCGGCATGCGCAAGGCCGTCAGCAGCGTCACCGAGACGATCCGCGACATGGCCAAGCCGGTCAGCTCGATCAAGGGCGGCATCGCCGCCGTCGCCGCGATCAGCGCGAACAACGATGAAGAGGTCGGCGACATCATGGCCGATGCCTTTGAGAAGGTTGGCAAGGACGGCGTCATCACGGTCGAGGAAGGCAAGGGCCTCGAGACCTACGTCGACGTCGTCGAAGGCATGCAGTTCGACCGCGGCTACCTCAGCCCGAACTTCGTCACCAACGTCGAGAAGATGACCGCCACGCTCGACAAGGCGCTCGTCCTGGTCTACGAGGACAAGATCGACTCGATCACCAAGCTCGTGCCCTTCCTCGAGAAGGTCGTCGCGACCAAGCGCCCCCTGCTCATCATCGCCGAGGACGTCACCGGCGAGGCACTGAGCGCGCTGGTCATCAACAAGATGCGCGGCGTCCTGAACGTCTGCGCCGTCAAGGCTCCCGGCTACGGTGATCGCCGCAAGGCCATGCTCGAGGACATCGCCATCCTGACCGGCGGCACCGCGATCATGAAGGACCTCGGCATCGAGCTCGACAAGGTCACCCTCGCCGACCTCGGCCAGACCAAGAAGCTCGAGATCGACAACGAGAACACGACCATCATCGAGGGCGCCGGCAGC
>CAIYOC010000046.1 GCA_903927725.1 uncultured bacterium | reverse complement strand
TTCCAGAGCCTGCCCGACATCTGGGCGATCAAGCAGCTCTTCCCGATCATGCCGATCCACCGGCTCAACGAGAAGCCGACGCGCAAGGCCACGCTGGCCGACATCACCTGCGACTCGGACGGCAAGATCGATCGTTTCTGCGACGACCATGACGTGAAGAAGTGGGTCGAGCTGCACGACTTCCAGGAAGGCCAGGACTACTTCATCGGGGTCTTCCTCTGCGGCGCGTACCAGGAAACCCTCGGCGACCTGCACAACCTCTTCGGCGACACCCACGTCGCCCACGTGCGCCTCGATGACGACGGCGATTGGTGGATCGACGAAGTCGTGCACGGCGACACGGTGCGCGAGGTGCTGAGCTACGTGCAGTACGACGTGAACGACCTGAGTGCTGCGATCCGCCGCGAGTGCGAGATCGCCGTGCGCGACAAGCGCATGAGCGCCGCCGAGAGCCAGGCGTACATCCGCGCGTACGAGGCCGGCCTGTCGGGGTACACGTACCTCGAGACGGGCGAGAATCCGGTCTTCAACCACTGAGAGAGTCGGGACGCTCGGCCCCGAGCCTGCGGCCCGGGACCTCCGTCCCGAGTGTGAGTCGGGACGCTCGGCACGCGGAACGGAGTTCCGCATGCCTCCGTCCCGAGGGCTCCAAAAACCACAGCAGGCCCCCTAAGGGGCCCACTGCGAACATTCCTGATGATCCTTCGGACGTCGCTAGTTCAGCGACGGCGAGCGGCTGCGCTCAGTCCGGCAAGGCCAAGCAGCGCGAGGGCGCCTGGGGCAGGCACAACCGTGAAGTAGAGGTTGTCCACGGTGGCGTACACGCTGCCACTGCCGGTGCCAGTCGCCTGGATCGACATGCTGGCGATGGCTGCACCAGTCGAGTAGAAGCCTGCGAAGTCAGTCGCGCTGGTGGCATAGTTCACGTAGCTAGTTCCGTCAGCGAGGGTGATCTGGATGATGGCCGGCACGAGGTTGAACGAGATGTCGGTGCCGAAGATGTTTCCGCCCACGCCCTGAACGCCGGGGCTGAACGTGAAGTCAAGCTGCACCGGGTTGTTGGTCGAGAACAGTCCGCCCTGGGCGTAGAGTCCGCCACTGGCTGAGGCGGTCCACGTCACGCCACTGGTGGAGCCTGACAGCGGGCTCGAGTAGAAGCCATCAGCCACGCCGCTGAAGTTCTCGGTGGCGATCTGCCAGCCGTTGCTGGTGACGAACTGGTTCCAGATGGCTTGGTTGCCGATGGCAATGAAAGCCGCCTGAGCGGAGGACACAATCGCGGTGCACGCGAACGCGCCGATCAAAGATGAGAGAGGGGACATGAGGGACTCCTGGTGAAGGATCAAAAGATGTGGCCGCACGGCACGGCCAGCACAAACATTCCCCTTCCACCCCTCAAAGCGACGGTTGGAACTCCGTCGCGATCTGTCCAACCATACCCCGGATTGAGGACCGATCAAGTCCATCACGCGCATTTACGAAATCTTTCGAATCGGTATGGCCTCAACTCCGGTGGTCGTTGCGGATGCGTCGATTGGGGGATTCGAGGGCCTCGGCGGTCGAGCCTCAGACACTTATAACCCGTAGTGCAATCAGGTCTTGGACATCCACCAAGCCGGCAGGCCGTCCCAGCGCATCCACGACGGGGATTTCGTCGATCCGGCGCTCCCGGACCAGTCGAACGGCATCCCGCACCAGCGAGTCAAGCGGCAGGGAACGAGGGCCCCGGGTCATGACGGAGCCGATGGGGAGGTCGAGCGTGGCGGCGCCGCGCTCATGCAGCAGTCGTCGCAGGTCGCCGTCCGTGAAGATGCCGGCGAGGGATCCACTCGCATCGACCACCAGCACCGCGCCGGCGCGTCGACCGCTCGTGCCCTGCGCCAGCGACGCGCCGACGGTCGTTGACTCGTCGACGCACAGCAGGTTCTCGCCGACCTTGAACCGAAGGACCTCGGCCACGGGCCGCAGCCCCGCGCCAAGCATCCCGCCGGGATGGTGCTTGTGGAAATCGTCGGCGGTGAAGTTGCGGCGGCGCGAGAGCGCGAGGGCCAGTGCATCGCCCACGGCCAGCATCGCCGTGGTGCTCGCCGTCGGCGCCAGATCGTGGGGGCACGCCTCGGAGAGATCGCCCAGTTCGATGTGCGCATCGCAGAGCCGACCGAGGCTGCTGTCGTCGGACTTGGAAATGCCCACCAACCTGATGCCGTCGGCCTTCAGGATCAACGCCAGGTCGACCACCTCGGCCGTCTCGCCGCTGAAGGAGAGCAGCATGACGACATCACCGGGCCGGATCCTGCCGAGATCGCCATGGACCGCTTCGGAAGGGTGCACCACGTGCGATGGCTGGCCGAGGCTGCTGAGCGTGGCCGCGATCTTGGCACCGATCAGGCCGCTCTTGCCCATGCCGCTCACGACCACGTGACCTCGGCAGGTTTCCAGGAGATCGAGGGCCGTGCTCCAGCTCGTGCGCTCGTTTCCGAGAGCCGCCCGTCGCAGGGACTCGAGCGCCTGCACTTCGGCGGCGAGGGCACTGGCAATGAATTCCGCTTCGTCCATCCCTGGCATGCGGGGCAGGGTACCTCGCGCCTTCGTCGGCGGGCGTTCCTGCGCTACCCTTGCGCCCATGCCTCTTCAGGACGATTACGAGGTCCGGCTGGACGCCTTCCAAGGTCCCATGGACCTCTTGCTCTACCTGATCCGTCGGGCCGAGGTGGACATCAACGACATCCCCGTGGCCCAGATCGCGAACCAGTACTTCGCGTTCCTGCGCCAGCTGAGCCAGGTGGACATCGACCTGGCGGGTGAGTTCCTGGTGATGGCCGCCACGCTCGTCGAGATCAAGAGCCGCACGCTCGCCCCGCGCGAGGCGAAGGAAGGCGAGGATGCCTCGTCAGAGGGTCTTGACCCGACCGATCCCCGTTTCGAGCTCGTTCAGCAGCTCGTGGCGTACCAGCGGTTCCGCACCGCGGCGGACACGCTCGACCGGCTGCGTCGCGACTTCGCCAAGCGCCACGCCATCGGTGGCGTGGGCGCGGGCGCCGAGCCGCAGGGCTCCGACGATGCGATCGAACTCGAGGATGCCCACATCCTTGACCTCTTCGGTGCGTTCGAGCGCATCATGCAGTCGGTGGACGTGTCCCGCCTTGGCGACCACAAGGTCGAGTACGACGACACGCCGATCGGCCTGCATCAGGACGACATCGTCGATCGCCTGGAGCGTTCGGGAACGCGTTCGCTCACGCTGCAGGAGATCTTCCGCGGTCGCACGCGTGGCGAGGCGATCGGGCTCTTCCTGGCCCTGCTCGAGCTGGCGCGCAACCAGCGGGTGAGCGTGAAGCAAGAACGCGCCGATGACGAGATCGAGATCGAACTGGCCGCCGCCGCGACCGAAGCCACGGCTCCAACGCAAGGCTGATGCGCGCAGGCTTCAGCGCGAAGCTTGGCGCGCAGGCTGGCGCGCGAGGATCGCGGCGACAGCGTCCTGCAGGTCCTTGGCCTTGCCCACCTGGTTGTCCTTGAGGTCGTTGCAGAGCACGCTCATGGTGAACCGGCGGCCGTTCGCGCAGATCACGTAGCCCGACAGGCAGCTGGTACCGGCGATGTAGCCGGTCTTGCACCACACCTTGGCGATCGAGTCGGGAATCTCGTCCATGCGCTTCTTGAGCGTGCCGCTGCTGCCGCCCTCGGCGAAGCTGCGCAGGTAGGCGTCGAAGTCCGGGAGTGTGCGCGCCATGGCAAGCAGCCACCTGGCCATGCCCATGGCCGTGACGCGGTTCTCCTTGCTCATGCCGCTGCCGTCACGGATCGCGAAGGATTCGACTTCGTTGCCGATCGCGGCGCGCAGCGTGGTCCGCATCAGGTCCTGGCCATCGGCCCATGAGCCGGGGCGACCGGTGGCCTTGGCGGCCGCGCGCTTGAGCAGCGCCTCGGCGTACAGGTTCTCGCTGTCGGTGTTCGCGCGCGTGACCACGCTCGCGAGCGGTGTGCTCAGCGTGGGGCCGACGGCGGTGCCTGTCGCCGAAGCCTCGGCTGCGGAGGCGAGGCGGACCGAGCCGACGTCGATGCCGTTGGTTCGCAGGCGCGAGGCGAGCAGGTTGCCCAGGAAGAGCGGGGGATCCTGCATGGTGACGATGTAGGGACCGTCGGCCTTGGCGAGGTTGCCCTTGATGGCGTAGGCATCGGTGCCCTGCGCCCGTGCGATGCCCGCGGACTGCTTCGCGCCCTTGCCTTGCCTGGCGGTCGCATCGTTCACCACGGTCAGCCACGGCGCGGAAGGCTGGGTGCGCCAGGCGACCTTGCCATCCTTGGGGCTGAGCCAGAACCGCAACGAATTGAAGTGGAAGTTGATGCCCCAGCACGCCACGCAATAGGTGGCATCGAGTTGGTCGCGTGGCCAGTCGGGGTGCGCACCCTCGCGGGCGAAGATACGGTCGTCAACGACGACCTCGCGGATGCGTGGCACGCGAAGGCGCTCGACCGCACGCGCCCACTGGTCGACGAGTTGCTCCGGCGTGAGCCCGGTATGCATGGCGCCCTGGGCATCCTTCCACACCGTGCCCGACAGCAGTTCTGGATCGCCCAGCGAAGGGTCGCCGTCGCCGACGATCGTGAGCCGGTCACCCTGCAGCAGGAGCTTCGTGCCGAACGAGAATCCCTCGCCGAGCACCATCATGGCGAGCCCGGTGGTGATCGCCTTCTGGTTGCTCGCCGGCCTCATCGGGCGCGAGCCGCCGAGATCGACGATCACGGCATCGCGGTCCAGGTCACCCACGACTGCGGTGACATGCGGCCCCAGCCCGCTCTTGGCAATCGCCGCGCGAACCTGTTCAGTGATGGCAGCATCGATGGAGACGGTGGCCGCTGCGGCCGACTGGGACTTGGTGGAGACGGAGGGTGACTGCGACGATGAGGGGGCTCGCGCGCTGGCACGATGGCTGGCAGACACGAGCAGGGCCGCGGAGGCGCCGGTGAGCGCCACGACCGCGACCGTCGCCCATCCGTGGCGAAGGTCGAACTTCATGGCCGCGGAGTGTACGGAGCCGCTGCGCAAAAGCGAGGCGAGGCGCCCCGAAGGGCGCCTCGTCATCGCTCCGAATCGCTTCGGTTTGATCAGGGCGGGACGGCCCGGCTCAACTGCCGCCGACAACCATGCGACGGAAACCCGTCAGCGTGGTGCCCGCGGGCAGCAGGTCTTTGATCTTCTTCTTCTCGTCGAAGACGAACGCCTGGCCGAGGAGGGTGACTTCCTCGAACCACTTGCGCATCTTGCCTTCGGCCATCTTCTCGGCGATCTGGGCCGGCTTGCCGCTCGCGGTCGCCTCGGCGGTCGCCTCGGCGCGCTTCTGCGCAAGCTGGTCGGCGGGAAGGCCGGATTCGTCGATCGCCTGCGGGGTCACCGGCGAAGCCACGATGTGCTGGCAGATCGCGGCGCCCGTCTCGGCATCCAGGGTGCCCGTGAACTCAAGGATCGCGCCCTGCTTGTGGTCATGGTGCAGGTACGACGCGTACGACTTGCCGGACATGACCTCGCCGCGCGCGAACTGGACGTTCTCGCCGGTCTTGAGCCGAACGTCATCCACGCGGGCCGTGATCCCGGCGGTGGCCGTGACGGCACCGGCAGCGGCCTCGAGGGCCATCTTCGAGACATCGGCCGCCATGGCGCGGAACTCCGAGTTCTTGGCGGTGAAGTCGGTCTCGCTGCGGATCTCGACGATGGCGATCTTGCCGTTGCCCGCGGCGATGGCCAGGCAGCCTTCGCCGGCCGGGCGATCGGTGCGGCCGTCCATCTTGTCCTTCATGCGCTCGCGCAGGAGCTTTTCGGCGGCATCGAAGTCGCCGTTGGCTTCGACGAGGGCGTCCTTGCAGGCGCCCATGCCGAGTCCGGTCTTCTGGCGCAGCTTCATCACGGTCTTCGGATCGATTGCGGCGGTGCTCATGGTGGTGCTCCGTTGGTGTGCTGGTGAGGGGAATCAGGCGCCGGCGGCGGGGCTGGCGGCTGCGCCCTGGCCGTCGTCCATGCGGAAACGGCTGCGTGCGCTGCGTCGGCGCGGGGCTTGGGCATCGCCCTCGCCGGCAGGGGCATCACCATCGTTCGAGGCTGGGGCCGACGTGCGGTTGCCCTTGCCTTCGGTGGCCGCGGCGCAGAGTTCGCGCACGACGATGTCGATCGAGCGCATGCTGTCGTCGTTGCCCGGGATCGGGATGTCGGCCATGTCGGGATTGCCGTCGGTGTCGATGAGGCAGATCGTCGGGATGCCGAGGTTCTTGGCTTCGCGCAGCGCGTTCATCTCGCGCTGCGTGTCGATCACGACGAGTGCGCCGGGGAGGCGGGTCATCGAGCGCAGGCCGTTGAGGTTGCGGTAGATCTTCTTGTGCTCGCGGGCGAGCTGCGCTTCCATCTTCTTGGAGTAGTTCTTGATGTCGCCGGTCTCGACGATGCGCTCAAGCTCCTCGAGTCGCTTCAGGCGCTCGCGCACGGTGCGGAAGTTGGTGAGGGTGCCGCCGAGCCAGCGCTCGGTCACGTAGGGCATGCCCGATGCGCCGCAGTGGGTCTCGACCGCCGCGCGAGCCTGGCGCTTGGTGCCGACGAAGACGACGTCCTTGTTCTCCGACACGCACTTCGCGATGAACTTCTTCGCGAGCAGGATCCCCTTGATGGTTTCCTTGATGTCGATGATGTGGATCTGGTTCTTGGTCCCGTGGATGAACGGGCCCATCTTCGGGTTCCAGTTGCTGCGGCGCTGGCCGAAGTGGATGCCGGCTTCAATGAGTTCGTTGACGAGCGATGACATGGTCGTTTCCTTTCGAACAGCGACACCGACGGCCTGGCGCGATGGTCGCCCTGCCGCCACAAGGGCGCTTCAGGGTTGGGCGGGATGCCCTTCGGACGGTGAGTTCGCCGCGCGCCCATCGTGCGCGCCGCGCTGCCGCGCGCGGGGGAGGACGTGTGTCCGCCGGCCGCTCGGGGCAGACGGGCAAGGCTACCGGGACCGCCGCGCGGCGGCAAGCATTGCGGCGGCGGATTATCGCTGCAGTGGCCGATAGGATCCGCCGCCATGCTCGATCGATGCTTCAAGGCGTACGACGTCCGCGCGACCTACCCCGAGCCGCTCAACGAAGACGGGGCCTGGTCGATGGGCTACGCCACGGCACGGTTCCTTGCCGAGCGCGCGCAGGAGCAGGGGCTCGACAGTCCCGGCATGCGCCACATCGTCGTCGGCCGGGACATGCGACGCAGCAGCCCATCGCTCTCACGCGCGCTCATGGACGGCATGCTCGACTTCGGCGCGAACGTGATCGACATCGGGCTCGTCGACACGCCGGCCGTCTACTACGCGATCAATCACTTCGGCGCAGCGGGCGGCGTGCAGGTCACGGCCAGCCACAATCCCGCGCAGTACAACGGCTTCAAGGTGAGCCAAGCCAAGGCGCGCCCCGTGGGGCAGGGCACCGGACTCGAACGCATCAAGCAGCATGCTGCGCTTGCATCCCGGGCATCGGCCGAGCGCGAAGGCGGCATGCATGCCGAGCGCGATGTCTGGCAGGCCTATCGATCGCATCTGCTGCGGCTGCTCGATCCCTGCTACCAGGACGGTTCGCGGAAGCTGCGGATCGCGATCGATGCCAGCAACGGCATGGCGGGCGTGGCCGTGCCGAAGCTCTTCTCGGGCCTGCCCGGCCTTGAGATCGAGGCGATCAACTTCGACACCTCGCGCGGTGAATTCGTGCACGATCCCAATCCGCTGGTTGAGGCGAATCTTGCCCAGGTGCGTGGGGCGGTCGTGCGGGGCAAGGCGGACTTCGGCGTCTGCTTCGACGGCGATGCCGATCGATGCATGGTGATCGATGAGCATGGCACTCCGGTCGGCTGCGATCTCCTGCTTGCCGCGATGGTCGGTCGTGTGCTGAAGGCCAACCCCGGGGCCGCAGTGGTCTACGACCTTCGCTCCTCGCGCAGCGTTGCCGAGGCGATCCGCGAATCGGGCGGCGAACCCGTCGAGGGCCGTGTCGGGCACGTTTTCATGAAGGCCGCGCTCGCGCAGACGGCCGCGCCGATCGGCGGCGAGCTCAGCGGGCACTTCTACTTCGCCGACCTCTGGAACACCGACAGCGGGGGCCGTGCGTTCATCGAGGTGCTGAACCTGATGGCGTCGAGTGGCCGCGCGCTCTCAGCCTGCGTCGCGCCGTTCCGGCGCTACGCGCAGTCCGGCGAGATCAACTTCGAGTACGCCGACACCGCAGGCACACTCGACCGACTCAAGGCCCGCTATGCCACGGCCACCATGAAGGAGCTCGATGGCCTCTCGCTCGACACGGGCGCATGGTGGGCGAACATCCGCCGATCGAACACTGAGCCGCTCCTGCGCCTGAACCTCGAGGCACGCGATTCGGCAGCCGTCGCTGCCGCCCTCGCGGAACTCGAGCCGATCCTGGGCCACCGCGTGGATCACTGATGGAGCGCGCGGCCTGGCTCAGGTCATTCGGCCTCGGGCGGGATCCCTTCGAGGCTCCCGACGCACGCCGTGACGAGGTCCTGGCGCTCGAGCCGATGGGCATGCTGCATGTGCGCTACGCCGAGGTGCATGGCGCGACCGAGGTGCCGCACTCCTGCCTGGTCGAAGGGGTGCCCGGCAGCGGCAGGACTGCGTTGTGCATGCAGCTGGTGGCCGAGGACGAGCATGCTGCGCTGCAGCGGCCGGGGCTGGGCCGTCGCGTGGTGCCGATCGACAGGTTCGCCGAGGTTGCGGGTGGGGTCGAGGAGCGCCGTGGCGGCGAGATCACCGCGTGCGAGGCAATCGACCTCGTCCTGCACCGCATCGTGCCCGAGATCGTGGACGAGGTCCTGGGGATCGCCAACGACGGTGCTCGGCCACGCATGCCCGTAGCCGATGCGGCAGCGGCGATCGAGTCCGCGGGGCCATCGGCGTGTCGCGACCTGGTGGTGCTGCAAGCGCTCTACGACCGAGCCGATGGTGCACCGAGCCGCACGATGCTCTTGCGGGATCGCTTCGCGCTCAGCGGCGGGGTGCTGGCGGAAGCCTCGCGATCCTGGGGGTTGGTGCTTCTGGGATCGAGTGCACTGCTGGCGGTCGTGCTGGTGGCCTTCGGCGATCGGAGGGACGAGGCCATCGTGCGTGCGCTTCCATCGGTCGCGCCGGAATGGGCCCAGGCGCTTCCATGGATCGGACTGGGCCTCGTGCTCAGTGCGGGCCTCGGCCTGCTCGGACGATGGGCGGTGGCCGGTCTCTACGCGCAGAGTCGCGTGCGCCGTGCCATGCGATCGATCGTGGTGACCGACCGCGACGCAGAGGACCTGGCAACCTGCCTGAACGAATGGCGCCCCGTGGACCTTCGGCGCGTGCCGAAGCGAGGTGCGATCGGGCCAAGGCTCGACCTGCTCGATCGACTCGAACGGATCGTCCGGCTGCTCGGCTGGCGCTCGATCGCCGTGGTCGTCGATGGGGTCGGCGACGATGCAACCTCGCGTCGGGCGATCAAGGCCTTGCTCGATGAACGCATCGTGCAGCGATCGGGAACCTCGGTGGTGCTGGCTGCGCCGCCGACGGCGGTGGAGGACGTGCGAGTGCCGTGCTCGCGCGTAGTGCTCGACTGGCCGGTCCCGGCCCTGCGACGCCTGATCCAATCGCGTCTTGATCGCTGCGCCGATCGACCGGTGGCGGCACCCTCGCTCGATGCCCTGTTCGAGCAGGCCATCACGAGCGACGAGATCGATGGCTGGCTGGCGCGCTGGGCCACGCCGCGCGCGGCGCTCGACGCGATCGATGCGCTGGTCCGCGAACAGGCCTCGATGACGTCGCCTGCAGCGACCAGCGAGGCAACCGATGGTTCGGCACGGAGCGTCGGCTCACCGATCTCACGAACGGCCATCGAGCGTGCTCTCGGGCGCCAGCGTCCCACGTGACGGGCTCGCGCCCCAGGAGCGCGCCAGTGCATGCCCGCGCCGGTCCGGTTCACTCGCCCGGGATGTGCGTGATCACGCCTTCCCAGGGACTGCTCGCGCTGGCGAACTTCCGTCGCGGGATGCGGCCGCTGCGCGCGCCGTGCCAGCCTGCCTCGAGGGCGAGTCGCATCGCATGCGCCATGCGCACGGGATCCTTGGCATGCGCGATGCCGGTGTTGAGCAGCACGCCGTCCGCGCCGAGCTCCATGGCGATCGTGATGTCGCTCGGCGTCCCCACGCCGGCATCCACGATGACGGGATAGTCGGGCGATCCGCCGTGCGAGGGATCCTTCAGCAACTCGAGGATGATCGCGATCGCGCTGGGATTGGCGATGCCACGGCCCGAACCGATGGGACTGCCCGCCGGCATGACGCTGGTGGCACCCGCATCACGGAGCCGCACGGCCATGATCGGATCGTCGCTCGAGTAGCACAGCACCTCGAAGCCATCCTTGACGAGTTCGCGGCAGGCTTCGAGCGTGCCCACCGGATCGGGCAGGAGCGTCGTGCGGTCGCCGAGCACCTCAAGCTTCACCCAGCGTGCGCCGGCGTTGCCCAGTTGCTCGAGGAGCTCGCGACCCAGGCGTGCGACGCGGATGGCATCGTCGGCGCTGAAGCAGCCGGCCGTGTTGGGGAGGATGGTGTAGCGATCGGTGTCGAGGGCATCGAGCAGCGATCGCCCGTTCGCATCGACCAGGCGTTCGCGTCGCACCGCAACCGTCACCGCGGTGCAGCCGCTTGCCTCGAGCGCGGCGTTCATGGTGGCGTGGTCGGGGTACTTGCCCGTGCCGGTCACGAGCCGGCTGCGGAGCGAGAACGAGCCAACGGTGAGCGGGGGCGGGATCATGGTCGTTGCCTGCATCGCGTCATCCTCCACCGACCAGCGTGACCACCTCGACCCGGTCGTCATGCTTCAGGGGCGTCTCGCCGTGCAGCCGCTTGGGCACCAGCGCGCGGTTCACTTCGACGGCGCAGATCGAACGCTCGAGGCCGAGGCGGCCGAGCAGGTCGGTGACGCGCTCGCCATCGGGGAGTTCCATCGATTGTCCGTTCACGGTCACGAGCATCGCTCCTATCCTAGTGCCGTGCGTCATGCCGTCATCATGCTCTTCTCGTGTGCAGCGCTTGTCGCGTGCAGCAAGCCGGCCATCGACACCAGTACCCCCGAGGCCTTGCTCGAGGCGGTCCGGGTCGCAGTCGAGGATGGCCGCCCCGAGATCCTGCCTGACCTGATCGATGTCCCCGTGCGCGAGGTCGAATTCGCCGACGGCGTGACCGAGGCGAGTGCCGTCGAGGACGTGCGGGGCAAGCTGAAGGACATGCTGGCCCAGCTCTGGCGCGTGACGGTCAAGCTCCGCGAGCGCTTCCCCGGGCAGGTCACCAAGGAACTTGCGGCGGCGCAGTCCGACCTGGTGCCCAAGGACTTTCGCGAGGGCTTCGCGCGGTTCTTCTCGGATCCCTTCGGTGAAGTCCAGCGGGAGCGGGTGAACCTGAAGGCCGAGGATCTCGGCGACGGCACCGCGGCGCTGCTCTGGAAGGATGAGCCGCTCTGGGGCGGGGCGATCGCGATCGAGGAGCGCTCGGGTGGCTGGCGGTTCGTGGTGCCTGTCGACCTTCTGCGATCGAACGAGTACTTCCCCGACACGCGCGAGGAGTGGGCGATCCTGGCGAGCATGATGCTGGGCATCGAGAATTCGCTCTCGGACTTCGAGCGCGAACTCGACGAGGGGAAGTTCCGCGACCTCAAGGCCGCGAGCACGCGGGTCGGCCGCCTCGTCGGCGAGAGCGTGGTCGTGCAGAGCGTGATCTACGCGATGATGAAGCGCGAGGATCAGGGTGACGCGACGAAGAGCCGCGACACCAGGTAGAGCGTGGGCAGGAGCACCAAGCAGGACCAGCCGAGGTATCCGAAGAAGCTCGGCATGCGCACGCCGCGCTGCTCGGCGATCGCCTTCACCATGAAGTTGGGTCCGTTGCCGATGTAGGTCATGGCTCCCATGAAGACCGCGCCCAGGCTCACCGCCGAGAGCAGCGGTTCAGAGACCGTGCCCAGGTCGCCGACGGAGATCTGTGCCGCCCCATCGATCGGGGTGGCGACTGCAGTCTGCAGGAAGACGAGGTACGTGGGCGCGTTGTCGAGCACGGCGCTCAGGCTGCCGGTGGCCCAGAAGTAACCCATCGGCGTGGTGATGCCCAGCGCGGCGCCTTTGGCCTGCAGCACCATCAGCGGCACCTGCATCGTGACGAAGATGCCGATGAAGAGCGCAGCGACTTCGGCGATCGCACCGAAGTCGAACTCGTTCGCCTTGCGCACGGCATCCTTGGTGAAGGCCATGCTCAGCGCGCACAGGCCGAGCATCATGAGCTCACGCATGTAGGTGAAGGGCTTCCACTCGGTGCCCGGCAGGGGGCGGCTTGGGTCGACCGTCGCCACGACGAGCACCACCAGCAGCAGCCAGACGATGTTCAGCCGGCCGTCGATCGAGATCCTGCGTCGAGCGTGCTCGTCACGCGAGATGTCCGCGCGCCGCTCGGCCTTCCACTCGTGGCGGTCCCAGAGGAAGTACAGCACCAGCAGGATGCCGTTGACGGTGGCCCACTCCTGCCAGAGCGACAAGGTCCACAGGAACGGCACGCCCTTGAGGTAGCCGAGGAACAGCGGCGGATCGCCGAGCGGCAGCAGCAGGCCGCCGCAGTTGCTCACGAGAAAGATGAAGAAGATCGCCGTGTGCGCGACCTTGTGGCGCTCCTTGTTCACCGAGAGCAGGAAGCGGATGAGGACCATGCTCGCGCCGGTGGTGCCGATCGCGCTCGCGAGCACGGTGCCGATCGCCAGGATCGCCGTGTTGGTGCCCGGGTGGGCGGGCAGGTTCCCGCGGATCGCAATGCCCCCGGAGATCACGTAGAGCGAGAAGAGCAGGACGATGAAGGGGATGTACTCGTCGAGCACCGCATGGCCGGTCAGGGTGGCGGCATGGCCGGCTCCCATGGTGGCGGCGATCCAGGCGAGCGTGGCCACGCCGCAGGTCGCGGCGACCGCCAGCCTGCTGACGTTGCTGTGCCACCAGCCTGCGATCGCCGGGATCAACGGGAACGTGGCGATCGCCAGCAGCAGGAACGCGAAGGGCGCCGCACCGAGCGCCCACGACCCCGGCAGTTCGGGCTTGACGTGCTCACCATCGTGGTGACCGATCAGGCCGCCCACCAAGGCCACGAGGATCACAAGGCAACCGATGATGGCGATCGAGCGGACGGCGCGCGATGGTCCGCTGTGGTGGGTGGCGTGGCTCATGGCGCGAGGATAGTCAGCGCCGTGGCGCTGGCGGGCGCTAGGCTCCGTGCATGGTGGTGGACTGTCCGCAGCATGCCCAACCCGTGGCGCAGGTCCAGGACCTTCGCGGCGCATGCAGCGTTGCCTTCGTGAAGACTTCGTTAGCGCGGTCACTCGGCTTGCCCGAAGGCACCGAGGGCATGGTCGTGCTCGAGGAAGAACGCGGCCTCCTGCGGCTCGTCACGCAGGCCGGGCCGGGCCAGCAGCTCTCCTTCGACCCTCCGCTGCGTTCGCCGTGCGCCATCACCGCCGATGACGAGGCGCTGCTCGTGGTCGAGCGAGCGCCGCCGCGCATCCGCATCGTGCACGGCAGCGTGACGCGCTACATCGGTGATGCCGTGCTCCGTGAGCCGGTGGCCGTCGCGGCACATGGCACCAAGGTGGCTGTCGCCGATGCTGCCCTGCGGCAGGTCCTCGTGTTCGATCTTGCTGCGCAGGCCAATGCCGTGGTGGCCAGAGCCGACGGCGTCGCGCCTGCCGGCGTGGCGTTCGATGACGCGGGGCGGCTGTGGTGGACCGATGCCGCCGCGCACCGGGTGCATCGATGGACGATCGATGGCCCCGGCCCGGGCCAGGCGTTCGGCGAGCGAGGTGCGTTCCCCGATCAGTTCACCGAGCCCACGGGCATCGCATGCCGTGATGGGTGCGTCTACGTGTGCGACCACCTCAATCACCGCATCGCGGTGCTGGACCAGGCGACGGGACGGATGGCAGGATGGTGGGGCATGCACGCGGTCATCCCGCGCCAGGGGAAGGGGCGCATCCACTATCCCGATGCGATCGCCTTCACGCCCGATGGTTCGCACGCGCTCGTGTGCGAGGGCTTCGAGGACCGCGTGCAGCTGCTCGCGCCCGGCGGTCCCGCACCGATCGATGACGGGCTCTCCGTCCCTCGTGATGCGGTGAGCAGCCACTTCGGACCGGATGCGAGCGCGCTCGGTCCCATTATGGCGATGGCCGAGCCCGAGACCGGCTCGGTGATGATCTTCAACCTCTTGGGGACATCACCCGCGCCCGCCCACATCGCGACCTTCGGCGGCAGTGCGGCGTTGCCGGGTCGTTACCCGTCGCTCGCTTCAGTCTGTGTGCTGCCCGGCGAGCGCGTCGCGGTCGCCGACCGAGCCAACGCGCGGCTCGATGTCGTGACGGCCTCGCCTGATCGCTCGAAGCCCGTTGCCTTCGATCCCTTCCTGCCGCGGCTGGTTCGGTCGACCGATCTGGTGGCGATGGTCCGGCCGGTCGGCGGCAAGCCGCCGCTGGTCGAAGACCTGGCGTGGGATGGCTCCGAGCTCCTGGCGCTTGACGCGGCCAATCGGTGCATCTGGCGATTCGATCGAAGCGGTGTTCCGGTGCGATACTCCACCGGTGAACCGAAGCGGACCGACCTGCCCGAGGGCCTGCGCGAGCCGGTGCAGCTGGCCGCCGCGAAGGGCGAGCTCGTGGTGGCTGACCGAGCTGGTGGTGCGCTCTGGCGCGGCCGAGAGGATGGATCGTGGGCCCGCATCGCCGAACTCGGACATGGAGACGCGCGTGGCGATGCGCGAGGCGACGCAAGCGTGAAGCTCGTTCGTCCCTTCGGCGTGGCCATCGCCGATGATGGCTCGCTCGCCGTCACCGATGAAGC
>CAIYOC010000045.1 GCA_903927725.1 uncultured bacterium | reverse complement strand
TGACTGGCGCGATGCTCGTGATGAGCTCACCGGTCCTCATCTGGCTCTTCCTGGGCCTGGAACTGGTGAGCCTGCCGACCTACATCATGGTGGCGGTCGCGCGCACCGGTCGTCGCAGCATGGAAGCGGCGATGAAGTACTTCTTCCTCGGTGCGCTCGCCACGGCCGTGACGCTCTACGGCTTCGCGATGCTCTACGGCGCCACCGGCACGATGCAGCTCATCCCGATGCGCGATGCGCTCGCCGAGCAGGCTGCGGGCCCGGGCCTGAGCACCACGGCTCTTCTAGGCACCATCCTCACCGTGCTTGGCCTCTGCTTCAAGCTCGCCGCGGTGCCGATGCACTTCTATGCGCCGGATGTCTACGAGGGCGCTCCGCTTCCGGTCACGGCGTTCCTCTCGTTCACACCCAAGATCGCAGGCTTCTCGGCGCTGATCACGGTGCTCGGGGCCGTGGGCTGGTCCGGTCACGCCATGGTGGATCATGACGGTGTCCGCATTGCCTACGAGGGTCTCCCGCAGCCGGTCGCCGCGGTGCTTTGGATGGTGGCTGCGCTGACCATGGTCCTGGGCAACATCGGGGGCATCTTGCAGACGAGCCTCAAGCGCACGCTCGCGTACTCGTCGATCGCCAACAGCGGTTACATGCTGGTCGGCGTCATCGTCGGCCCCAAGGGCGGCATCGGTGCGATGTACCTCTTCATGCTCGGCTACGGCGTCATGACGGTGGCGACCTTCGGCGTGCTTGCGGCGCTCGAGCGCAAGGGCGAGGAAGTCGACAGTTTCGAGTCGCTCGCCGGGCTGCGCGCCTCGCACCCCGGACTGGCGTTCCTGCTCACCGTGAGCGCGCTGAGCCTGCTCGGCGTCCCGCCTCTCTTCGGCGCGCTGGCGAAGATCGTGCTGGTGTTCGTGGCCTTTGAGGGTGGCCAAGCCTCGCTTGCAGCGGTGCTCCTCCTGAATACGGCCATCGGTGCTGTCTACTACCTGCGCTTCGTCGGCGCGGCCGTCGTCAACCCGCCCAACGCGAAGAGCCAGGATGTGGTCTCGGTGCCCCATTGGTGGCCGAAGACCGCTGCGGTCGTTGCTGGACTCGGCCTGATCGTGCTGCCGGCGTTCCTCAGCCGTCTGGTCGATGCCAGCGCCACCACGGTGGACGGCTACGTCGACCTTGGCGAGGCCGTAGCGAGCGATGACGAGCGCTGAGGATCCCCCGCCGCTGGCCTGATGTCCATGGTTATGGTGTGTCGCGTGCGCCGCGGCGACTCGCTATACTCCCCGCCCCGCTGCGACTGTAGCTCAATTGGATAGAGCATCGGTCTACGAAACCGAAGGTTGATGGTTCGAGCCCATCCAGTCGCGTTCGACGCCCCCGCCGCCGGGGGCGTTGTCGTGCAAGGAGGCCCCATGGGCAACGCCGACATCGTGCGACTGTTCGAGGAGTTCGCGGTTCTGCTTGAACTCACCGGGGCCAACTCCTTCCGAGTTCTCGCACACACCAAGGTTGCGCGTGCGGCAGAGTCGTCGACCGTCGATCTCGTTGAACTTGCCCGGACCGATCCGAAGGCGCTCTCGGCGATCGATGGCATCGGGTCGGGCAGCGCCTCGAAGATCGTCGAGTTCGTCACGACCGGCGCCGTCAAGGACCTTCACGACCTGCGTTCTCAGGTCCCCTCCGGGTTGCCGGCCCTGCTCGCCCTG
>CAIYOC010000044.1 GCA_903927725.1 uncultured bacterium | reverse complement strand
TTCAAGGAATGCCTTCGCGAAGCGCCAGTCGCGATTCACGGTGGGCACGCTGGTGCCAAGCACCTTCGCAATGCTCTCCACCTGCAGCGCACCGAAGATGCGCAGTTCGGCCACGCGAGCGGCCCGGGGATCGGTTTCGGCAAGGCGACGCAGCGAGTCCTCGAGCTCAAGGACGCCTTGCACACCACCTGCGGTATCAACGACATCCCGATCCTCAACGGAGAAGCGGCGGGCTCCGCCGCCACGCTTCTGCGAGCCGCGTCGTCGGGCGTGATCGATGAGCACGCTGCGGAGCACGGTCGCGGCCGTGGCCATGAAGTGGTCTTGATCGACGAAGTCCGAAGGATCCCGTTCGGCGAGCTTCAGGAAGGCCTCGTGGACCACGGCGGTGGATTGCAGCGTGTGGCCACCCGGCTGCTGGCGCATGAAGGCTCCCGAGAGCTCACGCAGCCTGGAGTAGATTCCCTCGAACAATTCGGGCAGCGACGGCTTCGCAGCCTCGCCACTTGGGGTCGAGTTCATGGGGACACCTCATCGCGGACAACCCGTGCCAGGCACACTCCGGCACGCCCCACAATCACGCGAGTGACTGTCCCACCAACCATGTCTTCCGAGCACACGAACGAAAGACAGCCATCGATAGCACCGAACTCACGCCGCGCAAGTCACGAAGTCAATGAAGAAGTGGAATTGGTGGAGGAGTCTTGCGGGGAGTGGGCTCAGCCTCGGGCGGCTCGGTCTCCGGTGAGGCCAATAATGCCCACTTGACCAATAAAAACTCGCCCCAAGGCGGGTAAGCGCCATGGGGCGAGGAACTAAGGCGCCGACCGGCATCGGCCAGCGCAAGCGAGGCGAAGGTCGTTGCGGTGGTTCAGGCCGCGTGACTCGCAAATGTTCCCGACCATGTTCAAACGAGAATGGCAGAGCAGTCGGATCATGAATTCACCAGTTTGAGCATGACCTGCCTGTGGTGGCAGCGGCAGGGGCACCCCCATGCATCGGTTTCAGCGCGTCGTAGGCTTCGAGCATGACACGTTGCTCGATCGTCTCGGCGCAGTTGGTTGCAGTGATCTTCGCGCTGTTCGGCGGATGCACCCACCCCCCCAACCCACCCCGGGTGCCATCGAGTCCGATCGAACCCCCCGTGGCCATGGAGCGCGTGACCGTCGTCAAGAGCCCGCACGGCGAGCGCCGCGATGAGTACTACTGGCTCCGCGACGACCATCCCGAGCGCAAGAGCGACGAGGTGATGGCGCACCTTCGCGCCGAGCAGGCCCATACCGAGGCCATGTTCGCGCGGCTGGCCCCGCTGCAGGATCGACTCGCCGGCGAGTTCCGTGCCCGCATCGATGACGATGACAGCACGCCGCGCCAGTTCGATCACGGCTGGTGGACGTGGACCGCGTTCTCGCCGGGCGATGAGCAGCAGCGTTGGATGCGCTCGCGCGACGATGGCGCCGGACAGGTCATGCTCGATGGCAATGAGCTCGCGAAGGGCCACGCGTACTTCCGTGTGGGCGACGTCGAAGTGAGCCACGATGGCTCGCTCGTCGCCTGGACCGAGGACACCGTCGGGCGCCGCGGTCACGAGCTGCGCATGCGCGACCTGTCGACCGGCAAGGACCTTCCTGATCGCATCACGGGAACGCTCGAATCCGTGGTCTGGGCCGCCGACGGGCGCAGCATCTTCTACATGCGACAGGATCCCGTGCTCCTGCAAAGCGGGCCGGTCTGCCGCCACGTGCTCGGCACCGATCCCGCCACCGACACGATCGTCTATCAGGAACCCGACGAGACCCTCTTCACCTCGATCGATGCCTCGCGCTGCCGCACGCTGCTTCGGATCCAGATGGAGGGTTACGACACCAACGAACTGCGCACCGTGCCGCTGGCCAGCCCAGCGGATGCGCCGCGCGTGGCGCTGCCGCGCACTGATGGCGTGCGCCACTACGCCGATCGCCTCAACGGGACCTGGCTCATCCGCACGAACCTCAATGCCCGCAACTTCCGCATCGCCTTGGCGAGCGATGCAGAGCTCGCCGAACCCGCGCGCTGGCGCGAGCTCGTGCCGCACCGCGCTGATGCAGCGATCGACGATGCCTCGCTCCTTGAGCTGGGCGTGGCGGTGGCCGAGCGCATCGACGCCAACGCCCGCGTGCGCATCGTGCCGTGGTCGGGTGGCGAGGGCCGGCTGATCGCAACCGATGAGGCAGCCTGCACGATGACGCTCGGCGACAACCCTGATCCTGCGAATCGCTGGGTTCGCGTGGAGTACGGCTCGATGATCACGCCGCAGCGCACGATCGATGTGGACCTGGCCACCGGTGCGCAGCAGGTGCGCAAGGAGCGCACCGTGCACGGCTACGACCGGTCGCGCTATGCCAGTGCACGCCTCTGGGCGCCGAGCCGTGATGGCAAGCGCATTCCCATCTCGATCGCCTGGCGAAGCGATGCATGGGCGCACGACAGCGCGCACCCGGCCTTGCTCGAGGCCTACGGTGCATACGGCTACGCGAGCGATGCCCGCTTCGATCTTCCCGGCGTGTCGCTCATGGACCGTGGCTTCGCGCTCGTCACGGTGCACGTGCGCGGCGGCGCCGACTTGGGCCAGGACTGGTACGAGGATGGCCGGCTGCTCAGGAAGCGCAACACCTTCAACGACTTCATCGATGCCACCGACTGGCTCGTGCGCGAGCGATGGGTCGATGCCAGGCGCGTCTTCGCCAGCGGCGGATCGGCCGGTGGACTGCTCATGGGCGCGGTCGCCAACATGGCCGGGGATCGCTACCGCGGCATCGTCCTCGGGGTTCCCTTCGTCGATGCGCTGACGACCATGCTCGATCCCTCGATCCCGCTGACGACGAACGAGTGGTCGCAGTGGGGCAACCCGATCGAGTCGCGCGAGGCCTACGAGTACATCCTGTCCTACTCGCCCTACGACAACATCGAGGCCAAGTCGTATCCGGCGATGCTGGTGACGACGGGCCTCTGGGATTCCCAAGTCGGCTACTTCGAGCCCGCCAAGTTCGTCGCCCGGCTGCGCCGGCTCAAGACCGACCGCGAGCCGTTGCTCTTCGACATCGAGATGGCGGCCGGACACGGTGGGCGCACCGGGCGCTTCGACCGGCTGGCTCGGGTCGCCCGCGAGCAGGCCTTCGTGCTGGACCTCGCTGGCATCGACCGCTGACTCCGTCCTGCCAAAAAGGAAAGCGCCCGCTCATCGCGGGCGAGTCTTCCATGCCACCAGGAAGCAGGTGGCGTTGGTTCGGTGCAGGGCGGGTTCCCGTCCGCCAAGCGCCTCGCTCGGATCCGTCTGCGGTCCCCACCGCTCGTGATCCATCTGCCGCGGCGGGTTCCAATCGCCGAGGCGGTTCGAGGCTGGTTCGCGAGTCCCTAAGCGTTCCAGCGTCGTTCCACCATGAGAAACGGAAGATGGGAACGGGATCGATCATCAAGCGGAGAGATTGTTGCCGAAGGGTGCCTGGTGCACCGTTCGGCTCAAGCGCGGCCGGCGTGCCCACGGGCAGGGGTGGAGCGTGGCCGCACCGCGTCGTGCGTTGCTAGGCTTGGCTCCCCGGGCCCAGTGGCCCACTGACCAACGAGGACCACCCATGACCACCATGACTGCACCGAGCAAGTGCCCCTTCGCGGGCGGATTCGTCAAGAACATCGCGCAAGGTCCCGCCAACCGTGATTGGTGGCCAAGCGAGCTCGACCTGTCCGTGCTCGCGCGCAACTCCTCGAAGTCCGACCCGATGGGCACCGGCTTCGACTACGCCAAGGCCTTCAAGCAGTTGGACCTCGATGCGGTGATGGCTGACCTCAAGGTGCTCATGACCGACTCGCAGCCGTGGTGGCCCGCCGACTACGGCCACTACGGGCCGTTCATGATCCGCATGGCCTGGCACAGCGCTGGCACCTATCGCACG
>CAIYOC010000043.1 GCA_903927725.1 uncultured bacterium | reverse complement strand
GCACCGCTACCGCTCGCTGAGCGCGGTCGCGAAGGCGATCACGGGCAAGCACTGGAACGGGTTTCTGTTCTTTGGACTCGACGCAGCCTGATCACGCCCAGCCCGTGTCGACGGGCATGAATCGAGGCTCACGGTGCAGGCGCTGCATAGAAGTCCGCGAGCCGGTGCGTGAAGTGGTCCGGTGCGCGATTCGGCACGCGCTGGAACTTGGTTGGCATCTTCGAGCCGATGGGACCGAGCATGATGCTGGTGCGCGTGCCGTCGGTAGCCTCGAAGGAGGCGACGAAGTAGTTCATGCAGAATGCAAGGCCAAGCGGATACGGGATGGGCGGAGTAGGCCGCGACAGCGAGTTGCGGAACTCCACCGAGTTCATCGGCGTGCCGTCCGAATCAAGGCCGACGATGTCCATCTGCGCGTCGACGAACATCCAGCGTTGGCGGTCGGCGATCCACGCCTCGGCAAAGACGTGCCCGGCACCGACCGCAATCGTCTCCGCGTCGCGCGCCCGGCCACCCACCTGGCGCGCGGGGATGCCCACGGCGTTCAGGCAGCCCGCCAACACGGTGCCGTACTCCACGCAGCGCCACTGGCCGCCCTTCTCTGCCACCTGCAGCAAGCCCAGCGCATCGCTCGGAAGATCGCCGTCCCAGCCCTGGTGCGAGGTGCGGGCGTGCACCCATCGGCACATGCGCCGGATGCGGTCGAGGTCGTCGGCAGCGCCAGCGACGACCGCATCGAGCTTGTATGTCTCTCGCAGCGTGCGCAGCGTCTCCGAATCGGTGGCTGGACGCTTCATGCGCACCGGATCAGCGGCGGGGGCTGCTTCGAACGCCAGCAGTTCGGGATGCCACGTGGCGGCCTTCGCCTGGGCAAGCAGTGCCGGGAAGCGCGGATCCGAACGCAGGCTCGTCCACTCGTCTCCACTCTCGAGTGACTCGGCCAGGTCGACCACGATCGGTCCGGCGTCGATCGGAGAGTGCGCGATCGAGGCAATGGCGGCGTAGAGCATGCGGAATGCCTCGTCGCGGTTTTCCTCGGCGGCCCAGGTCATGGCCAGCAGCACCTGCACCCATGGCTGCGGTTCTTTCGCAAACAGTTGTTCCGCAGCCGCCCGCGCCTTCGCGGGCTGGTGCTCCGCCATCGACTTCTGATAGGACATGCAAAGGTCCTGGAACGCCAGTTGCTCCGCTATGGCGGGGTCGGGCGCCTGCTCCTGGCTGCGGGGCGACGCGCATCCGGGAACCGTGGCAAGGAAGCTGAGGGCAAGCAGCAGCGCCCACGCGGAGTGACGGGTCATGTATCGCATGAGTAATCCAGAGAGATGACGCGAGAAGACCGACATGCGGAGATGCGCAGCGGCTCAGCGCTTGCGCACCTCGATCGAGCCATTGATGGCATCAAGCGAGGCGACCGCGCCCTTGCCCGAGCCGACCTTGCCCTCGAAGCTTGCGCCGACAAGGTCCCTGTCGGTGGTTCCGTCGATGCCCTTCGTGATCAGCCTGCCATGCATGGTCGAGGCGTTCACCTTTCCGTTCCACGATGCGGGCAACTCGAGCACCAGGCGGCCATTCGTGCACTCCGCATCGACCGACGCGGCCGCGTTCTCGGCGAGCGAGATCCGGACTTCGCCGTTCGTCGACTCGGCACGCAGCGCGGACGAGACGCCGGAGACATCGATCGCGCCGTTCACCGTCTCCACATGCAAGCTGCCGAGGTCGCCGATCGTCTCGATCGCGCCGTTCATCGCCTCGGCATGCACATCGGCGAGCGCTGCGGTGCGGATCGTGATGTTGACGGCAGGCAACTGACGCCAGCCTTCGGACTCGGGAAGCTCGACGCGCACGGTCACCCGTCCATCTGCATCCTTCTCTGCGACAAGCGTCGCGCCGTCGATCAACTCCTTGCGCTGGGCGGCGGAGAGCCGCTGCCGCTTTCCTGTGGACCGCGTCGTGATTGTCGTCTCGCCATCGCCCACATTGATCGTCGTCCCCTCCGGGAAGCTCCCCCACAGCGAGACATCTGTCCAATCGATCACAGCCGTCACCTGCATGACCTTCGCGGAATCGTCGCGCACGATCTTGATCGCGCCGTTCATCGATTCGACATGCAGCGACCTCGCGCCCTCGATGGACGCCTCGAGCGTGCGGCTCGAGCGATCGGCGTCGCGTGGCGCGGCGGCGCTCGATGTCGACGCTTGCGCGGGAGACTGCTCGGACGGAACGGCGGCCAAGACCGGCTGGGCCGGTCCGGCGCAGACCACGCCGGCGAACATCGAAGCGCTCGCGGCGGCGGTGGCGAGAACCCGCAATGGCATGGAGGGACGGCTGCTGGATGCTTCGGACATGATGAATCTGATCCTCTCTTCGAGTGATCCGCCGTCACCCATCGTGCAGATCTGGACCGGCGCGCGGAACGCAGGCCCGTTCAATGCCTCCGCAACGGAGAGGAGGCAGCTTCCATAGGTGTGTTGCGCCGCACCGCGCGTGCGCAGCACGAGTGCGTCGCAGGCGAGTTCCTCGGTCCTTCGAAGGCCGCGGCGCGCGATCCATGCGAGCGGGTTCCACCAGAGCCACGCGACGACGGCCCAGTCGAGCCAGCGGACGAGATGGTCGCAGCGGCGCACATGGGCGAGCTCGTGCGTCAGGACGAGGAGCAGTTCGTCATCGGACATCTCGGAGACGATCGACGCAGGAAGCACGATGCGCGGTCGCCCGAAGCAGCTCCAGACGAACGGCACGGTGCTCGCGGGTATCACGACGATCTCGGCGCGGAGCGGCAATCCGAGGTCAGCCGCACCCCTCTCCGCCAGACGACGGACCCGCGGATCGGCGGGCGAGCTGGCGGCGCGCAACATGCGCTGGAAGCGCAGCAGCCGCACGGCTGAGACAGCGACCACCGCGACTGTTCCGCCAATCCAAAGCAGGCCGAGCGCCGTCCATCGATCGACCAGGATGGGCTCGGCGACCTGCGGTTCAGAGGAAAGGCCGGCCGATGCCTGTACGGCGGTCTTGTTCGGGGTCGTGTTGGCGGTCGCGGAGTCATCGGACGATTCCGACGGCTGCTCGACAACGCGAAAGTCGAACGCCGACGAGTCGGCGGCGCGCGGAGCGGACGGCTGGACGACGCTCGCGCCAGCGACCGGAACCTGGATCGACAACCACGGCACCGACGCAACCGGCGGCATGACGAGCCGGATCATGACGAGCAGCCAGGCGAAGTGCGCGATCGACGGGTTCCGCCTGTCTCGGCTGATCGCCCATGCGAGTGCCGCGAGCGGCAAGGCCAGCAGCGCATTCCCGAGCGCATACTCGAGGACCGTCAGGGTCATGGCTTCCCCCCGTCAAGGAGCTCACGGAGGCGGCGCATTTCGGCGCGGCTCAGGCGCTTCTGGTCGATGAGGTGCGAGAGGAGCGGCGCGATCGACCCACCCGCGAGGCGCTCGGCGAGTGTCTCGAGCTGCGCGCCCGCGTACTCCGCACGCGAGATGCACGGCGTAAAGGTGTTCGCGTGCTCAGCCTTGTTGCGCCTCACGAAGTCCTTCTCCTCGAGGCGCTGCAGCAGTCGCTGCACGGTTCCGTGCTGCGAGCGGTCGGAGGCCCCATAGAGCCGGTCCTGGACCTGGCGCGCTGTCAGGGCACCGTGGTCCCAGAGCAGTTCCATGACCGAGAGTTCGGCGTTGGCGAGGGCAGCGGGTGGCAATCGAGAAGTTCTCCGCAGTTCCGTGTGAGACATGGCGCACGACAACCTGTCGTGCAATGTACGACAGGCTGTCGTGCATGTCAAATGAAATCACGCCGCGCGGCCCAACAGCGAACAGGAATCCCATAGCCACGAACGGTCTTGCCACCCCGTTTCGATCGACACCCCGATCTCCGTGTGCGAGGGAATCGGCCCGCGACCCCTCTGGCGCGCTCAGAACGCCATCTAAAGTTGGGATCCGTTTCGCTGGGGGAGTTCCCAAAGCGGGTTGACCGAGAACGGTCAACCCGCTTGTTCATTGGTGGGCGACGCGGAAACATCGATCCTGAAGCCCGAGGGTTC
>CAIYOC010000042.1 GCA_903927725.1 uncultured bacterium | reverse complement strand
TCTCCGGCATGTGGTCCCGTGCGGATCTGGATCGCCACACCAGGGCCACTTGCCACGGTCGACGCCTCGGGGCGGCGCATGCTCGCCGTCACATCGCGCGGTTCACTCCACGTCGCCCCGGCATCATCGCTCAAGAGCAGGTGCACGCGACAGACGCCCGGGCCATCCAAGCCCGTGGCCTGCTTGTGCTCCTGCGTGTCGGCTGGATAGCTCTGCACGATCACGAGCACCCGACCTGCGTATTCGCCCGCGTGCAGCGTGACGACGCATGGATTGTTGATCGAGCGATCAGCGAGATCGAGCACCGTGCGAGGCGCCGACCACGTGAGGCCGCCGTCATCGCTGGTCGCCAGGACCAGATCGTTCGTGCCGATGTCACCAAGTGCCGCTCGACCCTCAGCAAAGGCGAGCAACCTTTGGCCTGCCTTCGTGATCGCCGGGATGCGGTAGACGGGGTTCGGCCCCGTTCCGCCGACGAACACATCGACCGCCGTACCGACCGTGATCGGTGCCGGCATCGGTGGGCAGTTGGACACCTGCGGGCTCTGCTCCGGCACAGGCGCCCCGGTTTGCGCATGCGCAGCAACGCCGACCGCCATCGCCAGCAACGCAACCGTCCACCAGGACCGAGCCATCGGTCGCGGCACGCGCCTCATCACGCCAGCTCCGCCGTCCCCGTCGAATCACCGAACGCATCGAGCTTTGCACCGACCTTCTCGGCGATGCCTCGATGCAGGTTGCAGAGCGGCGTGTCAGCAGCGTGCGCGATCACGCGGCCGCCCTTGAGGCCGAGTGCCGAACCACCCGCGACCAGGATCGGCAGGTCAGCGTGGTTGTGCACGTTGCCATCGGTGATCGCACCACCGTAGAGCACCACGGTCGTGTCGAGCACGGAGCGACTGCCTTCCTTGCACGCATCAAGCGCACGCAAGAGCGCGGCGAAGCGTTCGCTGTGGAAGCTCGTGATCCGCGTGAAGGCCTCCATCTTCGCCGGATCGTTGCCGTGGTGCGAGACATCGTGGTGCCCCTGCGTCACGCCGACCTCGGCGTACGGACGGTTCGAGCCTTCGTTGGCGAGCATGAACGTGGCCACGCGCGTGGAGTCGGTCTGCAACGCCAGCGCGAGCACCTGCGAGAGCAGATCCGTGCGGCGCGCAAGATCCATCGGGCCACCGGCGAAATCAGGAATGCGATCCGCATCGAGCTGCGATGCGGCATCCTCGGCCACGCGCTGCTCAAGCCCGCGCACGGCGTCCATGTACTCGTCGAGCCGGGCGCGATCATCGCGACCCACCGTGCCCGCGATGCGCTTGGCTTGCGCGAGCGCACCATCCAGGATCGAGCGGCGCGAGCGCGCCTGCGCGGCAGCTTGCTCGGGAGTCTGGCCCACGCGACCGAAGAGCCGGTCGAACGCGGCCTTCGCATCGGTCTCCTTGCCGTTGGGCAGGCACTCGCCCTTCCACGAAATGTTCGCGCTGTAGGCGCAGGAGTAACCGCTGTCGCAGTTGCCCGCGGTCATCGCCGGCTCGGTGCCGAGTTCGAGCGAGCGGAATCGCGTGGATGCACCCGTGCGTTCG
Source organism: uncultured bacterium (assembly GCA_903927725.1). Classification (GTDB taxonomy): domain Bacteria; phylum Planctomycetota; class Phycisphaerae; order Phycisphaerales; family SM1A02; genus SYIB01. Next base: position 960 of record CAIYOC010000042.1, on the reverse strand, counting down.
AGTGCATCGGCGATCGCCTGGTCGACCGATTGCCCCGCGCGGATGTCATCGCCGGCGGTCTTCTTCGGCTGCATGCCGGTGAGGAAGCACGCCGCGCTGCGCGCGTGATCGCCGGGACCATCGCCGTTGGCTTCGGCGTGCCGATGACGAAGCCCCGTGTGCACCGTGATCTCGCGACGCATCGATTCGAGCGGTGCCAGCGCGGGCGAAGGCGACCACGTGCCATTCGCCGCGATCTGCGGGCGCCACGAGGCCGGGTTCACGCCGTTGGGGAAGAAGACGAAGATCGCGCGAGCCTGCTTGGGCGCAAGTGCAGTCGCCGTCGCGGCGTGCGCGGCCGGGCCGATCCCGCGCGGCAGCATCGCATCAAGGAACGGCAGCGCGATCGTGGCACCCACGCCACGCAGCACGGTCCGTCGAGCGAGGAAGCCGGGGCGCATGGACGTACTGTAATTCGGCGCGCTTGATCGGCTAGCGCAAGAAGGTGATTCAGCCCAGTTCACGCATCATCGCCGAGACCGACGCAGGCCACGATCGCCACGAGATCACGTCTGTTGGAGCCTGATGCGGCTCGACGCCGCAGACGATCTTGGGCTGAGGCGGCTTCGAGGCATCATCAAAGGTGCTCGACCATCGCAGGATCGGATCCAGCCACTCTCGCTGGAAGGTCGCGCCGGCCTTGACTTCGATTCCCACCCGGTGGCGTGGTGTCTCGACCATGAGATCGATCTCAAGGCCGGACTGATCGCGCCAGTGGCTCCATGCATGACGCTGGCCAGCATTGGCTTGCGCCTTCATGGACTCAGCAACCACCCATGATTCGAACATCGGCCCACGCAAGGGGTGGGTGCTCAGGTGCTCCGTCGACCTGATGCCCAGCAACGAGCAGGTCAGCCCACTGTCGAGCATGTGCAGCTTCGGGCTCTTCACCAAGCGCTTGCGCACATTGCCGTGCCATGC
>CAIYOC010000041.1 GCA_903927725.1 uncultured bacterium | reverse complement strand
TTGGTCGTTTTCTACCTGCGAAGGTCCGAAGGCGGCCTGCACATGTGTTCGCGTTGAAACCTTTCTCGAAAGGCCTGTTATGTCTTGTGCACGCATCTCGTCCGTCGTGGCCCTGTCCCTTCTTGGGGCGATCGCCGTCCCCGCTTCAGCCAGCATGACCTCGATCGAGGGCAACCTTGCCCTGAGCACCGAGGGGCTCGCTGACTTCACGGGCTTCCTGGACTACCAGTTCTTGGGCGGCAACCAGGGCCAGCTCACGGTCACGCTGACCAACACCACCGATCCATCGAAAGGTGGCTATCTGACGGCGTTCATGTTCCGTACGCCCGCTTCCTTCGGCGCATTCACCTCGAACTTGGTCTCCTCGACCTACGCGGGCATGACCAACATCCCGGCTGGCTCCAGTGGCTCACCCTTCCCCGGCGCGTGGCTTGGCGGGGCAGGGCTGGGGGCGTCGTGGCTGAGCGGCGGTAGCCCGAATGACGGAGTTGCGTCTGGCTCGACTGGTCAGTGGGTCTTCTCCATCACGGGGGTGATGGCATCCGCACTGGATGCCGTCAACTTCGTGGATGGCGATGCCTACGCGTTCATCGTCCGCTTCCGCGGGCTGGATGATGATTGCTCCGACAAGGTGCCGGCAGTTACTCCTGCGCCCGGTGCCTTGGTGCTTGGTGCCATGGGCCTGGCCTTCAGCCGTCGCCGCCGTAACTGATGCACACGCCCTGCCTTGGGCCGATTGCCTGATCGGCCCAAGGCAGTGGCATACTCAACAAGGGACCACTGCCATGAATGACCAACCCATTGTCGCACAGACGCTTGAGCAGGTAACGACCGTCGATCTGGGGCTACCTCGATCGGCGTGGGCGGATCGACCATCCACGATTCGTCCATCCGACACCAGCATCGCTGTCCTCGCTCCGAACACCGATCTCAGCACCGAGCGTCTCTGTTCGTTCTCGGGCATGATCAGTTGCACACACGTGTCGATCAACGCTGTGCAGATGCTTGTGTCCCTCACCAACACGTCCGACGTCGAACGGGGTGGGTACCTCACGGGCTTCATGTTCCGATTGCCGAGGGAGCTCGGCGGATTCGTCGTCACGCTGCTTCGTTCGAGTCACCCGGGGATGTCACGAATCATGCCAGGCACCGGCGCGGCTCCGTTCGCGGGCAGTTGGCAGGGTGGCGTGGGAACGGGCGGCGAATGGCAAGGGGGCGGAACTCCGATGGCGGGCGTTGCACCAGGCGACACGGGTGCGTGGGCCTTTCTGGTGTCAGGCACTGGTGCGGCGGCACTCACCGCCGAGCGATTGATGTCCGGTGGGAGCATGCCCGATCCCTATGCGTTCGTCGTGCGGTTCAGGGGCATCGGGGCCGGTCACTCGGACAAGGTCCCAGCGCTGATGCCCGATCACCAGATGTTGCGGATGGCGGCCTTGATTGACGCCGTCGAGCAGCGGCGTTGATGGACGTGGGTGGTGGTGGTCCGTGTCCGGGGGACACCACCCCTCACCCCACCAGGGTGATGTGGCCGAGCTTGCGGCCGGCGCGAGGCGCCTTGCCGTACAGGTGCAAGTGCGCGTTGGGCTGCGAGAGCACGGTGGCGGTCGTCGGCAGGGTGCCGACGATGTTCGTCATCACGCAGGGCGCGCGCAGCGCTGTCGAGCCGAGCGGCAGCCCCGCGATCGCGCGCAGGTGGTTCTCGAACTGGCTCGTCTGTGCGCCTTCGATCGTCCAGTGGCCGGAGTTGTGCACGCGCGGCGCCATCTCGTTGGCCGTCAGCGTGTCGCCGTGCGCGAAGAACTCGATCGTGAGCACGCCGACGTGGTCGAGCCGCTCCATGACAGCGTGCGCCTGCTCGCGCGCGAGCGCGGTGAGCCGATCACCCTCGGGCGTGGGTACCACGGTCTGGTGCAGGATCCCGCTGACATGCTCGTTCTGGCAGAGTTCGTAGAACGCGACCTGCGGCTTGCCGCCCACGCGCGTACGCACGCCGATGATGCTCACCTCGCGCTCGAACTCGACGAAGGCCTCGTAGATGCAGGGCACCTTGCCGAGCGCGATCCACGCGGATTCCAGCGAATCACCGTTGCGGATCACGCGCTGGCCCTTGCCGTCGTAGCCCATGCGACGGGTCTTGAGCACGCCGACGGGGCCGACCGCTTCGAGTGCGCGCGGGAGGTCGGCACTCGACCCAACCGCATGGAACGCCTGCACCCCGAGTCCGCACTCCTTGAAGAAGTGCTTCTCCTGGATGCGATCCTGCGCGATCTGCAGGCTCTTGGCGCCTGGATGCACGCCCAGCGACTGCTGCAGGAACTCGACGGTCGCGGTGGGCACATTCTCGAACTCATACGTTGCCACCGAGAGGTTCTGGGCGAACCGCACCAGACCTTCGGGATCGTCGTAGGGCGTCCCGATGACTTCGCCGAGCGCTGCTGCAGGGCAGCTCATGCTCGGCTCGAGGAACCGGAACCGCATGCCCAACGGGATGCCGGCGAGCGCGAGCATGCGGCCAAGCTGGCCACCACCGACGATACCGACCTTCATCGACGGCCCTTTCCGCGGCGGGCACCCTTGGCCGTCCGTGCTGCGCGATCACTCGAGCGCGGCGTGCGCGAGCGGCGCGTGGAGCCGGTCGCCGCCGCACCCGAGCCGCGCCATTCGATCAACGGCTGGGCGAGCGCCAGATCGATCGCCGGCGCAACGTGCCCGGCGCGCGGCACCGGGTGGGCCAGCACTGATGCCGTCTGCTGCGCCCGGTAGCGCTCGAGCCGCGTGCGCACCGAGGTCTCGGTGTGGGCGATGATGGCTGCAGCCAGCATGCCGGCGTTCGTGGCGCCGGCGCGGCCGATCGCGAGCGTGCCGACAGGGATGCCTGCTGGCATCTGCGCGATCGACAGCAGCGAATCGAGGCCTCGCAGCGCCTTGCTCTCGACCGGCACGCCAAGCACCGGCAGATGGGTCTTGCTTGCACACATGCCCGGCAGGTGGGCTGCGCCGCCTGCACCCGCGATGATCACTCGCAGACCTCGACCGTGGGCGGCGCTGGCGTACTCGAACAGCAAGTCAGGGGTGCGGTGTGCGCTCACCACGCGGCACTCGTGCGGCACGTCGAGCAGAGCGAGCATCGCGCTGGCGTGCTGCATCGTCTCCCAGTCACTCTGCGAGCCCATGATCACGCCGACGAGCGGTGCCTGTGCCATGGAGGAAAGGGTAGCGCGGCCTGCGATGGCATTCGGTGCGGCAATCGAAGCACGAACCGATCGTGGCTAGCATCCGTCCCGGATCGCATGGACACAAGCACGCACCACCTGCCGGCAGGCCACGACATCCACGTCGTGGTGATCGACGATCAGCCGATGGTCATCGAATTCGTGCGCCGCGTTCTGGCCGATGACCAGCGCATCAAGGTGCACGGCTTCACCGACAGCGCCGTTGCGCTCACCGAGATCCGAGGGCCGCTGGCGCAGGTCGAGCTCGACCTGGTCGTCATCGACCTGATGATGCCCGGCATCACCGGCTTCGATGCGATCGCGGCGGTCCGCCAGTTGCCGTGGGTCGGAGCCATCCCGATCCTTGCCCTGACGGCCAGCGACGACGAGGTGGTCAGGCGCCAGGCACTGGACCTGGGTGCGCGCGAGGTGATCGTGAAGATGCCGCCTCCCCATGAGCTGCGCGACATCCTGCTGCGGCACATCGATGCCGGCGTCACGCTCCACGCCACGCGAAGCGAGCCCGACGATGGTGTCGTGCGGCTCGGGGCGCTTGAGCAGTCGGCCAACGAGCTGGCCCAGCTGAACGATCCCGAAACCGTGCTCATGCGCGTGCTCACCGATGCGCGCCAGTTCACGCATTGTGAGGCCGGCGGCGTCTTCGTGCGCGAGGGCAATCAGCTGCGCATGGTCTATGCGCAGAACGATGTGCTCGGCAGCGCCGAGCGATTCGTGCGGTCGGTCGTGCTCCCGCTCGATACCTCGAGCATCGCCGGCTACGTGGCGGTCACGGGCAAGATCCTCCACGTGCCCGATGTCTACGACCTTCCGTCCGAGGCGCCGTACCGGTTCAACCGCTCCGTCGACGAGCGCACGGGCTACCGCACGAGGAGCATCCTCGGTGTGCCGCTGCTCGGCGAGAGCGGGCGCTGCATCGGCGTGTTCCAGCTGATCAACCCGCATCGAGCCGACGGTGCGAGCACGATCGGCTTCGAGCCCGGTGACATCGGCGTGGCGGCGCGCTTCGCGGCCACGGTTTCGATGAGCGTGCAGCGCGCCCAGCTGACCAAGAGCCTCATCGACCGCACGATCGCGATGGCGCGCCTGCGCGACCCGAGCGAGACCGGTCCGCACGTACAGCGCGTGTCGCGCATCTCGCGCATCCTCCTCGAGGCATGGGGCGCCCGGCGCGGCCGCAATGGCCCGGAGTGGGAGCGCGACGTGGACCGGTTCGCCCTGGCCGCCACGCTGCATGATGTCGGCAAGGTCGGCGTGCCCGATGCCGTGCTCAAGAAGCCCGGCAAGCTCGACCCCGAGGAGCGCGCCGTGATGGAGCGGCACACCACGATCGGTGCCGATCTCTTCGGCGATGACCGCGAGTTCGACCTGGTCGCCAAGCGCATCGCGCTGCACCATCACCAGCGCTGGGATGGTGCGGGCTATCCACCGGTGCCGCAGGTCGACGGATCGTCTCGGCCGCTGCGCGGCGATGCGATCCCTCTCGAAGCACGCATCGTCGGCATCGCCGATGTCTACGACGCGCTCAGCGCGCGTCGCTGCTACAAGGAGCCGTGGACCGAGGACCGCGTGATCGAGCTGATCACGGGCGAGCGCGGAGGCCAGTTCGATCCTGAGGTCGTCGATCTCTTCATGGAGAACCTGCCGACCTTCCGTGCGATCCTGCAGGCGCACGAGGAAGAGGGCTTGCACTGAGCGAGGCTCACGCGCCGGGCAGCGTCCAGCCCGGCAGTGCAGGCTCGCCCAGCAGCCGGTCCGCCGCAGGGTCACCGTCGATGCGCATGCTTCCGGGAACGCAGCGGATCGGGCGGCCGGCGCGATACGCGACCGTGCCCAGGAGCACCAGCTCGGTCAGGCGCGTGGCATAGGGAAGCCCGCACAGCGGTGCGGTCGGCTGGCCATCGCGGATGGCCTGCAACCACTCCCGATGATGCCCGATGCTCGGTGCGATCGTGGGTGCAGGCGGCTGCCATGCGGCGGCGCGTGCGCCGGGCCAGAGCAGCATCTCGCCGTAGTTGGCGAAGAGTGCGCCCGTGGTGCCCTGGAAGCAGACGCTGAATCGACCGTGGTAGTCAACGCGATCCTTCGCGCCGATCTCCTGCACGAAGGGCGACATGCGGCCGCCGTCGAACCATCGCAGCACGAGCGGATCGTCGCCGGCACGTTCGGGCGCGATCGCCCACGATGCCTCGAGCCACGCAGGCGTGCCGATGGCATCGGGTGGGGGGCCATCGGCCTGGATCTCGATCGAACGGCCATCGAGCCGATCCAGCCCGAGTGCCCAGAACGGAAGGTCCATGATGTGACAACCCATGTCACCCAGGGTGCCCGAGCCGTAGGACCAGTAGCGCCGCCAGTTCGCAGGGTGCACGCCATCGATGTATGCGCGGCGTTCAATCGGGCCTTGCCACAGCTCCCAATCGAGCCCGGCCGGCGGCACGGCACCCGGCGTCAGCCGTCCATCGCCCCAGCTCTTCTGTTGCCAGCAATCGACCGCCGTCACGCGGCCGATCGCTCCCGCACGGATCGCTTCGACGACGCGGCGGTAGTTGTCGCCCGCGTGGATCTGCGTGCCCATCTGCGTGGCCACGGGGTGGCGCTCCCAGAGCGAGCGCAGCACGCCGAGTTCACGCACCGTGCGCGTGAGCGGCTTCTCGCAGTACACGGGTAGGCCGGCCTGCAGCGCGAGTGCCGTGGCGAGCGCATGCGTATGGTCGGGCGTGGACACGACCACACCGTCCAGATCGAGCTCGCGCTCCATCGCCAGCAATTCGCGGAAGTCGCGGAAGGTTCGTGCATCTGGAAACTCGCTCGATGCCCGGGCGAGGTATCCGGCATCGACATCGCACAGCGCCACGATGCGCTCATGGCGGAGCTCCTGGATGTTGTCCCAGGCGCGATTGGCCGTGCCGATGCAGGCCAGTCGCAGCGGCTCGGCCGCAGGCCGGCGCGAGCGGCGCGGGCGCGTCGCACACGCCGGCATCATCGGGACCAATGATCCGATGGCGGCAACGGTGATGAATCCTCGGCGCGTCACGTGCATGGACTGCCTCCTGTGATGGGTACCGTACCGGCATGCTCCGCATGGCCTGCACGCTCGCCGTCGCTTCGTTCACCTTGGCCGATGACCGGCCGGCCGGGCCATCGGTTCCTGGCAGCACGCTCGTGGATCGCGTGGTGGTGGCAGCGGGGCCGATCGCAGCCGACGTTCGCGAGCGCTTCGGCCTCAAGCCTTTCTACGAGCAGTGCATCGTGTGGGAAGGCTTGCCGTTCGTGGCCAGCGCCAAGGTCGATCCACGCGCGCTGCAGGAAGCCGTGTGGCTCGCGCGCCGCATGCTGCGCAGCCGTCCCGAGATCGCGCGGGCGATGGGTGCCAACAACGTGCGCGTGGCAATCATGGATGTGGGCGAGGTCACCACCGACGTGCCCGAGCACAGCGACCTCGAGCCCAAGGGATACTGGGACATGCGTGCGCGCGGGCTTGGCGCAACGCCGCACCGGCCGGCCGTGAGTGCCGGCGAAGAGAACCTGCTCACGTATCCCGGCGATCCATACGCCACCGAGAGCATCTTCATCCATGAGTTCGCGCACGCGATTCACGAGATGGGCCTGTCGTCGGTCGATCCGACCTTCGATCGCCGGCTCGAGGCGGCTTACGACGCGGCGATGAAGAAGGGCCTGTGGCAGGGGGCCTATGCCCGCGAGAACCGCATGGAATACTGGGCCGAGGCCACGCAGTCCTTCTTCGACACCAATCGCGAGAACGACAACCAGCACAACCATGTCGACACGGTGACCGAGCTGAAGGAGCACGACCCCGCGGTCTGGGAGCTCTGCATGGAGGTCTACGGCCAGCCCTGGGCGTACACGCGCGCCGATGCGCGCGCGGGCGAGGAGCACCTTGTGGGGTGGGATCCTGCCACAAGCCCGACGTTTGCATGGTCCGACGCCGTGCGCGAGGCGTGGCGCCAGTGGGAGTTGCTCGAGCAGGCACGCAAGGCCGGCCGGAAGGGGCGCGTCAAGGGCGATGATGCCAGCGCCGCGCCGGATGCTGCTGGATCCGACAAGGGCTCCGATCCTGAGTGATGCGCTAGCGCGTACGCGGACGCTGGTACTCGTCCAAGTGCTGAATCGCCTGGCGTGCGCACCGCGCCAGCATCGACTCCATCGCGACCGGCCGGTAGCGGTGGCAATCCACGCCGACATCGGCCGATCGACTCTGGCTCGGCAAGCCGCCGTGCAGATGGCCGTGCAGGTGCAGCGAACCGTTCCATCGACCTTGCCAGGCGAGCATCGGATAGTGGCAGAGCACGATGCGGTGCTCGCCGCGCTCCCAGCCCTTCCAGCTGGCGATGTCGTGAACCGAATCGAAGAGCCGCTCGAAGCCCGGCAAGCGCGGGTCGTGGTTGCCGCGCACAAGATGCACGGTGGTGCAGCGGATCCGATCGCGGCAGTCGCGTGCGAGCTTGACGGCCTTGCGCGGCTGCTTCTTCCAGGGAAGCCCGGCCACGAAGTCGCCCAGGTGCCAGAGCTCGTCGCCCTTGCCCACCGTGGCGTTGATCCAGTCGATCAGCGCATCATTCATCTCCTCCACGCCGCCGAATTCGCGCTTGTAGAGCGCGAGGGCTTCTTCGTGCCAGAAGTGCGTGTCGCTGGTCACCCAGATCGTCTTGGCCATGCGCGCAGGCTAGCGCGCGGTCGCGCGGCGACCGGCTTCACATGGTGAAGGTGTCTGGTGTTCAATGCACCGATGCCATCCAGCCTGCAACAGACGTCATGCGCCATCCTTCGCGCGCTCGCCTTCGCCGCGGGCGCGGCCTGCCTGGCAGCGTGTGCAGGTGCGCCGGTCGGCTCGTCGATCGCGCTTGGCGGTCCTTCGGGCGATGACGCGGCCGAACACGCCGGTCGCATGGCCACCCGCATCACGCATGGACCGATCCTCGGTGAACTCGATGGCCGCGGCATGCAGGTCTGGGTCCGCCTGGATGGCGAGCCCGGCGACCAGGTCGCGCTCGAGGTGCTCGATGCGCAGGGGGCTGCGCTCGCGCAGCGGCTCGAAGCCTCTGCCGCCGAGCGTCGCACGCCGCGAACCCTGGTGTGGTCGGTCCGGGATCTCGTGGCTGGCAGCATGCATCGGTACCGGATCACCGGCGTCGCGGGTGGACCATCGCGCAGCCCGGATGGCTTCGATGGAACGATCAGCATGCGTGCGGCCGATGCCGCATCGGCCACGCTGGCCATCGGCAGCTGCGCGGATGAGAAGGACGGCACGCAGAAGCTCCTGCGCACGATCACCGGCCTGCACCCCGATGCCGTCGCGTTCATCGGCGATACGCCGTACATCGACACCACCGATCTCGCGCGGCAGCGCAAGCGCTACGGCGAGTTCTTCTCGCAGCCGGGCATGGCGGAGTGGCTGTCGTCCACGCCGCTCGCGGCGGTCTGGGATGACCATGACTTCGGGCTCAACGACACCGACGGTCGACTCAAGGGGAAGGAACGCAGCCTGCAGGCGTTTCGCGAGTGGCACGCGAATGCATCCTTCGGGACCGGCACGGAGGGCGTGTACCACCGCTTGCGCTTGGGGCCCATGGAGGTCTTCATGCTCGACACGCGGTGGTTCGCGCGGACCGCGCGATGCGCTCCGGCCGATGCCGTGGACCCCGTCATCGATGGTGCGGCCGATGCCGCGACCGCCGGCGGGTGGACGCTCCTGGGCCGGCAGCAGTGGACATGGTTGCGTGAGGGACTCGCTGCATCGACCGCCCCGATCAAGGTGATCGTGAGCAGCATGGTCTTCAACAGCTCGGTGCGGCCGCTCAAGACCGACTACTGGGGCATGTACCCGGAGGAGTACGCGCGGCTGATGCGGCTCGTGCGTGATGTGCCCGGCGGCGTGGTACTCGTGAGTGGCGATGTGCACACGAGCCGCCTGCTGCTGCACCCGACGGCGTCGACGGCCGGGCGCGACCTGTGGGAGATCGTGTCGAGCCCCATGCACGCGGGCGTGCACGACTCGAGCCTCTGGTCGCGCAGCGACTGGGTGAAGGAACACTTCCCGCATCCGAACATGATGGCGTTGCTCACGGCGCGGCTCGATGGAGGTGCTGCCGCACTCAGCGTGAAATTCGTCGACAAGGATGGTGCGGTCTTCCTCGATCGCGAGCTCGTTCGGGTGCCGTGGGGCGGACCGGCGGCTGTGGAGCCCGATCCCCACACGGCGCTGGCTGCCGCCACCAGTGACCGCACCTCGCTCCATCGCCTGCGCCGAACGCTCGAGCCATGGCTCATGGACGGTGAGCAGCCTTCGCCGGCTGCGGGATCCCTCGCTGGTTCACGAGCTCCGTCGGTCCCCACGATCGAGGTGCTTCATGCGCTTGTGGGTGGCACCGAAGCGGCGCGTTCCAGACTCTCGCTGCATCCAGTCGATGCCGAGCCCGCGCTGGTGACGGCGTATGCCTCGCCGCGCCTGCGCGAGTCGGCCAGCGGCGATGCACGTACGGCGTTCTTCGCCCGGCCGACGTGGCTGCCTGCGGGTGGCGAGGGTCCGACGCGGGCGCAGTGGCTGGCGGCAGCGGCGAAGGATCCGGCTGCGCATCCGGTGATCGCACACGGTCCTGATGAGTTCAGCGTGTACCTCGCAGCCGTCAATGGCAGCGTGCAGCTCGAGCGTGCCGACGGATCGATGCGCTGCCTCGTCCATGACGGCACCAACGAGCGGGAGTACTCCAGCCTGGCGAAGTTGCTCGTGGCCGATGGTGCACTCGATCCGCGGGCTGCAACGCTGGATGGACTGCGAGCGCTCTGGCAGCGTGCTCCGGACATCGTGCGGGCAGCGTGCGACCGCAATGAGCGCTTCGTCTGGTGGCGCGAGGTTCCCTGTGAGCGCTGGCCTCAATCACCCTTCGGGCTCACGTTGTTGGCTGGTCAGGCGGTTGCGGTGGACGCGCGGGTGATACCCGTTGGTTCGCTGCTGCTGCTCGTGCCGGAGCTGGATCAAGCGGGGGTCTCAGCCGATCTCGCTGCGCCGCGCATCGTCTACGCCGCCGATTGCGGTGGCGCGATCACGGGTGCAGGCCGGATCGATCTCTACCTCGGCGCGGGTGACGACGCGCTGGCCACCGCTGGCCGCGTGCATGCCCGGATGCGCGTGTTCCGCATCGCTGCGGATTGACCGCGGCAGCCGTGAGCGCCGGCTCGCACCGGCGCCCCCCGGAAGGCCGCCACGAAGAGGCAAGCGGACGGCTAGGCGACCGAGGGCAAGGAAATCTTCACTCGGGTCGGTCGGGCGTGACCGACCGGGTGGCTTCGTCGGCGATCAGCAGGGTGAGGACCTCGTAGCCCGCCTGGCGGTCGTGGTGGAACGCACGGTCGATGGCCCCGTGCCAGAGGTCGCGTGGGGTGCCGCGCAGCATGACGAAGCACTCATGCACGTGCGCCCAGGTCGATGCGGGAAGCCCCCCGAAGTCGCGCCATGCTGGCGCGCCAAGTTCAGGGTCGAAGCACGGCTGGGTCGAGGAGTGGTGTGGACTCATGAAGGGTCCTTTCGCGAGGTCACGAGCAACTCGGGGAACTGCGCCGACAGCTCACGGTGGAGCCAGGCGCGTGCGAACATCCAGTCGTTCACGACCGTTCGCCTGGAGATGCCGAGGCAGTTCGCAGCCTCGTCGATCTCGAGGCCGCCGATGAACCGCAGCCACGCCACGCTCGCCGCACGCGGCGCAAGCCCATCAAGCCGGTCGAGCGCGCTGATCACGGCTGGTGCGATGTCTGGCACCGAGGCTTCCTCGAAACCCAGCTGCACAAGGTCCAGCTGGATCCCGCCGCCCGGGGCAGTGGTTCCCACACGCCGCTCAAGCTGCGCACGGCGGCCTGCATCGATGATCACCTGGCCCATCATGCGCACGAGCGAACCGAAGAGGTGAGCGCGGTTCTCGAAGGCGACATCGCCGGCCTTGAGGTAGAGCTCATGTACCAGGACGGTGGTATCGATCGGGCGATTCGTGCCCTCTGCACGCAGGCGATGCCGAGCCATGCGGTGCACTTCTGCGTAGATCTGGTCCCACAGCTCCCGCAGGGCCGACAGGTCGCCCCGCTGGCGGCGCTCAAGCAGCCCATCAATCACCCGGTGCCGCTCGCTGGGGCTGGGGAACGAGGGTGCGCTGGTGTCGGTAGGTGCAGCAGGGTCCATGACGGTTGTCCTCTTCAAGCGGTTGATCGGCGTTCGAGGGCAGGGAATTACACTGTTTGGTCCATGGGTCACGATTCGACCGATTCAACCGGGCTGGTCGCGGTCCACACCTGCTTCGAACTGCTGTGCGAGGGTCGTGAGGCTGAAGCGGCTGAACGATTCCATCCGGCGGTGCTGGCCGAGGCCCGGACGCTGCTGGGCCTGAACGATGCCATGCAGCCGCTCGAGGCTGGCGGACCCGCCTCGCGCGATGGCATCGGCGCTGGCACCGTGCTGGGCGAATTCACCATCATGCGACCGCTGGGCGAGGGCGGCCTAGGGCGTGTCTTTGAGGCCGTGGAGCATGGCGTGGGCCGACATGTGGCGCTCAAGATCATGCCGGCGGTCTGGCGCGCGGATGATCGACCCTTGCGACCTGCCGAGGCGCGGCTGCTGGCGCAGCTCGAGCACCCAGGCATCGCACGGTTCTACCGAACCGACGTGAGCGAGATCGGTGGACGCCGCTGGTTCTGGATCGCCATGGAACTCGTGCGCGATGCACGCACGCTCACCAGCTGGGCGGGCTCGGGCACGCGAACGCTCGCCGAGCGCGTGGCGGCCATGTCGACCGTTGCCGAGGCCGTGCAGCATGCCCACGGTCGCGGCGTGATCCACCGTGATCTCAAGCCCGACAACGTGCTGGTCGACGCGAGCGATCGTCCGGTCGTGATCGACTTCGGAATCGCGGGCCTGTCGGAGCAATCGCCAGCCGTTACGAACGTGCTCCTCGGCTCGCGCCTCGAGGGCACAATGCGCTACGTCGCACCGGAGGCACTCGATCCATCGCGCCTGCCGGATGTGCGCGCAGACATTTTCGCGCTCGGTGCGATGCTCTACGAGCTGATCGCAGGTGAACCCCTGCGCCGACTCGTGGGTGCGACGATCGCCCAGCAGTTGCACGCGGCGAGCCGCCCCGTGACGGTGCACCTCCCGATGCTCGGCGGCCTGCAGCGGACGGAACTGGAACGCATCGTTCGGCGGGCCACAGCGCATGATCCGATGGATCGCTACCAGACCGCAGCGCAGTTCGCCGATGACCTGCGGCGTCATCTGCGTGGCGAGCCGGTCCTGGTGGGCGAGCAGGGGCAACTCGAGCGCGTGCGTCGCGCGCTCTGGCGCAACCGGGTGCCGGTGTCCGTCGGGCTCGGCGTCATCGGCTCCCTGCTCGCGCTCTCGATCATCGCGGTGGGTCAGGCGACAAAGGCCCGGCACGAGGCACGCTTGGCGCGCTTGGCCGTGGCGTCGCGTGCCATCCTCGATGCCGATCGCTTGGTGATCGAACAGTGCCTGGCATGGCTGCAGGACGAGCCGCCCACGCTTGAGCGTGACACCGTGCAGCGGATGCTTCGGGTTGGGCAAGATGGCATGGTCCCCAAGCCATGCCTCGATTGGATCGTCGTGGATGGGATCGGGGTTGGGATGTTCGAGCGTGCTGCATCGCCCACAGCACCGACGGCTGTCGTGCAGTGGATCGATGGTCAGTTCGGGTGGACACTCGATCTGCAATCGGCAGAGGTTGGCGGCTTGGCCCTGTCTGATGATCGCTCCCGCGTCTTGGTGTGCACGCAGCAAGGCGACGTCGGTTGGCGGGAGCTCGCTTCTGGAGTGGGGGTGGAGCTCCCGCTGTCCTCAGGCAATGCCGCGTGTAACCAAGGCGAGGTGGCGCAGACTCGATCCGGCCACCTCGTCTGCGCAGGCGAGGAACTCTCCGTGTACGAGCCCGGCGCCGAAGCTCCGTCGTGGTTGGTGCCGCTGGGCATCGGCTTGGTCCGTGATGTTGCGCCGTGTCCTGCCGATCCTCATGTCGCGCTGCTCGGCGCAGAGGGCGGTTCGATCGTGGTGAATGTTGCTGCGCGCACGATCACGCGTCTTGGCGAGCCAGGCGAGCGCGCCGTCTCCGTGGGATGGTCCGACGATGGCCGCGTGGCGTTGGTCGGCGGCCGCGCGCTCTCGGCATTCGATCCCCGCACAGGCGCAAGGCTGTGGAGGGCACTCGGTCACCAGTCGCTGATCTGGGGTGTCGCCGGGCTCGATGCCCAACGCTGCGCGACGGCATCGTCTGACGGTTCGATCCGGCTCTGGTCCGTGCTGGATGGCTCGGCGCTCGGAGCCATCCCGCTGTCATCGGATCGCCTGTGGAGCCTGTCGACCGATGGAGCGTCGTTGTACTCCGGTGGATCGCGTGGTGCCTACACCGTGCCTTCGGAGCAGCTGAAGCGTTGGTTCGGCACTGCAGATGGAAGCCTCGCCTTCGATGCACAGCCGGGCATCGGTTGGGTCGACGCGGCCGACGTGGATCGGATCCGAATCGCGTACGCCGATCGCGCGCCCCAGCTCCTTGCGATCGTCGGCGTTGGCATGGTGCAGCGCGCCGCCATGGCCAAGGACGGCAGCGTGATCGCGGTGGCAGGTGATGCTGGCGTCGTCGCGTTGGTGTCGTCCGAAGGGCGCGTGCTCTGGACGGATGTGAAGCACGCATCGCCCGATGACCAACATGAGCCTCAGGGGTTTCGATCGCTTGATCTCGCATGGCCTGACGGCCGAGTCCTGCTGGGATCGCGTCAACGCGGGGCGATCTGCCTGGATCCAGCCGATGGCCACGAGCGTTGGGTGACCCGCCTGCCCAGCGAGTGCGAGAGCGCGGCGTGGGCACCTGACGGTGTTCGCGCCTACATGGTCACGCGCGAGGGACAACTGGCGATGCTCGATGGCCGCGATGGTGCGGTGGTGCACATCGTGCAGCCCTTCAAGCAGGGCGCTGGGTCCATCACGGTCTCTGCGGACGGGCAACGGCTCATCGCGGGCAGCGCCGAGGGTGCCATCGTGATCTTTGATGCCGCGACCTTGGAAGAACTGATCCGGATCCCGGTCACGCAGCGGCTCATCGAGCACGTGTGGATCGATGAGGCGGGCATCCACGCTGTCGACACGTCCGGTGTGCACCTGGTGCGCTGAGGGGCATCGCCGCGAGCTCATGCGTCGCGCCGTGGCCTCGCTTCCGCCACACCCCCAAGAAGTTCCACCTGCCGCTTGCCCCCGCGCGGGGTCCGGGCTCTACTTCCGGCATGCCCCTGGCGATCGTCACGATGCTGGTCCTCGCTGCGGGTGGAGCGGGCGATCGCCCGGTCGACTTCAATCGTGACGTCCGGCCGATCCTCGCGGCTCGCTGCTTCAACTGCCATGGGCCCGATGCCGAGAGTCGCAAGGCTGGCCTGCGCCTGGATGATCCGCACGAGGCCAAGGCTTCGCGTGATGGCCATGCAGCGATCGTGGCTGGCGATCCTGATGCAAGTGAGGTCTGGCGAAGGTTGCTGAGCGAGGATCCCGACGAGCGCATGCCGCCCAAGGGCACGCCGCTCACGGCTGCCGAGCGCGACACGATCAAGGCGTGGATCGAGCAGGGCGCGCCCTATGCGGCGCACTGGTCGTGGGAGCCTGTGAAGCCGCCGGTGGTGCCGGCGGTGCGCGATGGCTCGTGGCCGCGCGGTGACGTGGACCGCTTCGTGCTCGCCGGCCTCGAGCAGGCCGGGCTCGCACCTGCTGCACAGGCCGATCACGACACGCTAGTCCGTCGATGGTCCTTCGCGCTGACGGGCTTGCCGCCGATGGCGATCGATGGGCTCGATCAGGCCACGACCCCCGAGGCTGCCGTCGATCTGCTCCTGGCGTCCCCGCATTTCGGCGAGCGTTTCGGCCGGCATTGGCTTGATCTCGTGCGCTATGCCGAGACCTACGGCCACGAGTTCGACTATCCGATCCCTCACGCGTGGCGGTATCGCGACTACGTGATCCGTGCCTTCAACGCCAACGTGCCGTACGACCGATTCGTGCTCGAGCACCTGGCTGGCGACGCACTCGATGAGCCCCGCATGGACCCGGCATGGAACGCCGACGTCAGCCCGATCGGCACGGGGTTCTGGCTGCTGGCGCAGGGCACGCACGCGCCGGTCGATGTCGCCACCGACGAGGCCGAGCGCATCGCCAACCAAGTCGACGTGATGACGCGCACCTTCCTGGGCGCGACCGTTGCCTGCGCGCGATGCCATGACCACAAGTTCGACCCGATCGCGCAGCGCGACTACTACGCGCTCAGTGGTTCGCTGAAGAGCAGCGCCCGCACGTCGGCCTGGCTCGATGATGGCCGGATGGAATCCGCACGCTCGGCCCGCGTGGCAGCACGATCGGACCTCGATGCACGGGTGCGCGTCTCAAGCTCCACGGTGCCCGGCTCCCACGGTGGTTCGTCGACCGCAATGGTTCCAGCACCTGCACCGCCCACCAGCGCGCTGCGCCTGCTCGCCACCTTCGAAGCCCCGATGCCCGAGGGCTGGACCGCAGGCGGTGCAGCGTTCGCGCGCGAGGCTGGCGAGCGGCCGGCGATCGGGCAGCGTGGCAAGGCTGTCGTGCAGCTCGAGCGCGACATCGCCACGAGCGATGTGGGCGGCCATGCGCTGCGCGGCTGGCTGCGCAGTCCGTCCTTCATGATCGATGGCCCTTACCTGGCGCATGCGGTGCGAGGTGCCGGGGTCCGCGTCCGTTGCGTGATCGATGGCTATTTCCTCGACGATCACAACGCTTTGCTCTTCGAGGGCATGACCCAGGCGCCAGACACAGGCGGCGCGTGGGCGGCCGTGGTGCATGACCTGCGCCGCTTCCAGGGGCGGCGCGCGCATGTCGAGTACGTCGATGATGGCGGCGGCGTGATCGATGTGGCGTGGCTGGCGTTCGTGCAGTCGCCGGAGCTCGCGCCCATGCCTGCACCGGCAGCGGCCGATCCGGCGTTGGCTTCCGAACTGGCGGCGATCGACGCCCAAGCGTTGCCAGAGTCGATCGAGGCGCTGGTCCTAGCCGAAGCCGGAGCGTGGAACGACAGCGTGCACGTGCGAGGCAGCGCGAAGCGGCTCGGTGATTCGGTCACGCGCGGGGCGATGGGTTCGCTCGCCCAGGGCGTCCCTGCGCCCGGCGCTGTCGGTTCTGGGCGGCTCGAACTAGCCCGAACGCTGGTGGACGGATCGCACCCGCTTGTTGCGCGGGTGATGGTCAACCGTATCTGGCAGCATGTGGTCGGTCGCGGTCTCGTACCCACGCCGGATGACTTCGGTGCGCTCGGTGCGGCACCCACGCATCCGGAACTTCTTGATTGGCTCGCCGCCGACTTCATGCGCGACTGGGACATCAAGCGGCTCGTTCGGCAGATCGCGCTGAGCGCCACGTTCGCCCAGTCGGGGATCGCCAGCGAACGGGCCGAAGCGCTCGATCCCACGAACGCCTTGCTGCACCGCGCGTTCATCCGGCGACTCGATGCCGAGAGCGTGCGCGATGCCATGCTCGCGCTTGCAGGCGGGCTCGATCGATCGATGGGCGGCCCCGGCGTCCCCACGCACCTCACCGAGTTCATGACCGGCCGCGGGCGTCCGGGACAGTCAGGCCCGCTCGATGGCAACGGCCGTCGCAGCGTCTACCTCGAGGTGCGGCGCAACTTCGCGGATTCGTTCCTCACCACGTTCGACCTGCCCGTGCCAACCACCACTGTGGGTCGGCGGCATGAAAGCAACGTGCCGGCGCAGGGGCTGGCCATGATGAATGCACCGCTGGTGCATGAGCTCGCAGCCCGCTGGGGTGCGCGTGCGGGTGCATCGTGCGATGGTTCACCCGAGTCGATCGCACGGGTTGCCGCGGGCATGCTGCACGATGCATGGGGGCGCGCGCCGGCCACCGCGGAGGTCGATCGGTGCGTGGCGTTCGTGCAGGCTGAGGGTGGATCGACCCCTGCTGCGTGGGCTGCGCTCGCGCACGTGATCCTGAACACCAAGCAGTTCCTCTTCATCGACTGAACCATGGGCCATCACTGCCGATCTTTCGTACCCCGTGCCTTCACGCGCCGCGACATGCTGCGGCAGTGCATGAGCGGCTTCGGCATGGTTGCCGCGGCAGGCATGATGGGCCCCAAGGCGATGGCCGCGCTGCTGGAGGGGTCGGCCGCGCCGCGCAGCCTCTGTCCCCGTGCGCGCAATGTGATCTTCCTCTACATGGACGGCGGTCCGAGCAGCATGGACACGTTCGATCCCAAGCCGCGGCTCGCCAAGGAGAACGGCCAGCCCTTCGGCATGGCCATGGAGCCCACGCAGTTCAACAACAACGGCAACACGCTCGGCAGCCCGTGGGCGTTCCGGCCGGGTGGTTCATGCGGCACGCCGGTGAGCGATCTCTTCCCGCATGTGCGGGCCATGGCCGACGAGCTGCTGGTGATCCGCAGCATGACGAGCCAGTTCAGCGAGCACACCAACGCGAACTACTTCCTGCACACCGGCGCTGGGCTTGCGGGTCGCCCGAGCATGGGTGCGTGGGCGAGCTATGGCCTCGGCAGCGAGAGCTCCGACCTGCCGGGCTTCGTGGTGCTCAATGGCGGGCTCGTGCCGCCGGGCGGTCTCGAGTGCTTCGGAAACGGTTTCCTGCCGGCCACGCACCAAGGCAGTGTGGTCCTGCCGCGCGGCGATGGCTTGGCCAATGTGCGCCCGCGCGAAGGAGCCGATGCGCAGCGGCGCAAGCAGGCGCTTGTGGCCGAACTCGACGGCAGCGCGCCATCGTGCGGTGCCGTCGAGGCGGCGATCGCCAACTGGGAGCTCGCCTTCCGCATGCAGTGGGCCGTGCCCGAACTCATGGAGGTTTCGCGCGAGAGCAAGGCCACGCAATCGATGTACGGGATGGACCACGCCTACGAGCCCACGCGGATCTTCGCGGCGCAGTGCCTGCTCGCGCGCCGGCTGGTCGAGCGCGGCGTGCGCTTCGTCGAGCTCACCATTCCGTACACCGCCAACAACGACCGCTGGGACCAGCACGACAACCTCGTGGGCGGCCACGAGGACAACGCCCGCACGGTCGACCAGCCGATCGCCGCGCTGCTCAAGGACCTTCGCCAGCGCGGCCTGCTTGACGAGACGCTCGTGGTCTGGGCGGGCGAGTTCGGCCGCACGCCGTTCGCGCAGGGGACTGCAGGCCGTGACCACAATCCCTTCGGATTCAGCATCTGGATGGCGGGCGGCGGCGTGCGTGGCGGCAGCATCTACGGCGCCACGGACGAGTACGGCTACAAGGCCGTCGACGGCCGTGTCGACATCCACGACCTTCACGCGACGATGCTCCACCTGCTGGGCATCGACCATGAGCGCTTGACCTTCATGTTCGGCGGCCGCGAGATGCGCCTGACCGACGTGCACGGGCGCGTGATCACCGACTGGCTCGCGTGATCCCTGTCGATTGCGGGACCGGGCTCAGGTCCGCCTGCGGGGGAGCTCGGGGATTCATGTGAGATTCTGCAGCGAGGGAGTTCGCCGATTCCCGGGATCCCAGCGTGCTGACCGTATGGTCGTTGCTTGACTTGGGGCTTGTCCGACGGGGGGATCAACATGTATCGTATTCAAGACACTAGCGGTCCCGTGCGGGTGGTCCGCACGGCGTGGTTTGCGTCATGGCTGCGCGGGCTTCGGGATCAGCGCGCCGCTGCATCGATCATCGTCCGAATACGGAGGCTCGAGATGGGTCATTCAGGAGACTGGAAACCGCTGGGCGGCTCATTGAGGGAACTGCGCATTGATGTCGGACTGGGTTACCGCGTGTATCTGGCCACGATCAGCCAGTCCACGGTGGTCCTGCTCGGCGGGGGAAGCAAGTCGACCCAGGCTCGCGATATCGCGCGCGCTCGGGCAATCCTGAGGAGCATCACGTGACGAAGAAGTCAAAGCCATCCGTTGCTCGCAGGCCGTCACGCCGTCGGCGGGTCGGCCTCAAGCCATTTGACGCGGCTGAATTCCTGACCGATGAGCGCTTGGTGCTCGCCTACCTCCGTGAGGCCCTGTCCGCTGGCGATGCGCGCGTGCTGGTGGCTGCGCTTGGTGATGTGGCGCGGGCCCAAGGCATGTCTGACCTGTCACGATCCACTGGCTTGGGTCGCGAGAATCTCTACAGGGCACTCTCCGCGCAGACCAACCCGCGCATTGACACGGTGTTCCGAGTGGCATCGGCCCTCGGCATGCAGTTCGACCTGCGCTGGTCGCCCGGCCGCGCGCGCAAGGCTGCGGGTTGAGCGTCACTGCGGCGTGCCAAGGCTTGGCCTCAACGCGGGCCGGCCTGTGCAGGCTGGCCGACTGCTTGCAGGAACCCGCTGCCGATCACGCGTCGGGTTCGATCGAGGCCGTCAGCGACTTCGACTGCAGCTGGCCCTGAATGAGCTCGGCGTGCTCGCGATGGGTCACGCACACCACGGCAGCGCCGGTGCGGTCGACCTCGGTCGTCTTGACCATGGCCGCCGTCACTTCCATCCGCAGGATGTCCATGAAGCTGCGGATCACGTGCTCGTAGGTGTTCACGTCATCGTTGTGGACCAAGACCTTCCACTGCGGCAGCGGGCGGGGCTTGGTCGGATTGGGCTTGCGGGTCGGGGTGCTCTCGATGGTGGTGCTCATGATGGAACCTCCGGTGTTGAAACCGAGGGTAATGGTGTGCATGCGCGTTTCAATGGGAATTCAAGTGATTTCCCGGGTCGTGAGCGATGCCGGCGGCCTGATGGCGAGAGCTGCGGGCGGGGCTTGCGAGCGGATCCCGCCGGTCAACCCGCCGATTGCGGCCCTTGCGGGCCCCATTCGAGTTCCAGGCGCTCCTTGCCGGCCATGAAGGAGTCCAGCCAGACCCCGACCGCCGCATGACGCCAGTCGCCGTCCTCGAAAAGCCGGGCGGCCGGGTCCTTCTGCCGCGCCAGGTACCAGCGACTGAGCTGCTGGCGCGTGAGCACCATCGTCGGTGCCAGATGCAGGCCGATGCAGCGCATGTTGAGGATCGACCAGAGCGCATCGATCTTCATGCGGTCGTCGGCGTTCTCGTCGGGCGGCGTCCAGATCCGATCACGGTCGATGGGGAGTTCCTTGGCGCGCGCGATGCAATCGATGATCGCCTGGCCCGACTCCTGCACGACCGGCCGCGGCAGTCCGCGAATGTCATCGAGTTCACGCACCGTCTCCGGCTTGGCGCGGGCGACATCGAGCAGGGGAGCATCGGCCAGCAGTGTGCGTGGCGGGACGTCCTTGGTGCGGGCCAGTTCGTATCGCAGCACCACGAGTTCGCGCAGGATCGTCATCACGCGCGGGCGAAGGTTCATGCCCCGGCAGGCGCGACGGACCTGACTCTCGGGGTCGAACGATTCGCTGGCCTTGATCTCGAGTTCGCACTCGTGCCGAGCCCAGTCGACTCGTCCCAGCTCGGCGAGCCGCTCGTGCATCCGCTGCCACACCAAGGGGAGGTAGCGCACATCGTCGGCCGCGTAGCTGATCTGGCTTGCGGTGAGCGGGCGCGCATCCCAGTCGGTGAACGTGTGCCCCTTCGACAGGCGATGGCCAGTGAGCGACTCGACCGTGTTGGCCAGGCTCGCCGGCCACGGCATGCCCATGAGCGCCGCGCCGACCTGGGTATCGATCACGTTGCTCGCCAGCACCCCGGCCGCGCGCTGGGCAGCATTCACATCCTGGCCGCCAGCGTGCACCAACGTGATCAGGCGCTCGTCGCAGACGGCCGACCAGATCCCCGACAGGTCGGGGGTCTGCGTGGGGTCGATGATCGCCACGCGCTCCGCTGTCGCAACCTGCACCAGGCAGATCCGCGGGTGAAAGGTCTCCTCGCCGATGAACTCGGTGTCGTAGGCAAAGGTCCCGGCGGCACGAAGGTGCTCGACCAGCTCCGCCAGCTCAGCCGGGGTCTGCACCACAGGCGCATGGCCCTGCGGCACCATCGGGTGCTCCATGACCCGGATCCGCGAGGGCGCCTCGTCAGCGTGGGCCTCGGCATGGTGGATGGAGCGCTTGCGGCGGCGGAAGTTCACGAAGTTCGGAATGTACGGGGGTGGGGAGGTTGCGGCCAGAGAAGAGTCCTATAAAACCAAAGTTGGATCGCGGCGGATTCGTGACTCCGTGACGTCCTTCACGATTCCTAGACTTTGCGACCCATGGGCTCGGCCGACACCATGAACCTGCATGTGCGACGCCTTCCCGGCGTCGTTCCCATCTCGAGGGCGGTGCAGGAACTGGGCGCCGCGATCGAGTCCCTCGGTGCCCGATCGAGCGATGCGCTGGACCGCATCGAAGTCGAGATCGAGCCGCTCGACATCATGGCCTGGGTGGCGAGCCAGCAGCCGGGCCAGCGGACGATGTTCCGCAATCGCGAAGGCAGCCTGGAGATGGCGAGCCTCGGCTGCCTGTTTGCGGCACCTTCCCTCGAAGATGCGCGGGTCCAGCGACTGCTTGAGCAGGAGCCCCCGATCTTCCCGCGCATGCACGAGCCGGCGTCACCGTTCCTGGTGACGACGTGTGCGTTCGATGCGAGCGCACCGATCGCCGGTGCCTGGTCTGCCTTCGGACCCATGCGCGTGTCGCTGCCCCTGGTCGAGGTTCGCCGCATGCGCACCGTGACCACCCTCGCTGTGCACGTGAATGGCGATGCCTCGCGCTCGCTCGATGCGCTGCGGGCGGTGCGCCAGCCCACGTCCGTGCAGCGCGTGGCGCTGCGCCTGGAATCCGACAGCGATCCCTCGCACTGGGCGCGCATGGTCGATGAGGCACTCGAGGCGATCTCGGACCGAACGCTGGACAAGGTGGTCGTCGCGCGCACGCGCCGCTATCGCGCGGTGAGCGCCATCGATCCCATGGCGCTCCTCATGTCGCTGAGGTCCGCTGCGCACGACGTCTTCCACGTCGCGGTCGAGGCGGCGCCCGGCGCGAGCTTCGTGTCGATCACGCCGGAGCGGCTCTTCAAGCGCAAGGGTCGTGTGGTGCACACCGAGGCGATCGCCGGCACCTGCCCGCGCGGTCCCGATCTGGCCGCCGATGCTTGGCTCGCGAGCCGCTTGCTGGCGAGCACGAAGAACCGTCTGGAGCACGATCTGGTCCTCGATCGCATCAAGGCCGTGCTGGCGCCGTGGTGCGACCGGCTCGATGCCGAACCGACGCCGGGGATCGTGCGCCTGGCGCATGTGCAGCACCTGATGACCGGCGTGAGCGCGCGGCTGGCCGATGATGTCCGCGACGGCGCCCTGCTCGCCGCGATGCATCCCACGCCCGCCGTGTGCGGCACGCCGACTGAGGCTGCGCGCGCCTTCATCGCGGCGCACGAAGCCGACCCGCGCGGTCTCTACGCCGGTGCAGTCGGGCTCGTGAGCGCGAGCCGCAGCGACTTTGCGGTGGGCATCCGCAGTGCGCTCGTGCATGGCGACCAGGCTGTGGCGTTCGGTGGCGCGGGTATCGTGCAGGGCAGCGAGGCCGATGCCGAATGGCTCGAGACGGCCCGCAAGATGGAGTCGTTCGACGCCGTCTCCTGAGCCTGCACGCGCATGATCACCTTCGACGACGCTCCGAACCTGAATGCCCTCTGGGCTCGCCTGACCATGGCGGAGTTCGTGCGCTCGGGCGCGCGTCATGTCGTGGTCTGCCCGGGATCGCGCAGCACGCCGCTGGCCTTGGCCGCGCACGCGAGCGGGCTCGACCTGGTGGTGGCGCTCGATGAGCGCGGAGCTGCGTTCCATGCGCTCGGCATCGCCAAGGCGACCGGCTGCGCTGCGCCAGTGATCACGACCAGCGGCACGGCCGTCGCGAACCTCCTTCCCGCGGCCGTCGAGGCGTGGGCCAGTGGGATCCCGATGATCGTGCTCACCGCCGATCGGCCTCCTGAACTCCTGGAATGCGGCGCGAACCAAGCGATTCCGCAGCGGGACGTGCTCGGTCGCTTCGCTCGGTGGAGCGTGGACCTGGGGTGCCCGACCGATGCAGTCGATGCGCGCGTGGTGCTTTCGACTGCGGCCGAGGCATGGAACCGTGCACACACCGTGCCGTGCGGCGCCGTCCAGGTGAACTGCCCGTTCCGCGAACCGCTCGGCCTGCAGGAAGCAGCATGGAATCGAGCGACGCTGGATTCGATCCGTGCCTGGATCGGATCGACGGCGCCGTGGCGTGCCGAAGCGTGCTTTGGCGGTGGGCCGGGGCTGCTCGCGGCGTTGCGTGCGGTGACGCGCGGCAGTTCGCGCGGCGTCATCGTGGCCGGGGCGCTGCGGGACGAGGCCGAACGTGATGCGGCGCTGATCCTGGCGGCGCGACTGGGTTGGCCGGTCATTGCCGACATCGCCAGCGGGTTGCGCGGCGTGCCGACGGCGCTCGCTCGCGTGATCGCGCATGGCGATCTGGTGCTGCGCAGCGATGCGGCGCAGCGTGCTCTCGCGCCCGATGCGATCCTGCGCGTGGGCGGAGCGCTCACGAGCAAGGCCGTGACGCAGTGGATCGATGCCTCGCGCGTGCGTCCGGTGCTGGTCGGTCGGCATGCTCAGCGCCAGGATCCATCGCACACTGCGGCGTTCTCGCTGGATGTGGACTTGGCAGCCCTGGCGCGCGATCTCGTGAACAGCCAGCCCGAGGCGCTGCCTGCGGCGCCGAGCGCGCTCACGGACTCGTTCGTGCAGGCCGATCTTGCGGCCGCCGCCGCGATCGGAGCGTGGATGGAGTCGACTGATGACCTCAGCGAACCATGGATCGCCTGGTGGATCGCGCAGCACGCCCCGGCAGGTGTGCTCCTGGCAGGCAACAGCATGCCCGTGCGCGACCTCGACATGCATGCGCCCGTTCGGCGCGACCTGGTGGTGCTTGGCCAGCGTGGGGCAAGCGGCATCGATGGCCTGATCGCCACCGCAAGCGGCATTGCGCGCAGCGGTGCGCCAACCACGGCGCTCATCGGTGATGTCAGCGCGCTGCATGACCTGTCGAGCCTCGAGCTCCTTCGGCGCACGCCGGGCCGATGCACGCTGGCGATCGTGAACAACGATGGTGGCGGCATCTTCCACTTCCTGCCGGTCGCACAGCAGCCCGTGCCGTTCGAGACGCTCTTCGGTACGCCGCATGGCTGCTCGTTCAGTGGCGCCGCATCGATGTTCTCGCTGCCCTACGCGCGCGCGTCCACTCGTGACGAAGCAACGCGAGCCCTGCAGCAAGCATGGTCGAGCAAAGCTCCCGCGATCGTCGAGCTCGTCACTCCTCGTGCGGACAACCTCGGCCGCCATCGCGCGCTGCAAACCGCCGTCACGCAGGCGGTCGATGCCGCGCTGGCAGGATGAGCGCGCCGATGCGTGCTCGGACCCACGAGGCCCTGACGCGCGCAGCAGCGCAGCCCGCGCACCACGTCGATCGATCGATCCTGCCATGGGTTGACCTGCGCGTCGCACGCGACGACGCACCGTGCATCGTGGCCTTGCATGGTTCGTTCGGCGAACCCCGTGACTGGAAGCTGGTGGCTGCACGACTCGGCACGGAGGCTTCGTTCCATGCGGTCGCACTCGCACCGTTGGCGCAATGCCCGGTGCTCGACATGCCGCACGCTGCGGCGATGGTGGCGCGCACCGTGCAGGCCATCCGGGTGCAGCGACCTCGCGCACCCTTGGTGCTGGCGGGCTACAGCTTCGGCGGCCGCCTTGCCGCCGCGGCCACGGTCGCGCTGATGCCCGATGCACTCGTCCTGGTGAGCGCGCGCGTGCATCCGCTGGCACCTGCGCAGGCGCTTGAACGGCAACGGACCGATGCCGCGCTCTCCGCCGCGCTCGCGCGCGACGGCATGCAGGCCTTCATGCGCTCCTGGCATGAGCGTGCGATGTTCGCTGGACTCGTCGCGCGGGGGATCGCAGGGGCCGTTGCGGCATCGCGCGCGGCAAGCACGCCCAGCTGGGTCCGGATCCTGCGCGAACTCTCGCCGGGCAAGGCGCTGCAGGCACCCGACCTGTCGCCTGCCCGGCGCTGCGTGTTCGTGGCCGGCAAGGACGACACGGCCTACGTCGAGGAAGGGGAACGCCTGCGCGCGCTGCGCCGCGGCCGTCACCTGCATGTTTCCGTCGCCGATGCGGGCGATGGCCACCCGACCACGCACGCGCTGCTCGTCGAGGCGCCCGCGGTCGTGGCGCAGGTCCTGGACTACGCTTGCTCACCATGACCACGACCAGCACTGCACCGGCCTGGACCGCCGTCGGCGAGTGGACCGACATCCGCTACCACACCCTGCCCGAGGGCATCGCGAAGATCACGATCAACCGCCCGCACAAGCGCAACGCCTTCCGCCCCGAGACGGTGATGGAGATGCGACGCGCGCTGCAGCTGGCGCGCGAGGATGCGTCGATCGGCGTGATCATCCTGTGCGGAGAGGGCCCCGATGCCTTCTGCGCAGGCGGTGACCACAGCGTGCGCGGCGAGGCGGGCTATGTGGATGAGTCCGGCGTGCACCGGCTGAACGTGCTCGACTTCCAGCGCGAGATCCGGACGTGCCCCAAGCCGATCGTGGCGATGGTGGCAGGATTCGCCATCGGCGGCGGCCACGTGCTCCACATGATGTGCGACCTCACGATCGCCGCCGACAACGCCAAGTTCGGCCAGATCGGCCCGAAGGTCGGCTCGTTCGACGGCGGCTACGGCAGCTCGTACATGGCGCGCATCATCGGCCAGAAGAAGGCGCGCGAGATGTGGTTCCTCTGCCGCCAGTACTCCGCGCAGCAGGCCCAGGACATGGGCCTCGTGAACACGGTCGTGCCGCTGGCCGATCTCGAGCGCGAGACCTTGCAGTGGTGCCGCGAGATGCTGGCGTGCTCGCCCACCGCGCTGCGTTGCTTGAAGGCCGCGATGAACGCCGATTGCGATGGCCAGGCCGGACTGCAGGAGCTGGCCGGTTGCGCGACCATGCTCTACTACATGACCGACGAGGCGCAGGAGGGTTCCCGCGCTTGGCGCGAACGCCGTCCGCCAGCGTGGGACTCGATCACGCGTCGCCCGTGAGCGACCTCACGCCCATCCCGGCGCCCAAGCGCGCAGGACTCGCCACGTGGATCGCCGCCATGCGTCCCAAGACGCTGCCGGCCGGCCTTGCGCCCGTGGTGGTGGGCGCGGCGCTCGGCCGCGCGCAGAGCGGTGCACCTTGGTACGCCCGGGAGTGGGGGCTCTTCGCTGCGTGCGCGGTCGGCGCGCTCGGTGTGCAGGTCGCGACGAACTTCGCGAACGAGTGCCTGGATTTTCGCAAGGGTGCCGACACGCCCGATCGGCTCGGTCCAACGCGAGCCGTTGCGGCGGGGCTCATCGCACCCGCGCGCATGTGGGTCGCGACGGGCATCGCGCTCGCGGTCGCAGGTCTGGCTGCCGCCTGGCTCTCGATCGAGGTGAGCATCGGCTATGCCTTCCTCGGCCTGATCAGTGGGATGCTGGCACTTGCGTACACCGGCGGACCGTTGCCGCTCGCCTATGTCGGTCTGGGCGACCTCTTCGTGCTTGCGTTCTTTGGCGTCGTGGCCGTGGTGGCCACGGGGCTGGCGCTCGGCGCTGATCTTGGTGCGCCGCTCGTCGTTGCGGGTGTCGGGTGCGGCCTGCTCTCGACGGCGATCCTGGCGGTGAACAACCTTCGTGACCGCGAGGGCGATGCACGAGCGCGCAAGCTCACGCTGGCGGTGCGCTTGGGGGAGCGCTTCGCCCGGCTTGAGTTCGCTGCTTGCGTGGCGGGTGCGCTGGCGTGCTTCGCATGGCTCGCCGCAGGCCAGGATCCGATGGCTTATCTGCCATGCGTGCCGTCCGCGCTGCTGGTGGTGCAGGTCGTGCGAGTGCTGCGCGGGCTCGACGGTCGACCGTTGAATGGCGTGCTAGCCTCCACGGGATCGGCCCTGCTGGCGACGGCAGTGCTGTTCGCCCTCGTCATGACCCGGTCCTGATGCAGTCCTTCAGCGTTGCTTGGTACGAACTCCCGTTGCGCACGCCGTTCCCGGCGGGCGGGGAGATGGTCCGCGTGCGACGCGGGGCGATCCTGCGTGTCGAGGAGGATGGCCGATGTGGATACGGCGAGATGGCTCCGCTGGCGGGGCTTCACCGCGAGTCGCTGCAGGATGCGCTCGAGGGCGTTCAGGAAGCCACCTGCAGCGGATCCATGCCCATGGCGCCGAGCGCCTCGTTTGCGCTCTCCTGCGCGCAGGCCACGCTGGTGGATGAGCGTCGCTTCGGCTTCGGGCGCAGCGAGCACAGCGGGGTCGGCGTGAACGCGGTCTTCTCGGGCGATGCTGCCGCCGCACGCGCGGCGATCGAGCGCGGTGACTTCTCCGGCTACCGCACCGTGAAGGTGAAGGTCGGCCTGGGCAAGGTCGCCGATGATGCAGCGCTGATCGCCGCGATGCTTGATGGGCTCGATTCCGCGGTCCGCCTGCGACTGGACGGCAACCGCCGGCTCACGTTGACTTCGGCCGTGCGCATGATGAAGCGGCTCGACGTGGCCCGCATCGAATACATGGAGGAGCCGCTGCGCAACCCGCTCGAGCTGCCCGAGCTCAGCCGTCGTACAGGCATCACGATGGCCATCGACGAATCGCTGCACGAGCCCGAGCATCGCGAGGCGCTCGTCGGTGCGCCCGGCGTCGAGGTGCAGGTCCTGAAGCCGAGCCTGCTCGGTGCACTCGAGGAAGTCGAGCACGCGGTGACGCGCGGCCGGATCCATGGCATGGACACGGTGCTCTCGAGCTGCCTCGAGTCGTCCTACACGCTGGCCTTGCTCGCGCGGCTGGCAGCGGTCACCGCCACCGGCGGTCGCGACCACGGCCTTGCGTCAGCGGGACTCTTCGAATTCGATGTCGTGGAGCAGGCTGCCGTGCGGGAAGGCCGCATGGAGATCGCGCCGGCGCTCCCGATTCCCAGGCTCGAGTACGTGCCGCTCAAGGAGGCAGTCGTTCCATGGACGTGATCACTTTCCAGATGGGCCCCGGGGGCATCGTCGATCCGCAGTGGCAGGGCGTTCGCGCCGCCTACGAGCACTCGCTCTGGGCAGAGGGGATCGGCGCAGGGGTGCGCGTCGGCGTGAGCGCTTCGCTCGATGCGGAGGCGATCAGTGCGCTCTTCGCGGTCGTGCGCCGTGGTGCGTGCGCCGTGCTGCTGAATCCGCGCGATCCCGAGGCCCGTCGAACCGCCGTCTGTGCGCAGGCCGGTGCCGCCAGCCTGCCTGCACCGAGTGCGCCGAGCTGCACGGTGCCCGGTGCGGATCCTGATCCATCGCGCCCCACCGTGATCGTGCCCACGAGCGGTTCGAGCGGCGAACCCCGGTTGATCGTGCATTCCGCCGCCACGCTCGTCGAGGCCGCCGTGCGCGCATCCAAGGCCTGTTCGTTCGCCGCCGATGACTGCTGGGCGCTCACGATTCCATGGCATCATGTCGGTGGGCTCGGCATCCTCATGCGAGCCGCACTCGTGGGTGCGCGCGTGGCGATCGTGCGCAGCGAGTCCTCGGTGCCGCTCCATACGTTCCTGCTCGCCGCGCCGTCCGTCACGCACGCCTCGATCGTGCCGACCCAGCTCGCCGGGCTTCTGCACGCCGCGCGCCGGGACTCGAGCCTGCATGAGCGCATCCGCGCGATGAAGGCGCTCGTGATCGGCGGTGCGCCGTGCCCGATCGACTGGCGCAACCAGGCGCTCGCCAACGGCTGGCCGCTCGTCATGACCTACGGCATGACCGAGACCGGCGCGATGGTCGCTGCCGGTCGTCCCGCGCCTGACTCGCCCGACGGTTGGTCGGGCCGATGGCTCGATGGTGTCGTGGCCAAGCGGCTCGGCGCGGATCTCTTCGTGCGCTCGCCCACGATGGCGCTCGGTGCGTGGCGTGATGGCGCGATCGAGCCGATCGTCGAGGCCGGTGGCTGGCTGCGCACGAACGACCAGGGCCGCTTCGAGCAGGGCGCGGTGATCGTGTCCGGGCGCAGCGACCGCGTGTTCATCTCCGGCGGCGAGAACATCGATCCTGTCGAGGTCGAGACGCAGCTGCTACACCATGCGGCCCTGCTCGGCGCGCGAGTGATCGGCGCGCCGGACGACCGGTGGGGCATGCGCCCGGCAGCCTTCGTGCGCACGGATGGAAGCGCGGTCGACTGGGACGCGCTCGTCGCATCGCTCGCCGAGCGTCTGCCGCGCCATGCGCTGCCGGACACGATCGTCGAGTGGCCGGCGGAACTGCCGCACAAGGCGTCGTTGGCGCAGTGCCATGCCGCGCTGCCCTCGTCGCGTGTGCTGTGGAGCAGGCCCGCTCCAGAGCGATCAGCGGTCGGCGAGCCGGCGGATGGCGTCGGGCACGGCCACTGACGCTCCGTCACGCCCCACGCATGCGTGCACGAGCGTGATGCGCGCGGCGCACCGTGAGCCGAGCATGAGCTCGTGGAGCATCGTCACCGAGCGCTCGCCGCAGGCGGTCATCGACGAGTGCACCTCGACGGCATCGCCCACGCGCAGCGGCGCGTGAAGGTCCGCCTCGATCCGAACGATCGGCATCGCGGGCAGACGTCCGGCGAGCATGTCGGCGATCGGGGCGCCGTGCGCAGCGAGCCAGTGCTCGAAGCCGCGGTGCGCGATCTCGATGGTGCGCGCCGTGAAGACCACGCCAGCCGCATCGGTGTCGGCGAGCGAGACGATGTGTCGGAGCGCGTGCTGCACGCACGCATCCTAGGGGTTCAGCAGGAGCCCCATGCGCTGAGCATCACGCCCAGGTCGGATCCGTCGACCGCGCCGCTGCCATCGATGTCGGCGGGACCGGACGCGCCCCAACCGCTGAGCAGCAGGCCAAGATCGCCGCCATCCACGAGGCCATTGCCATCCAGGTCGGCCGGGCATGCCGGTGGCAGCGTGAAGGGCGTGAGGAACCGGAAGCTCGAGACAGGTGGATTGCCCGCACCGCCCGGGTTGTTCACGATCTCGACCTCGGCGCCGCCGATGGGGTCGAGCATCTGCACGCGGGTGCCGCCTGTGTAGAGCAGCTTCCCGTTGCCCAGCGTCCACACGCCGCGTGGGCTCGTGAACGTTGGATAGAAGTTGCCCAACTGCCCGGTCGCGGACAGGTTCCAGAGCCCGCGCGGATCGCTGAAGCCGGCGACCCAGAAGCCGCCGCCCGTGGCTGGCGCGATCTGCTGGGGGAAGTCGAA
Organism: uncultured bacterium; assembly: GCA_903927725.1. GTDB lineage: Bacteria > Planctomycetota > Phycisphaerae > Phycisphaerales > SM1A02 > SYIB01. The sequence goes on along the minus strand of CAIYOC010000041.1, from coordinate 2,781 downwards.
GTAGCTCACGCCGTCCGAATCGAAGAAGGGCGGGGACTGCACCACGCCGGCGTCGCTCACGAACTCAAGGTCCTCGCCACCGAGCGCGGCCTCGCCGGAGTCGGCCACCATGAACCCACCGGGCACCGCGATGATGCCGCGCGGGTTGCGCATGAGCGGACTCTGCAGGAAGAGCTCGAAGCCCGAGCCGTCAAGGTTCATGCGCCAGATGCGACCGGGCTCGGAAAGCGTCGTGACGAATGGCTCGGTCACGTAGATCTTGTCGTTCTTCACGCAGCAGCCGTAGGCGCGGGTCAACCCCTGCGCGGGGCCGCAGAGTTCACGGATGAACACGCCCTGCGCGCTGAACTCGCGCACGGTGGCGTCCACCTCATCAGTCACGATCATCGTGCCGGTCGGGCTGGCGACCACCTGGATCGGCTGGTCCAGGAATGCGGTGTCCACGATCACGTTCTGGCTCACGATCGCACCGGTCGTGGCATCGAAGGCCCAGACCGTCTGCCGGAGCGAATCCGGGCAGAGCAGGACAGGGGTGCCGCCGCCGGGAAGGGCGAGCGCGAACGTGGCAAGGGTCGTGGCGATCATGGGCAATCGAGTGTAGGACCAGACCGGCTCAGGTCAAAGCAGGAGCACGGATTCCGCGCGCCGCGACCGGGAACCTGCGCCTGCACGCGGCATCACCAGCGTTCGATCGCATCCTTGGGCGCCAAGTGCCACGGCGACGGTTCGACGCCATTGATCCTCGTGTTGCCCGGGATCGTGGTGGTGCGCACCGGGTGCAGGAAGTCACAGGGAAAAGGCAGGTTCGGCTTGGACAGTGTGTCGAGACGGGCCGTGTCCTCCGACGACAGCGTGATCGTGCACGCGCCGAGATTGTCCTCAAGCTGCGCCATCGTGCGTGCACCGAGGATCGTGCTCGTCACGCCGCTGCGGTCCATGACCCAGCGCAGGGCGACTTGTGCCGGCGTTGCCCGGTGCACGGCGCCGATCTCGCGCAGGGCATCGACGATCGCGAAGGTGGTCTCGTTGAGATACGTGCTGTCGCTGCGTACGCGCGTGGAGCCGTCGTCCTTGGGTCGGTGCGTGCGATCGAACTTGCCCGAGAGCACACCGCCGCGCAGGGGCCCCCATGGCGTCACGCCCAGGCCGAGCGCACGCGCCATCGGCATGAGCTCGCCCTCGACGGTGCGCTGCAGCAGCGAGTACTCGATCTGCAGCGCCACGAACGGGACCCAGCCCTTCAGGATCGCCTCGTACTGCATCTGCGTGCACACCCAGGCCGGGTGATCGCTCAGCCCGAGGTAGCGCACCTTCCCGGAGCGCACGAGCATTTCGAGCGTGTGCACGGTCTCGTCGACCGGCGTGTGCGGATCGAGGAAGTGCACCCAGAGCAGGTCGATGTGGTCGGTGCGCAGGCGACGCAGCGAGTCCTCGACCTGGTGCATGATGGCCTTTCGACCCGAACCGCCCCCGTTGGGATCGCCCACGTGCATGCCGCCGCCGAACTTGGTGGCCAGCACCATGCGGTCGCGCAGCCCCTTGCCGCCGCCGGTGGTGAACCACTCGCCCAGGATCGCCTCGCTGTGTCCCTTGGTGTAGATGTTCGCGGTGTCGATGAAGTTGCCGCCGCGTGCGACGTAGCGCTCCAGCTGGGCGATCGATTCGTCGGGGCCGGTGCCGAATCCCCATTCGGTGCCGAAGGTCATCGCGCCCAGGCAGAGGGGACTGACGCGAAGGCCAGAGCGGCCGAGGGTGACGTAGTGGTCGAGTGCCATGGAGGCACTCTAGGTGCACGTGGGTGGCGCGGGTCGCTACCTTGTCCACATGCCCAGCATCAGCCCACCGCGACGGCCGCGACGGACCGCGCGTGCCATCGAGCCCGTGCCGATGCCGACCGCGAAGACGCCCGGCGACAAGGCGCGGGCCGAGCACCGGGATTCGGTCTACCACATCTACATGGCGGCACTCGCGATGCTGGCGGTCCTCGTGTCGGTGGGGCTCTTCCTGTCGCCGAGCGAGCCCGACATCATCGGGGTGCTCACCGTCGTCGACTTCGTGCTGTGCCTCTTCTTCTTCTATGACTTCCTGCGCCACCTGTGGAGAGCACCGTCAAAGCTGAAGTACCTGTTCGGCTGGGGCATCGTGGATCTGCTGAGCAGCATCCCGTTCGTGTTCCAGACGCGCTGGCTGCGCCTGGCCCGGCTGCTGCGGTTCCTGATGCTGCTGCGCGCCGCACGCATCCTCTGGAATCGGCCAAGGTCGAGCGTCGCAGCATCGTGATGGCGGGAGCGACGTTCTTCATCCAGATGCTCTTCATCCTGATCTGCATCGTCGTGCTGCATGTCGAGCATGATGCACCCGACGGCAAGATCCGCTCGGCGAGCGATGTGCTCTGGTGGGCCATGACCACCGTCACCACGGTGGGGTACGGGGACATGTATCCGGTGACCACGCCCGGGCGGATCGCCGGTGCGATCCTGATGGTGTCGGGCATCGGCTACCTGGCCACGGTGCTGGGCGTCTTCGCGCAGTCATTCGTGCCCCAGCGCAACCATCACTGAGCCCGGTACCCGCCCGGTACCCGCCGGCGGCCGGTCACTCCTTCGCGGTCCAGCCGTAGGTCTCGTACCGATGGTCGAACGACCCGTCGGGCCGCAGGTCGAGCACACCGAAACCCTCGGGCACGCCCTCGAGCGCACCCTTCCACCACGAACCGCTCACCGCACCGTCGTTGATGTAGGTGATGCCGTCGGTCTCGCAACGGTCGCGCAGGTGGATGTG
>CAIYOC010000040.1 GCA_903927725.1 uncultured bacterium | reverse complement strand
CGCGGGAGCAGCTGGCCGTGATCGAGCGCGCAAGCCCGAGCTACCCGCGGCTGCGGCTCGTGATCAACCTCTCGGAACCCACGGCGTCGCTGGCTGGTCGTGTGCCTGCGGGCGTCGATGCTCGTCAGCGTGAGGAGGATGTGATCACGATGGCCGCAAGCCTGGCCTCGAGCGCCATCTCGCTCGGCCATGAGGTGAGCCTGCGTGTGCATGGGTTGCCGTGCGTGGCCATGCCGGCAGCGGGGGGCGTGCGCCACCTCGATCGGTTGCTGGTGCAGTTGGCGAAGCTCGACCTTGATGCACCACGGACCTCCACCATGGTCTCGGTCGCCGGTGACGAACGATCAGCCACGGTGGTCATCCACCCGGGGCGCATCGATCCGAGCGTTGGCGGCGCCGCAGCCGTGCACCAATCAGCGGCGCAGTTGCAGGGACTGGCGTCCCGGCAGGGGACCTCGTCATAACGATGCCACGCGCGATGCAGGCCCTGGTCCTGGTGACGGCGATGCTCTCGCTGTCCGCCTTCTGCATCGCCGACGATTCCTTCGTGTTCCTGTCGTTCTCGCTGGTGGCTGCGGCGCTCAGTGGTGTGCTCGCGCAGGGCGCGCGCCCCAAGCGCCTGCCCACCATCGTCGCGCACTCGATCATCGCCAGCCTGGTTGCGGCCGCGGCTGTCTCGGCGTTCATCGCGGGGCGTCCGCCGGACATCGAGCAGGTCGGCTTCCTGTGCGGATCGGCCCTCGTCATCAAGCTCTTTGCGCGGCACCGCGCCGCCGATGAGCGTCACGTGCTCGCACTCGGCTCGATCCTCCTCCTCGTCGCCGCACTCGACGGCACCGATGTGCTGGCGGGCCTGCCGCTCGTCGTGGGCTCGCTGCTCATGCCGGTCTGCGCGGCGGCGGCGTGGGTCCAGGCGAGCACCGAGCGTGCCGCGGCGGCGCACGCCTCGAGGATCCCGGCCGGGTCGTTGCCTGTGGCGTTCGAGCCCTTGGCCGGAGCGTCGCCCATGCGATGCTGGGCCGGCTTCGCGGTCGCATCGGTGATCGTGACGGCAGCCTGCGGCGTGCTCGTCTTCCTGGGCTTTCCTCGCCAAGGCCTGGAGGGCGAATCGTGGAGCCGGACCCGTGCGGGCGGTTTCTCCCTGCGCGTGAGCCTGGCCTCGGACGAACGCATCGAGGACTCGCGCACCGAGGTCATGACCGTGCGGTGGATCGGTCCTGACGGCGTGGCGATCGAGCACAACGAACCTCTGCATCTGCGTGGCGCGGTCTTCGACCGCTACGACCCCATCTCGCAGTCGTGGCAGGTGCCGCAGCAGCCGCGGCGCGAGTACATCGAAGGCGCGGGCGAGGGCTTCGTTCCCTTCGTCGACTCGGGCATCGACACGCGCTTCCAGGTGTATCGACAGGTCGTGCAGATGCGCGGACTGGCCACCAACCAGGTCTTCAGCGTGCTCGCGCCGATCTCGATCCAGGCCGCCGAAGGCATGTCGGTCGCGCTGGACCAGTCCACGATGCTGCTCGCAAGCGCCTCGAGCCGCATCGGCGAGTTCGATCGCTACACCGTGGCCGTCAAGCCCTACGCCAGCGATCGCGACATGACGGTGCTGTCGGGGGGATTCATCGAGCCGGGACCCGTGCCCGGCTTCCCGGTCGCCGGGGTGCAACCCCTGGCGCTGGAGCTGTGGGAGCGATGGAAGCCGCGCGGTCGCGCCGTGCCTGATCTCGATGCAGCAGCACTTCGTCCGGCTGCGCGCTGGGAACGCAACCGGGCGGTGGCGACGGCGCTCGAATCGGCACTGCTCTCCGGGGACTTCCGCTACACGACCGATCTGGGCTCGATCGTGCGTCGCCGTGGCGAGGATCCGATCGTGAACTTCCTGGCGTCGTCGCGCCAAGGACATTGCCAGTACTTCGCCAGTGCACTGTGCGCGATGTGCCAGTCGATGGGCGTGGATGCGCGCGTCGTGGCCGGCTTCATCGCGCTCGAATACGACGCCGCGCAGTTGCAGTACATCGTGCGATCGTCCAACGCCCATGCGTGGGTCGAGGTGCGCACGGGCGATGCCCAGTGGACCACCTTCGACGGCACGCCACCGACGACGCTCGAAGCCCTGCAGGCCGAGCAGCGCAGCTGGGCCGATGGCCTGCGCTGGCTCTGGGATCCGCTCAACTTCGCCTGGACACGACATGTCGTCAGCTTCGATGTCCAGGCGCAGGCGGAGCTCGCGGATCGCATGGCAAGCACGCGCGAGGCGTTGTCCCGTCCGGTCCGTGCCGCACGCGAGGCGCTCGATGCCGTCCGTCAACGCCTGGTCGAGACGTTCTCCGGCTTGGTCGGCGGCCTCTGGCTCGCCTCGATCGGGATGGTGCTGGCAGCGACGATCGTCGTGCTGGCGCTGCTGCGGGGCAGGCGACGCCGCACGGCTCCGCTCCTGGGGCCCGATGCCTCGCCCCGCGAGCGCGAGCTGGCGCGGCATTATCTGGATGCGCTTCGCGCCGCGCGCCGACGTGGCGCCATCCGTCGGGCCGGCATGACCCCGCTCGAGGTCGCCGCGGAGCTTGCCCTGCACTCGCCCGAGGCGGCGATGCACCTTCGATCGGTGGTCGATTCGTTCTACGCGGTTCGCTTCGGGGGGCGTCCGGCCACGATCGATCGATGCACGGCGGCTGCTCGTTCGCTCGCGGCCTTGCAGCGCGCGCGAACCCCATGAACCCCGCCGCGTAGCATGGGGTCATGCCAGCGCAACGATCCCGAACGGCGGAGTGGCGACGGACCATGGGTCAGGTCTTCGAGCGCGGTGGCGCCATCGAAGTGGCCATTGCGCGGCCAGGCATGGGAGCCGAGCAGCGCGAGGCCAGCGACCTGATCTGGCGGTTGCATGTGCTCGAGCTGCGCGACGACGATGTACTCGTCGAGTCGCCGGCCACGGTCGGCATGCCGATCCAACTGCGCGACGGTGTAGCGCTCATCGGCGTGATCACGCTGGGCCAGAACCGCTGGACCTTCACCACGCGCAAGCTCGGCGACGTCCCCGGCAGGGAAGGCCGCGTGCTGCGACTGGAACTTCCTGACGCCGTGGAGCGTTGCCTGCGTCGCCACCCGCGTCTGGAACTCGGCGGCCTCACGCCGCCCGAGATCGACGTCTTCCCGCTGCTCGATCCTTCGAGCGTGCACGATGCCCAGGTGGCCTACGACGCGGTCGCGCGCGACTACCTCGAGCATGGCACGATCGGCCCCGAGCCCACGCGCCGCCCGCAGGTGGGTCCGCCGGTCAAGGCCGAGCTCATGAACATGGCCACCGGTGGCGTTGGCCTGCGCGTCGATGGGACGGCGGCACCGATCTTCGCCCGACATCGAACGTTCTGGCTTCGCATCCCGCTGGGTTCATCCATGCCCGTGCCGATCGTCGTGGCCGCCAAGTTGGCCCACACGCGCCTCGACAGCAGCCAGCGCACCTACGTCGGCCTGGGCTTTGATTTCAGTTTCCACCCCGCCCATGCCGACACACTCGCGCGGCAGCTTGCCCGTTACGCGCAGGCGCGCCAGGCCGAGCAATCGGCTCAGCGACCGTCGTGATCGATCGTGACGGATCGGATCAGCGCCCCTAGACTTCTTTGCCCCATTCCAGGGAACCACTCCATGAGCCAGCTCCAATCCAGCAACCCCGTCTTCGCCGACCAGCTCTTCGACCAGAAGATCCACGCCCAGCCAGCAGGCGGTGTGGCCACCGTCCAGGGGGTCATCAACAAGACTGGCGCGTGCGCCATGCTCTGCGCCATCGCCGGGGCCATCGCCTACGCGGTCACAGCCTCCAACCCCGGCTGGTCGATGGGGTTCATGATCGCGTCGCTGATCTTCAGCTTCGTCGCGTTCTTCGCCATCTGGCGCAGCCCGAGCCACGCACGCTGGGTCGCTCCCATCTACTCGCTCCTGCAGGGCGCGACCATCGGATCGGTCACCTTCTTCCTGGAGAAAATCCTCGAGTCCAAGGGCATCACCGTCGCTGGCGGCCTCGCGCTTCAGGCGTTTGTCATCACGATGGCGCTCATGGGCACCATGCTCGGCCTCTACAAGGCCCGCATCCTGCGTGGTGGGCAGACGTTCCAGATGGCACTCACGGTGGCGACCGTCGGCTTGATGGTCGTCATGCTGATCGGTTTCGTGCTCTCGCTGTTCGGCGTGTCGCTGCCCTTCATCTCGATCGGCAGCGCGCTCGAGGGCGGGACCCCGGCGCTGATCGGGCTTGGCATCAACGTGCTGGTCCTCGGCCTGGCGTCGCTGTGGCTGGTGGTCGATTTCCGCGTCATCGACGACGCCGTGCAGTCCGGCGCTCCTCGCGAGGCCGAGTGGTACCTGGCCTTCGGCTTGGTGGTCACGCTGGTCTGGGTCTACATCGAGGCCCTCAAGCTGGCCTTCCGGCTCGCCGCCATGTTCGGCGGCAAGCGGGACTGACGATAACCCGGCAGGAACCGGGGTGAATCCCCGGTCACCCGACAGGCGAACCCGCAACCGTGAACCCCGCAAGCCGACAGGCTGCCGAGACCATCGATGGCGTGTCCCGCGCCATTGCTGGCTGGGCTGCAGCCCGACTGCTTGAGCGTGTGCCTGGCATCCAGTCCCGCTACGGCCAGGATGCCGAGCGAATGTGGAAGGCCGAGATGCTCCAGCGTCTGGGTCACCTTGCCGTTGCCGTGGCCTTCGAGCGCGTCGAGATTCTGGTCGAGCAGGTGCAGTGGTCTCGCGTGGCCTTCTCGTCCCGTCAGGTGCATGACACGGATGTCGTCGAGAGCATGCACGCTCTCCGCGATGTGCTGGCCGAGCAGCTCCCCAAGCAGGCGATGGTGGCGTGTCGCCTCGTTGACCAGGCGCTTGAGCGCGTGGCTGGCACCTCAGTTCCGCAGCCGAGCTCCTTGCTCCAGGCGACCGGCGGGGATTCGACCGCAGCACGGCTCTACCTGCTGCATCTGCTCGAGCGCAATCGCGATCGAGCGTGGAATGTGGTGCACGGAGCGCGCCTCTCAGGTCGCACGCTTGCGCAGGTCTACGAACGGATCCTGGTGCCCAGCATGGCCGAGGTCGGCCGGATGTGGCACATGCAGGAGGCATCGATCGCCGACGAGCACTTCGTGACCAACGCCACCCAGTCGATGATGGCGCAGTTGCGGATGGATGTCCCCGTCGAAGGCGAGCGTCCGTGGCGCGTCCTGGCCACGAGCGTGGGCGGCGACCATCACGACATGGGCATCCGCATGCTCTCGGATCTCTTCGAAGTGGCGGGCTGGAAGGTCGAGTGCCTTGGCGCCAACACGCCCGCCGATGAGATCGTGGCCATGCTCGATGCATCCCAGACTGGGCGCCCGATTCATGTGTTGGCGCTTGGCATCGGCAGTTCTCTGTCGCTTCGTCCGCTTGCCGACACCATCGCTGCGGTGCGTGCAGCGCGCGCAGCCGAGGGCGTTCGCGTCATCGTGGGCGGCCAGCCATTCCAGATCGTGTCCGATCTGTGGAAGCTCGTTGGCGCCGATGCCTGCGCGCCGAGCTTCAGCGACGCCGTCCAGCAGTCTGAGCGACTGATGCTCGCGACGACGTCCTGAGCCGTCACGGCACGCCAAGGCGCGCCGGGCACGGCCTCCAACCGATCAGCCTTCGAAGCGTGCGAACACCAGGCTGGTGTTGTGGCCACCGAAGCCGAAGGAATTGTTGATCGCGTGGCGGATCGATCGTTCCTTCGCGTGGTTGGGCACGAAGTCCAGATCGAACCCGTCATCGGGGCTGTGCAGGTTGATCGTCGGTGGCAGGATTCCGGTCTTCACGGCCATGACCGTGGCGATCGTCTCGATGCCGCCTGCGGCGCCGAGGCCATGTCCGGTCACGCCCTTCGTGCTGCTGACCGAGAGCCGCTGGGCGTGGAGCCCGAAGACCTGCTTCACGGCCGCGACCTCGGCTGCATCGCCGAGCGGCGTGCTCGTGCCGTGCGCGTTGATGTAGCCGATCGCGTCAGGAGACAGCTGGGCATCAGCCAAGGCGTTGACCATCGCGCGTTGCGCGCCGGCACCCGCTGGATCCGGAGCTGCGATGTGGTGGGCATCGCCACTGACGCCGTAGCCAACGAGCTCGGCGTAGATCTTCGCTCCGCGGGCCTTCGCGTGCTCCAGTTCTTCTAGCACGACCACGCCGGCGCCCTCGGACAGGACGAAGCCGTCGCGGTCGCGG
>CAIYOC010000039.1 GCA_903927725.1 uncultured bacterium | reverse complement strand
GTGACCCACCCTGATGCACGAACCCTTGTTGCCCTGACCGGAACGGTCGTGACTGCACCCGAGCCTTCGCGATTGGCTGACCCGGTCATGGAACCCCTGGCATCGGATCGCCGTGCGGTGCGGTTCGCGCTCGGTTCGATCAGCAGCGGGGATGGCGTGCCGTGGCCGGGACATGCAACGATCAACGTGCGCATCGCGAGTGCCCACACCGACCTGGCGATCGGCGACCGCATCACGGTCAAGGGTTGGATTTCGCCCATGCGGCCGTCGACCAATCCGGGTGGCTACGACATGTCGCGCTGGGCCCGATCACGCTTCGTGCTGGGTTCGCTCTTCATCGAGTCCAACGACCTGGTCACGCGTGTAGGTCGTGAGCCTCGCCGGATCGAGGCATGGAAACACCGCCTCGTGTCGAGCCTGCAGTCGATCGTTTCCGACATGGCACCTGAACATGCAGCGCTCTGTGTGGCGATGACGCTCGGGCCCACCAGCCCACCGATGGATGACATCGCCGCGGATTGCCAGGTCACCGGCATGACGCATGTGTTGGCACTGAGTGGATTCAACGTCGGCCTGTTGCTGGCGCTCGCAGGGCGTGTGCTGGTGCTCGCCCCGTGCCGCGGCCAGGTGCGTGCCATGCTGCTGATGGCGTGTGCAGTGCTCTTCATGATCAGCGCATCAGCCGGCATCAGCGCTGATCGCGCGGCAGTGGCGGCCATGCTCGCATCAGGGGTGGCGGGGTCGGCCCGTCGTGTGCGAGCGTGGCATGCTGCGTCGATCGTGGTGATCGTCATCATGGTCGGCACACCATCGGCACTGTTGGACATCGGTTTCCAGTTGAGCGTCGTGGTCGCGGCGGCTCTTGCTGCGTGGGCCAGTCGTGCGCCATCCATGGCTGGCAGATGGACCGACTGGATCGTGACCAGGGGTGCGCCGCCAGGATCCTGGCGCGCCCGCTTGCGGGCATGCACCGAGTGGAGCATGGCTGCACTCATCGTCGGCACGATCGCGTGCCTGGCCAGCACGCCGATCGTCCTGCATCACTTTGGCTCGATCACTCCGCTCGTCGTGCCGGGTTCCATCGTGGCGGCGCCACTCTCGGCCGCAATCGTCACGTTGTGCACGATTGCACTCGTCACTGGAAGCTGGAGCACCATGATCGCCTCGTGGGTCGTCGTTCCTGCTGGGTGGTGCGCTGCAATCTTCGCGGCCCTGGCCGATGCCCTTGCCTCGCTCCCTGGAGCCGCGTGGAGCGTCGAACCCATCCATGGATCAGCCTGCGTCGGTGCACTCGTGTGCGTTGGGCTTGCCATGCGGCGGTCATGGCGCATGTCGGCACCAGGTCGAGCGTGTCGCAGCTGGCCTGCCGTGGCGTGGCTGGCTGCGCCGTTCGCGGCGCTCGCGTGGTGGGCACAGCCAACCAGGTTTGACCTGCGGGTGACCATGCTCGACGTGGGCAATGGTTCAGCGTGGATCGTCGAGCATGGCGGAACGGCAGCCCTCGTCGATGGCGGAAGCCTCGATGTCCCTGAGGTGGGCTCGCGGACCATCGTGCCTGCACTGCGGTCGCTCGGGATCGGCCGACTCGGTGTGATCTCGCTCTCGCATGGCGATCTCGACCACCTCAATGGGTTGCCGGCGGTGCTGGATCGGCTGCCGGTCGATCTCGTGGTGACCACGCCGTGCGTGATCGAAGGGGCTTGCCTGGGGACGCCATCGGATCGTGTGCTCTCGGCCGCGTGGCGTGCTGGCTGCATCGTCATGGGGATCCACGCTCGCGACACGCTCGTGCTCGATCATGGCACGTGGTCTGCGCTTCATCCACATGATGGGGTCAAGCCCTTCCCTCGGAACGAGTCGAGCCTGGTCTGGCTGGTGCATGCTGCTGGCACCTCGTTGTTGCTCACGGGTGACATCGAGGAGGATGGAGCTCGACGGGTCCGCGCGATGGTCGACGGTGCCATTCCTGCCGGGAAGACGCTGCTGATGGAACTGCCTCACCATGGGAGCTTCAGGCCGGGCGTGGCCTCGCTCGTCGAGCACCTCAAGCCTGCGTGGATCGGCCAGAGCACCGGACCGGCACGCCTGGCTCGTGATCGATGGGCATGGATCGATGCGTCGATCTCGCGCAGCGTGACGGCACGGGATGGTGCCGTGCGAATCACCGTCATGGATGGATCCATGTCGGTTGATCGGTGGGAACAAGGATGGCGCGCGGTGCCCGCGCCGCGATCGTCGACGGCGGGGCGATGATGCGAATCAACTCTGTCGCGGGCCTAAGGCGCGGCCGTGATGAAGACAAGATCAGCAAGCTCCATCACGCACCCCACTGGCCCCGCCTTGCCGGGAACGAGCTCGAACTCGACCGTGCCGGGCTTGACGATGACCCGCATCGAGCGAACATCCGATCGGGCTTCGATCCTCGCGAGTTCCACACCCGCCTGACGGACCACCAGCGCATGATCCGCCACCAGGCGAGTGCGGTCAGGGACCAGAACTTGGCTCACCAGAACCCCATCAGCGGTGATCGGGAGGGACCACGAGCCTGGCCCGCGAAACATGGCCTGCATCGAACCAAGCCTGCCCGGACCGGCAACGTCCAGGATCGGGATGATGCCCGGCAGCGCGGACCACGTGCCTCGTGATGACGCTGTTGTTGCCGATGCCTGATCCTGGGTTCGCAACAGGAGCCCATCACGTGACAGGGATGGTGTCGCCACCCCCAACACTTGATCGATGCGAAGCCGGAGCGGGAACACTTTGTCGCTCGCCGGGACGGGAACATTGAGTCGAAGCAGTGTTCCATCACGCTCGATCGATTCAGCATCGATGATCGCGCCATCATCGACCCAGACCCGGAGGCGACCGGTTGTCGTGGATGCATCGGTCGCCTGCACGAACTGCACGCTGGCGATCAGCTCATCCTCGAACGTCCGCGTTGCACCATCGACATCGATGGTGACCGTCGATCCGAAGTCCGTCACGAGCCCATCGACCGTGTCGCCATTGCGCAAGGTGATGCGGTCAGCGTCGAGGGTGCCTGTGGGCACGTCCACACCGACGGCCGTCCACGCACGAAGTGCCGACAGTGGGAGTGTCATGAGCATCGGGCCGGCCCGCCAGCGGATCGTGCCTGGCTGTGCTGCCTCAGCAAGGTCGGGCGCCCCGGGCAGACACTGTCCGTCGGCCAGCCACACCGCCTGGCTGATGGCGCGTGGAGCCATGGCCAGGGGCCACGCCAGTGCACACCCCTGTTCCTTGCCGATCGATACCCCTGTTGCCGAGCCGATCCATGGTGCAGACAAGGCTTCGCGCTCGGGAATCCGGACCATCGATCCATCCTGATGCAACAGGATGGTGGTCCCAAGCACCAGATCGGAAGCGTCATCAGGATCATCTGCATGCGTCGCCACGACAAGGGCAAGCGCTGCCGAGCACACCGGGACCAGCTTGATGGTGGACCATGTCATCGCTGGAAGATGGGCAAGTAGCGGTTGGGCATCTGCATCACGATGAGCGACATCGCCGTCGCGTAGGCAGGTCCATTCTGGTGATCGACCCACAGGCCGTCGCGCTCTTGGGTGGCCATGAAGCCATCCCGCGCCTGTGGCCACCAATCGCGCCACCAGGTCCCGCCTGCCAGATACATCGTCTGGGCGGTGTAGTACGCGCCGTAGTGGAAGTGGGGCGTTCCCATGGGGCCACCGGCGTTGGTGCCGTCGTTGCGCGCGATGTATGACAAGCCGCGCGTGATCGAGTCACCCTCGTACACGCCGGCATAGAACAGGCTTGCCACGCCTGCTGCGCTGCGTGGCCATGCACTCTGTCCCAGCGCGGTCATGTAGCGGAAACCGCCATCGTCGTTCTGGCAACGGAGGATGTAGTTGATGGCCCCATCGATCGTCTCGCGCGGGACCTTGATCCCGGCGTTGCGCGCGCTGCGCAGCGCCATCACCTGGCAGATCGTCACGCTGACGTCAGCGTCGTTGGGCACGGGGTTGTAGCGCCAACCACCCTCGGCATTCTGGCTCGCCACGATGAGTTGCACTGCACGAACGAGCGTGTCGCGAACCCGTGTGTCCTGCGGGTTCATGCCGTAGATCTCGCCCAGGAAGAGCGTGCTGAACCCGTGGCCATACATCGGCCCGGCGGTCGCCTCGGCTGACAACAGCCCGCTCTCGGTCACGTTGCTGAGCACGAACTCCAGCGCCTTGGACACCTGATCGCCGTACTCGCCGCGACCGGGCAGATGGCCATCCGCCATGAGTGCCAGTGCGCAAAGGCTGGTGATCCCGCTGTGCCGACCGAAGCGACCACGGCCGAACGAGCCGTCGTCGTTTTGCAGGCCCGCAAGCGCACGCAATCCTCGATCGACGCTCGCGCGCCATGCAGGCGTGGTCTCGCCCTGCATCGGCCGATTCTCCGCGCCGGCATCGTCGTTGACTGGTGCCTGCGCGAGCATGGTCGACAGGATGACGATCGACATCATGGTTTCGACTCCTTGGCCACCCGCTCGTAGTAACGCTCGGTCCAGGTGCGGTAGATGCTGCTCATGCGTTCACGCATGCCTTGGCGCATCTGCTCACGCACACGCGGCGGAAGCGAGCCCCATTCAGCCTCACCAGCGAGGAATGCATCCGGATCGAGTGGATCTTCCATGGCTGGTCCTTCGCCTTGCTGATCGCCGGAACTCGCGCCCTGCCGATCCTTCCCGGCACGCTCCTGCCGGTTGTTGCGTGCGTTGGCGCGTCGCTGCTGCTCGCCCTCGGTCGACTGTTGGCCTGATGGGTTCTGTTGGCCCGGCTTTGGCTTGCCGGAGCTCGAGGAAGACGAGGAGCTCGACGACGAACTGGACTGTTGTTGCTGTTGTTGGCGGCGCGATGCCTCGTCGATGATCGCATCGAGCCGGGCGAGGATCTCGTCCTGTGTGCGTTCCAGGTCGGCAGCGGCGGCGGACCGATCGAGCAGTTCCGTCGAACGCCGCATGCCTTCGATCGCTCGCTCGAAGGTGTCGGCCAGCTTCTGTTCGCCCAGGTCGCGATCCAGCCGCACGCGGGCATCGTCCTGGGCTGCCTGTGATCCATCGCCATCACCCTCTATGCCCAGGAGCTCATCGAGCGTCTTGGCGCGTGGCGGCGATGGCTCCTCAGTGACCGGCGATGGAGCATCCTGCGCATGCACGGTCGTGGCAAGCAGTGACAGGCAGAGCATGCGGACCATGAAGGTCATCATGCCATGGTTCACGATCGTGGTCGACCCAGGGTTCATGGTGTTGCCTCGGGTTCCGGGGCTCCAGGCTCGACCGGCGTGATGCGTGGTGCGCCGCCCTCGGCATTCATGACGGCCTCACGGAGCCGACCTGCCATGGCTTCCAGCCGTTCCTGGGCCTGTCGCAGGGTGGGCAAGCCTGATCGATCCCCACCCTCGGCCAGCGCACGTGCCGTGCGGCGCCCAAGCTTGGCCTGAAGGTCGCGCAGGAGCTTGAGTTCGGCGATGGGGAGGATGCCGCCTTGCTGGCCACCACCACCGCCGCCACCCGCCGCATTGTTCTGCTGATCGCCCTGCTGACGCGCTTCCGCAAAGCGATCCTTCTCCTTGGACTTGTCCGTGAGCGCACTCGCGAGACCTGCCAGCGTGTCGAGCGTGTCACGTGCCGCATCGGTCGCATCAGCCAGCCCACCGGATCGACGGAACGCCTCCGAGGCCCGCGCGCTCGATGCTCCCGCCTGGGCCAGCGCCTCTCCGAAGATCTCGCTTTTGGCGACTTCGCCATCGGCCATCAAGGCGCCGATGCCCTCGGCCAGTTCGTCCTGCGCCAAGGCCAGTCGACGACCCTCGACGAGCCGACGGCGTGCATCGGCCTGCCTGACGAGTTCCGTGGCACCTTGCACGATCACGGTCTCCTGTGCCACGAGTGCCTTGCACTGATCCGCCAAGCGCTGTTGTGCTTGGCGCTGCTCGTCCTGCTTCGCCTCGTTGGCGGCAGCTTGGGTTGCCTCGAGTGCACGGCGCAGGTCCTGTTGAGCGGCCTCGATCGACTGACTCACCCCGGCACGGCCGGCAAGATCCTGGAGTGCGGCCAAACGGACGAGTGCCTGTTCCTCATGGCCGATCGCCGGCGTGATCAGGCGGATCACTGCGTCCAGCCGGCGCTCCATGCGCATGGCCTCATCAAGTGCTGCGTTGGTGTTTCGGCGCAGGCGCTCGACATCGCCGCTGATCGCCTGTGGTGGCAAAGGGACATCCTCGCCGAGTTCATCGATCGATTGCATCGAGGCTTCCGCATCGGCGATGAGCCCCTTCAGGCGATCGGCGAGCTCCTCAGCGATGCGCTTGAGCACCGTTGACTCGAGTTGTTGCGCCGCATCAAGATCTTCCTGCATGCGGGCGAGCGACTCGAGCGCTTGCTGGCCCGAGCGTTGTGCCTGCTGCATGGCGTTCTCTCGGGTCTCCTCGCCCGACTGCTCGACCTTGCCGACCACGCCTTCCTGCTGTGCACGGGCAGCAGCTTGCTGCATCGCCGCTGCCTGCGCAGGATCCGATTGCTCGAGTTCCGCCCCTTGGGCCTTGATCGACTCTGCGGCCTCGCGCAGGGCCTGTGCCGTCTCGGCATCGCGCTGCGCGATGCGATCAAGGGCTGCACGTTGGCCCGGCGTGAGTTCGTCGCGGGACTTGCCTTGGACCTGCTCAGCCAATGCCTTGCGCTCACCTTGGCTGGATTGGATAGCTTCGGCCGCGCGGGCCAGCGATTGGGACGCTTCCCATGACTTCGTGTCGCGATCAAGCAGGCGTGCCGCTGCTTCGAGGGTGGACTTGGCCGCCTCCTGCCGCTCGGTGAGTTCGGGTGTCCGCCAGGCCGCGGGATCGCTCGCTGTCGCTGACTCGCTGGCGGCGGATGCATCGGCGCGAGCCTCATCAAGCAGGTTGGCGGCTTCGTCGAGGAGTCGCGAGGTCGGCGTGTCGCGATCCTCGTTCATGCGCACACGATCGGAAAGCGCACGTGCCTGCCGGGCGCTGGTTGCCGTGCGTGATGCGATCTCGGCCTGGTCGCGTTGGACCGCTTGTCGATCGGCGGACTCCTTCGCACTGGACTGGCGTTCCTCCAGCCGAAGCACGCCTTGGCGGAGCGAAGCTGTGGCAGCGGCGATTTCCTCACCGAAGTCGCTGCTCGAGATCACGCGCAGGCGCCTCGGGGCGCTGCGTGATGCTTCGCGTCGTGCTCCATCGCGCTCGTAGGCATCCTCAGCAAGCGCGCTCACCATGATCACGTCGCCAGGAGCTGCTTCGAGCTCGGCAAGGTCGATGACCGCCGCTAGGTCCTGGGTCATCGATCGGTCAGCACTCTCTGCCAGTACGCGCTCGGTGGAGGCATCAGCGCCTGCAGTGCGTTGTGCAGCGATCGCCGATCGAACCAGGCCGAAGTCATCTTCGGTTCGGGCAGTGGTGGGCACCTTGGCGGTG
>CAIYOC010000038.1 GCA_903927725.1 uncultured bacterium | reverse complement strand
GGGGACCTTCCATGCGTCATGACTCAACGTGTTGGCCACGGCCTTGCGCCGCGGTCGTCGTTCTCGCACTCCTCTTTGCCTTCTCGACACACCTGAGCATGGCGCATGGAGGGACAACCCTGGGACTGCTCACTCCACTGGCCACGGCGCCGCCCGCTCCAACCACCTGGCGCGTGCACCATGAGCTCGTGCCATGCCCTGATGCGCCCCCGCTGGGTCGAACCGTGGCCATGCACGGGCAGTGGCTCTTCGTCGGCTCGTGGCATGACCAGGATCTTGGTGTCACGCCGCCGGTCGTCCAAGCATCCCGACTGAGCGGACAAGGCTGGTCGTGCGATACGCCGATCGAGCACCCTGCCCTCGATCCGCACGCCGACTTCGGCCGTGCGATCACCATCCATGGCGACCTGCTCGCCATCGGTGCGCCGCGCGAGACCGTCCGAGGCTTGCATGCCTCCGGTGCAGTCCATGTTTTCCGCCACCGTGGCGACGGGTGGCGCCACGTTGGCACGATCCATGCCCCAGTCCTTCAAGGCGGTGCTGAGTTCGGTGCCTCGGTCGCACTGCACGGCCAGCAGCTCTTGGTTGGCAGCCCACGGTGGGATCATGGAGTCTCGAACTTCGATGAAGGTCGTGCTGATCTCTACGCCATCACCGACGCCGGCATCGAGCATCGCGCTGCGCTTCAATCCCCCACCCCGGTCCAGGGCGGCCGCTTCGGATTCTCGGTGGCCATCAACGAAACCATGATGGCCATGGGTGCCCCGTGGGAGCCAGGCACGTCAGTGTCCGATCGTGGGGGTGCCGTCCACGTGGGCATGATCCCCGCCATCGGTGAGTCAGGGCCATGGGCCACGGCTCGCCTTGGCTCACATGCTGCCAATGAGTGGCTCGGCTGGTCGATCGCGCTGACGGATCGCGATCTGGTCGTTGGTGCGCCGCGTGCCGATGGTGGTGCGCTCAGTCCATCGACGATTGGGCGCCGGCGTGGCTGTGTCGTCACCGCCCAACTCACGTCGAGCGGACTGCTGATGAACGAGCAACGCGTCTGGGGCTTCGACCACCCCGAGGAGCACGTCGGGCTGTCGGTCTCCGTCTCGTGCGACTGGATCATCGCCGGGGCCCCAACGTCGAGCGATGCCGAGCCACTCCAGGGTGCTGCCTATCTCTTCAAGCGGATGCCACCACGACCCGGCAGCGATGCGCAAGGGCGTCGATGGCGAACCATGCAACGCGTACTGGCTCAGAACTCGATCGAGAGCGCCGGTGTCGGTGCAACCGTGGCCATCAGCGGTCCATGGGCTGCAGCAGCCCGGACAGGCGATCCGGAACAGCCCATCACGCCCGGCTCGTGCCTTGTCCTCTCACTCGATTGGGTACAGCCGTTCGATGACCTCGCGCCAGCTCTCGGCACTTTCGCACGCGATGAAGGCATCCTTCACGGATCGCGCCTCGGGGTGGTGGGCGGCGAACTTGATGCCGAACTTCCGCATGTGACGACTGGTCGTCCGATCCCCATGGATGATGCTCGCCAGGCGATAGTGCTCAAGCAGCACCTCGCGCTGCTCGGCCACCGTGGGCGCAGTGGGTTCGCGGCCCGCCATCATGTCGCGCGCCTGCCTGAAGATCCATGGGTTGCCGATGCAGCCTCGGGCTACGCTCACACCGGCCACGCCGCATTGATCGAGCATGGCAAAGATGTCCTCCACGGTCCAGATGTCACCGCTGCCGAAGATCACGCACTCCGACCGCCGCCGCACCAGATCCTCAAGGAACTCCCAGCGCCCCGGCCCCTCGTAGCGTTGCTGGACCGTGCGGCAGTGCACCGTGGTCCAGGCATAGCCCAGCTCGTACACGGCATCGAACACGGTCCAGAATCGCCGTTCCGAATCGGGCGAATCATCCCAACCCCTTCGCAACTTCACGGTGCATGGCACACGACCATCCACGGCATCGATCACGGCACGCAACACCGGGATGGCCTCCTCGGCATGGTGCAGGAAGTGCCCTCCACGGGAAGCGCTTTTGATCTTCTTGACCGGGCACGCCATGTTCACATCGATCACGTCGTAACCCATTCGCACCAGGATGTCCGCCCCCTCGGCCATCTCATCCGGCGTGGTCCCCATGATCTGTCCGGCGATCGGGTGATCGTCGGTGCTCGCGGCGATGTTGTCCTCGATTTCGCCCATGCCGCACTCGGTCGCGATGAGGTCGGGGTCCTCCTTGCGCCGCCCCTTGCCGCCATTGATCAGCGTTCGGTCGAGCAACGCTTCGGTCACGCAGAATGGGCACCCATGACGGCGAGCGATCAACCGCATGGCACCATCGCTGTATCCAGCGAGTCCGGCCTGGAAAAACGGCGCATCGAAGCCCGGCACAAGCGCCGTCACGCGCGGGTCGGCCTTGGCAGAGCGCGCGGTCTCCGCGATGGCCCTCGTCAATCGGCGCGGGGGCAGGTCGGATGGCGACAGGTTCACGCTCACACGGCCAGTCTACGACTGGCACTGGCTACACTCCGGCCATGCGCTTCGCACCCGTTGCCTGCCTCATGCTGTGTGGCTGCGTGAACACCGTCGATCTGGCCAAGGCCACCCGCCCCTACCCCGTCGGCAGGCCGCAAGCGACCGTTGAGCAGGTGCAGGTGGTGCAGGAGGACGAAGCGATCCGCATCACCAACGGCACCGCCCAATCGTGGACCGGTGCCAGCCTGTGGGTCAACCGTCGCTTCGTGAAGGATGGCGTCACGATCCCCGCGGGTGGCACGATCCAAGTTCCGATGAGCGAGCTTCGCGATCAGTGGGGCGAGCAGCCCTACCCGCGCGCCCTCTTCCGAAGCCGCCAACCCACGCCGATCGTGCTCGTGCAGGTCGAGCCCGCGCCGGATCAGCCGCTGATCGGGCTCGTCGTCGTGACCCCGCGGGTGAGCGCGCTTCGCTGAGGCGACGCGGTCAGCCGCCGCACGCACCCCATGCGCCGAGCATGGCGCCAAGGTCCTGGCCGTCGATGGTGCCGTCGCTGTTGAGATCTCCGGCACCAGCCCCGCCCCAACTGCCGAGCAGGATGCCCAGGTCCGCACCGCCAACCTGGCCATCACCGGTCAAGTCAGCCACGCACTGACCCGGCACACTGTCCGCGTCGGCAGGATCGCTGCCTGCATCCAGTTCATCGCGGTCCCGGAAGCCATCAAGATCACGATCGACGCCGAGTCGATTCTGCGATCCCGCCGGAACCATCGTGTAGGTGAGCTCGCTCCCTGCAGCAGCCTGCGCCAGCATCTGCGCCGGCGACATCGGCGCATCGCCCTCGCGATCGGCCACGAACTGGCCGCCCTGCAGGAACCATCCACGGGCCTCGCCGCCGAGGCGACCCTTCACGATCAACCCGACCGATCCGCCATTGGCGATCGTGACGAACTGGTTGATGCGGGCCGTGTCATCGGCCGCGCCGTCCGCCGTGACCTGCTGGCCGACGCCCGCACGCGTCCCGCTCGGGAACGAGAGCATGAACGCCTCGATGTCGCGCCGCTGCTGCTGCCCCTGCGCACCGGCCGCCCACTGGAAGCCGATCGAGAGCAGGTCCTGCAGCGTCGCCTCCTCGCCATTGTGGTCGAAGCCCACGCCGCGCAGCGCCGTCTGGCTCTGGCGATTCGCGCCAACCTTGCGCCACACCTCGCGCAGGTGCGCATTCTTGCGGTTCTGCTGCTCGCCGCCGGGGGCGGGAATGTCCACGCGCTGGTTCGTGCCGGTCGGCAGCGCATGGCACGCATTGCAGGTCAGGCCCGGCGGGGCGCCGAAGTTCTGCAGCGTCTGGTAGAGGTTCAGGCCCGTCGTCGGATTCCCCGTACCACCGAGCCCCGTGGCCTGGCCACCAAAGATCGCCACGCTGGTCTTGAGCGTGTCATCGATGTTGCGATTCGGGTTCGGCGGGAACACCAGTGAACCCACATAGTCGGTCAGCTGCTGCATCTCCTGCGCCGTGATCTCGAACTCACGGCCCTGCAGGTGGGTGAATGCCGCGTTGAACTCGGTCAGGTTGTCCCTTTCGCCGCGCCAGTGCATGGGGCCGTTGCCCACGATCCCCTGCAGCACTTGCGTGGTCATCGGGCCCTTCATCGGGTGCCACTGGATGCAGCCGTTGGGCGCCTGGCAGGTCTCGTCGAAGAGCTGCATAGCGCCCGCCGGATCGCCGAGGTCCCACACGAGCCGGTCGCTGCGGCCGTCCACGTGGCACGTCGCGCAGCTCGTGTGGCCCAGCCCACTCGTGATGAACGTATTGAAGAGGAACCGACGACCTGCCTTGACGACCGCCGGCGTGGCATCGTGCAGCGGCACACGGCGCACTTCGGTGAGCCCAGTCGTGCTCACGGCACTCACCGAACCTTCGAATCGATTGAGGCTGTAGACGATCCCAGCCGTCGGATGCACGACCACGCCGCTCGGCCCCTCGCCGACGTCGATCTTCGCCACACGCGCGCCGCTTGGCGACATGGCGACCAAGGCGTTGGTCCCCAGCGCGGCGGTGAACACCATCGACCCATCGGGTGTCCACGCCACGCCGCGCGGATCGCCCACAGACTGCGCACGCTCGGCCGCCGGGATCGATGCGCTGTCGTAGGTCAGGTGCGGATTCAGGTCCATGACGCCGGGCACCCCGCCCGTCAACGGGACATTCGCCATCAGCATCGTGGCGAAGATCCCGTTGAGCCTGGGTTCGAACCGCACCTGGTTCAGGGCATCCCAACCGACTGCAGTGACTGCACCGCTCGGTGACACGCCGATCCCGGACACGGTCGAGAGCGCGCCGCCCGCATAGGACACCGCCAGAGTCGATGCATTCACGATGGCAACATCGTTGTCGAAGAAATCCCAGTTGACGAACCCGGTCCAGTCGCGGTTGTTGTCGTCCATCCAACGGCTCTGGGCGTTCTTGCGCACGATGTGCGCCACGCGCGGCGGCAACGGCTGACCCGCCGCACGCGGCGGGTCGAACTGCGTACCGCTGTTGGGCGGCGGATTCTGCCCGCCGTACGGCCCGCCCGTGTTGTTCACCGCCACCCGCGGCACGATGGTGGTGCGGTTGCCGCTCTCGAAGATCGCGACGTACACCGTCGATCCGTCCGGGCTCACCGCCAGCGCGCGAGGCTGCGGTCCATTGATCGTCACTGCAGAGAACGATGGGAGCTCCAGCGAAGGGTCGAACGCCACCACGCGGTTGGGCTGCGCGAGCGAGACGAACGCGCGCTGCGGCGAGCCCGCGAAGACGATGTCGGCAGGTTCATCGCCCACGGACACCGTTCGACGCACGCGCATCGTGGCCAGATCGACCACGCTCACCGAGTCGCTCACGTGATTGACGACCCACGCCTCTGCGTTGCCCCGCACGCGCACGGAGACGGGGTCAACCCCCACCGCCACCGAACCGCGTCGCTGCGGGATGCCGGCCACGAGGTCAAACACCTCGAGCACGCCATCGGCCGTGTTGCACGCCACCAGCACCGAGCCGTCCGGAGTCACGTCGATCGGATGCGACTGTGGGCTCTCGAAGTTGACGAAGGTCGGCTGCTGAGCCGTCGATGCCGAGACCACGGCAAGGGCGGCCATCATGGGAGCGCGGTGCATGACCCTGATTGTGTAGCGTCCGACCATCTGGGACAGCGCCATTGCGGAAATTGCCGCGGGGAGGGCACCCTGCAACACGAGCCGGCCATCACCCGCGCCAAGGCACGCCAGGGCACCGATCCGGAAACATCGAACGAATCGCTGATCAATGCCCTGGCAAGGTCAGCCCGGGCACACTCCCCACGCCTCGAGCAGGGCGCCCAAGTCGACCCCATCGACCATGCCGTCGCCATTCAGGTCAGCCGCGAGACCAGTGCCGGTCTGCGACCACGCCGTCAGCAGCCGTGCGAGATCGGCGCCGTTGACCACGCCATCACCACTGATGTCCTGCGCGCAGCCGGCCTGGAGCACCACGACTTCGGCTCCGCCCGCGGCGATCTGCACCACGCGACCCAGTCCCGTCGGCAGCGTGTTCGTGTCGTAACCGGTGGTGCCCCACACTCGGACGGTGCCATTCTCGCGCAGCGCAACAACGTGATCACTGCCGCAGGCGATCTGGACCACCGTCCCAAGATCGGCAGGTTGCGCGGGCGCACCCGAACCCCACGATCGCACGCTGCCATCCGTACGAAGGGCGTGTGCATGGTCCGCCTCGGCCGTGACCTGCAGGACTGGCCCAAGGTCGGAGGGCACGATCGCCTCGCCGGCACTGCTGCCGCCCCACGCGCGCAACGAGCCATCGGCAACGATCGCGAACGACGAGTCGGTGCCTGTGGCGATCGACTGGACAGCACCCAAGTCGCCCGGCACATTGCACTGCCCTCGGTCATTCTCGCCCCACGCACGCACCGATCCGTCGGTGCAGAGTGCCAAGGTGTGCGAGCCGCGGGCCGCGACCTGCACGGCTGGCGGCAAGTCCGACGGCACGGCCGTGATCCCATTCCAGGCCGCTCCCCATGCGCGCACGGAACCGTCGACCTCAAGCGCCACCACATGACTGGCGCCAAGCGCAAACTGCGCCACCGGGCCCAGATCCGCCGGCACTGCGCACATGCCGTCGTTGCAGTAGCCACGAATCCGGAACGTGCCATCGTCGCGCAGCACGGCAGTGTGCGACGTGTACGTCACACCGATCTGCTTCACCGCACCTGCGCCGATCGGAACCTGTGCCTGCGCAAAGATGTTGTTGCCCCACGCCGAGACGCGGCCATCGTCGTGGACCGCAACGCCGTGCGAATCACCCGCGGCAATCGAGGTCACACCGGTCAGCGCACCAGCTTGACTCACCTGGCTGAACGCGTTCCACCCCCATCCACGGATGCGACCATCGGCAAGCAGCGCGAGCGTGAACTGATTGCCCGCAGCGACCTGCACGACCGGCCCAAGATCGGAAGGCACCGTCAAGGCGCCGGCCGAGCTCGAGCCCCAGCACCGCACCGAGCCATCGGCGAGGACCGCCACCGAGTGCTTCGCGCCGGCACAGACCTGCACGGCTGGCCCCATGCCTGCAGGCACGTTGCATTGGCCACTCGCATTGTTGCCCCAGCATCGAACCGAGCCGTCCTTGAGGACGGCGATCGTGAAGAAGAGACCGCAGTCGAGCCCGACCGCACCCGCCAGATCCGCAGGCACGTTGCATTGGCCACTCGCATTGTTGCCCCAGCATCGGACCGTGCCCGTCGCGGTGATCGCCGCGCTGAAGGCATCACCCGCGGCAACGGCGATGCATGGCCCCAGGTCCGCTGGAACGGTGCACTGACCGCTCGTGTTGCGACCGAAGCACTGCACACTGCCATCAGCCAAGAGCGCCACCGTGTGCTGATGGCCCCCGGCGACCGACACCGCGGCACCGAGGTCCACCGGCACGTTGACTTGCTTGTCACTGTCCGAACCCCAGGCGGCGATACGCCCATCGTCCAAGACGGCCATCGAGTGATAGAGACCCGCTGCTGCCTTCAACGCTGGCTGGGCACGATCGATGTTGGACGAGCCGCTGAATCCCCAGCCGACCAGCCGCTGCGCGTGGGCAGTGGACGACCAAGCACCGATGGCGACGACGATGGATGCGATCACTGCTCCGGAAGCACTGCGCATGGCGCGACCTTTCAGCCGGGTTCCAACCGCATCCCGGCTCCGGAAGAT
>CAIYOC010000037.1 GCA_903927725.1 uncultured bacterium | reverse complement strand
CGCACCCGCAGCCGTGCGAGGCGGTTGTAGGCCATGACCAGCCAGACCACCGGCGCGAGCAGCAGGACGACCACCAACGGCAGCACGACGATCGCCGTGGAGACAGCCAGGAACCCCATCATGACGGAATCGGAAGCAACCGGAGTCATCGTGCCGCGGCACTGTACTGCGCCCGGCTACGCTCACGCCGTGCGCTTTGACGAAACCACCCTGTCGCCGATCCTGGTCCGTGCCCTCCATGCCCAAGGCTTCCAAGAGGCCACGCCGGTCCAGGCGCAGGCGATCGAGGCTGCCTCGGCGCGCAAGGGCGTGCTCGCGCTCGCTCCCACAGGCAGCGGCAAGACCTACGCGTATGCACTGCCCGTGCTCGACGCGCTGCTCTCCACACCACCACGCCGCCGCCGTGGCCAGGGCATCGATCCTCGCGAGCGCCTGCGCGCACTCGTGCTCGTGCCTACACGCGAACTCGCCCAGCAGGTCGCCAAGGACCTCCAGCTCCTGGTGCGCGGCACCGTGCTCCGTGTGGCCTGCGTGTACGGCAAGAGCGCCATTGGCCCACAGAAGGAAGCCGTGTCCCATGGCATCGACGTCCTGATCGGCACCCCGGGTCGCGTGCGTGAGCTGCTCGACGATGACGCCGTGACGCTGGCCTACCTCACGCACGCCATCATCGACGAGGGCGATCGCATGAGCGACATGGGTTTCTTGCCGCAGGTCACCCAGATCCTGGACCGGGCGCCCGGCGATCGCATCACGATGGCCTTCAGCGCCACGATGCCGAGAACGCTGCGCGACACGGTGCTCGGCCTGCTCGGCACCGATCCGGTCGAGGTGGGCGTGGGGCGGCAGAACGCACCGGCCACCGAGGTCGGCCATGATGCCTTCCTCATCCAGGACGAGCACAAGGTCGCGATGCTGCTCTGGTGGCTCAAGCATGAGCGGCGCAACGGTGTCGCAGTCTTCTGCCGCACGCGCCGCCGTGTGGGTTGGGTCGAGGGCGCACTGCGCCGTCATGGCGTCGCCGTGGCGATGCTGCATGGCGACCTCTCGCAGACCCGCCGCAACCAGGCGCTCGAGGCCTTCGCCTCGGGTTCGGCCAAGGTGCTCGTGGCGACCGACGTCGCTGCGCGTGGCCTGCACGTGCCGGCCATCAAGGCCGTCGTGAACTACGACGTGCCGATCATGCTCGAGGACTTCGTGCATCGCGTGGGCCGCGCTGGCCACGGTGGCGGCAAGGCCCAGAGCGTGACCTTCGTGGCCGGGCTTGATGCCGACCGCTGGAAGCGCATCGGTGACTTCGCGGGCGTGGACATCCCAGCACGATCGGCACCGGATCTCTCGGAGTTCGGCGTCGTGAACAAGGGTCGTCGAGGCGCCGCGGCGCCGACAGCGACCGAGCGAGCGACCAAGCCATCAAAGGCCGTTCGTGAGCCACGCCGACCGGCGACAAGCCGTCGCACCAAGGATGGACCTGACCAACCCACGGCCGAGCCACGCTCTACCGGCGAGCGCATCGATCGACCCACCTGGAGCGGCAAGGGTCCACGGGGCCCACAGAAGCCGCGTCGAGCCGGCAAGGCCGATCGCCTCTCGCGACTGGCCAGCAGCAAGAAGCTGCGTGGCTTGATGCGCAAGCAACCCCTGACCCCCGACCAGAAGCCCGGCGGCGGCGTTCGCAAGCCCAAGGCCTGAGCGCACCATGGCGATGTCACGACGGGCCAAGCTGATCGTGATCGCACTCGTGGCTGCGGCCGGCGTCGCGGCGCAGCCCATGATCCTCGGTTCCATGGTCGACCGCTGCAGACCGACCTTCACGGATGCCGTTGCCGCAAGGGGCATCCTGTGGGTCGCCAATGGAGCATCAAGTCCCGGTGTCGAATGGATCAACCTCGAAGCCGAGGATGCCGGACCCGAACAGCTCGCCGACCCCGATCTTCCTTCGTGGCTCGACATGCCGATGGTGCCGGAGTCTGCGCTGGAGCGCAGGGTCGGCACCATTGCGCTCGGGTGGCCGGTCCACTGGTCCTTCTGCCAATGGGTCGCCACGGATACAGAGCACTTCTTCCCACCGATCACCGAGAACGAGGAGCCATGCCAGTCGCTCCGTCGGGCCGTGCGTGAATGGGGCCGTTCGGCTGATGGCGCCACGGTGCGATCGTGGCTGGGCATCACGGGAATGCTCGTGTGCTGGCTCACGATCGCAGCGCCCATGGCGCTGGTCGTGCTCTTGACTCGTCAGTCCGACGGCAAGAGCGGCAGGGCGCCGTAGACCACCACGAAGACAAGCGCAGCCAGCAGCGCCATCACGCCGAGGATGTTGGCGGTCAATCTGAGCACGCCAGGCAGGAAGCGGTCCATCGATGGTGCCTTCACCGCGCGGTAGACGATGGCGATGCCGAAGCAGAGAGGCACGATGAGCAGCCACCAGAGTCGCCCCAGGTGGACCGGCTCGAGGAGCGGGATCCATGCAAAGCCCGTCATGAGCCCACCTCCTCGGTCCGACGGCGTTGGAGCGTGTCCAGCACCAGCGAAACGTTCAGGAGGCCAGCCAAGGCACTGAACAGCGTGCCGATTTCGTTGGAATACGTGATGGACTTGAGCGTGCTGACCCGCGGCTGCGCACCACGGTCGACGAGCCGCGATGGCGGCGTCTCGACGAGCCGGCCATAGTGACCGGTCTTGATCAGCCGCGTGTTGCCCCAGTCGGCAGCGAACGCGACCGGTCCGGCACCGGCCTGCATGACGAACCAGAGCCCATCCTCGCGCCGGTCGACCGAGTCCAGTCCACCGATCACCAAGCCCGAGGCGAACAAGCCAAGCACAGCCGACATCGCCCAGGCACCACGGCGCCGATGGCCGAGCCTGATGAGCCCATAGCCAGGAAGGAGCCAGCCCAGGGCTGCCTCGAACCAGTTCAATCCATCCTCGTCAGGCAGGGTGCTCATGGGGGTGTCGCACTGTAGAGTGTAAGGATGCGCACGGTTCCGTCCGGCGCGGAGGACCACACCATGAGCGACTCGTACGACCCAGCCAAGCCCGAGCCCAGCTACGGCATGCAGGAACGGCGCAGTGGCGAGGATCGCCGCGACGTCACGCCGGCATCACCGACCAACCTCGAACGCCGACGTGGCCCCGGCCGCCGGCTCACCGACTTCATCCGCAGCGCCGAAGAAGGCGAGATGAGCCGCGAGCAGTACATGTGGCTCATGGCCATCGACGCCTTCAAGCGCGTCAACGGCAAGCCGTTCCCGAGCTGGACCGACGTGCTCGAGGTCGCCCGCAAGCTCGGCTACCGCAAGACCATGCCCACCGAACTCAACCTCGGCGGTCGCTGCGAGGACTGGACCGAGCGCCCGGATGCCTCCAGTGGCGTGAATAAGGAAGCCCCGGCCGACGAGTGAGCGGCAGGGGTTCGGATCGACTTGGAATCCAAGCAAAAACCGGGCCGATGGCCCGGTGCGATGCGTGCTGCTCAGCACCCGGGTCACAGGCCCGGGGCCACGGGATCCCGATCACTTGGCGTAGTGATCCGCGTTGATCTGGATGTACTTCTTCCACTCCTCAGGCAGGTCGTCCTGGGGGAAGATCGCCCGCACCGGGCACTCGTCCACGCACAAGCCGCAGTCGATGCAGGTTCCTGGGTCGATGTAGAGCTGCGTGGCCTCCGCGAATGAGCCCTCGCCCTTGGTGGGGTGGATGCAGTCGACGGGGCAGACCTCGACGCAGCTGGCGTCCTTGGTGGCGATGCACGGTTCAGCGATGACGTGTGGCATGGTCGTTGGCGTGGGGTGATGCGGACGGGCCGAAGTGTAGTGCGCCGCAAAAACACCGAGAGCCGGCTCGAGGCCGGCCCTTGGTGTATTGCTTGACCAACCGCCGAATTACTTCGACTTCTTGGCGGTCTTCTTCGCGGCCTTCTTAGCGGCCTTCTTAGCAGTCTTCTTCTTTGCCATGGTGATGGGCTCCATGTTGGCTACGCTTCGGGTCGGAGAGTCAGACGAGGCGCGTAGCGTTACCTCGGTGACCGCACATGTTGTACCGTTATCGACGGGAGTTGGAAAGGGCCTTGATCCAAAATTGCCGATTTTGGTTCGCCACGGGCCTTGACACGACTCTCCAGAGACGCCGTCCACGATGCACACCAACACCACCATCGCCGTCATCGGAGCATCGGGCCGCATGGGTCGCACGGTCATCGAGGCAGCGAAGGATCCATCGTCGCGGTGCCGGACGGTGCTGGAGGTCGATGCAAAAACCCCTGATTCGCAAGCAGTTGGAGCAATCGACTGCGTGATCGACTTCAGCAGCGCGTCTGGTGCGGTCCGCGCGGCGCGACTCGCCGCCGAGCACGATGCGGCACTGCTCTCCTGCACCACCGGGCTCGACGACGAGGCTCGCGATGCGGTGCTCGAGGCCTCAAAAAAAATCTGCGTGATGGTCGCTCCGAACACCTCGTTGGGCGTTGCGGTGGCTCGTCGGCTCTGCCGTGATGCCGCCCGCTTGCTCGGATCGGAGTACGCGGTCGACCTCATCGAGCATCACCACCACCGCAAGGTCGATGCTCCATCAGGCACCGCGCTGGCCTTGGCCGATGCAGTGAGCGCGGGGTCAGGGACTCCGTTGCAGCCATCGCGCATCCACAGCATCCGTGCGGGTGACACGATCGGTGCACACACCGTGCAGTTCGCCGGACCGTTCGAGACGATCCGCATCGAGCATGACGCCGTGAGCCGCCAGCTCTTCGCCATCGGCGCGTTGCGCCTGGCTCGCTGGCTTCATGGCCGGACTGCCGGCCTCGTGACC
Source organism: uncultured bacterium (assembly GCA_903927725.1). Taxonomy (GTDB): domain Bacteria; phylum Planctomycetota; class Phycisphaerae; order Phycisphaerales; family SM1A02; genus SYIB01. Next base: position 11,847 of record CAIYOC010000037.1, on the reverse strand, counting down.
ATGGATGACTGGCTCGACGACCGGCTTGGCCACCACACAGGAGCATCATCATGACCACAGCCGGGACCTTCCGATCCACCCAGCTGGCCTGTGGTGCCTGGCTGCTCTCCGAGCGCATGCCATCGATGTCCAGCGTGAGCGTGGCCTGGCTTTCGCCGGTCGGCACCGCTGGCGACCCCGATGGTGCAGCGGGCGAGGGCGAGAGCGCCATGTGCGCCGAACTGCTCCTTCGTGGCACCGAACGCAGCTCCAGCGAAGAACTGGCCCGCCGGCTCGATGTGCTCGGGGTCCAGCGCAACGCGTCCGCGGCGGTGCACCATGTGAACCTGTCGGCCGTGACCACGGGGCCCAACGTCACTGGCATGCTGGCATGCCTTGCCGAGATGGTCCGCTCGCCGCGCATGGATCCCGAGGGTGTCGAACAGGCGAAATCCCTCGGATTGCAGGCGATCGCCGCCGTCCGGGACGAACCGCAGCAGCTCTGCATGCAGCACCTTCAGCGGATCAGCATGCCCGAGCCCTTCAACCGTTCGGGCCTTGGCACGCCGGAAGGCATCCAGGCCTTGACGGCCGACGGACTGCGCGCGGCCTGGCATCGTCGGTGCACCCCGGTCGGCACGCTGATCGGGATCGCCGGCGACGTGGACCACGATGCCGCCTGCGCCGTGCTCGACCGTGCGCTCTCGGGATGGACCGGATCCTCGACCACGATGGTCCCGGGTGCATCGCCGCGCTCGATCCGCCACATCGAGGTGATGCCGACCTCCCAGACGCACATGGCACTCTCACTCGATGCACCCAACGCACGCGACGATGATCGCCACGCCATGCGGCTGGCCGCGCGTGTCCTCGGGGGTGGCTCAAGCAGCCGGCTGTTCGACGAAGTTCGTGAACGCCGCGGGCTCTGCTACAGCGTGGGTGGTTCGTACTCTGCCGGCCGGGACCTTGGTCGGGTCACGATCTATGCGGGATCGCGCCCCGAGCGGGCACAAGAGACCCTGGACTGCATCCTGCGGGAGCTCGAACGGCTCGAGCGGGGCATCGATGCCGACGAACTTGAGCGCGCACGCATCGGCATCCTCAGCCGTTTGGTCATGAGCGAGGAGAGCACGTCGGCCCGTGCCATGGCCCTGGCCAGCGACTGGTTCACCTACGGCCGGCTCCGAACGCTCGACGAACTCACGTCCGACCTGCGTGGCGTGACCATCGAGCAGGTCAATGCGCTGATCGCGCGTCGTTGCGGTGCGTCGTGGCGCGAGGGACTCTGCCGGGCGATCGTTGCACCGGCCGACCTCGCGTGAGGCACGGCTATACTCCCCGACCATGTTCGAAGGACTTGCGCTCCAGCCCGGCACGCGCGTGCGCGTGATGCAACAGATGCCCCAGGTCGCCCAGGTGTGGACCACTGCGGTCGAGGGCGTCGTGGTCCGCTGGCGCCAGGCCAAGACCGGCTCATGGTTCGCCCACGCGCACCAGGATCGCCTCTGGCTCGATCGCCTCGAGCTGCGCAAGGATGACGGGGAACTCGTCACCCTGAATCTCGACCGCTACTCGGTCATCGACGCGGCCTGAACCCGCTGTTTCCCGCAACCCTGGCCACCCAGGGGGCCACCCAGGGCGATTCCATCCAACACTTCCGGCCACCGGCCGTTCACGGCTTGGGGGCTTCGTACTTGCGTCGATACTTCTCGAGCATCCTCGTCTGGTGATTCGACAGGTCGAGCCGGCGGCCGTCGATCCACGCAGCCTCGACGGGCGTGCGCACATCAAGCGGATCACTGCTGCACAGGATCATGCTCGCACGCATGCCCGGGACGATCGAACCGAGCTGATCACCCACGCCGGCGATCATGGCCGCGTCGCGCGTGATCGCCGCCACGGCCTTGTCGTGAGGCAAACCATGCGCGACGGCAGTCGCAGCATGGTGCGGGAGGTTGCGGTCGTTGCTTGGTTCGTCGCCGGTCGCGATCGAGAACCTGATGCCCGCTTCGGCCAGCCGCGCCGGCAGCGTGAAGGGTGCATCCCACGCTTCGTGGGCCCACTGTGGAAGGCGGTGGACCCCAACGACGATCACCGGCACGTCGTGCGCGCGCAGCAGATCAGCCTGCTCGAGTGCACCGGCACCACCGACGATGACGGGCTTGAGACCCTCGGCCACGGCCCACGTCACGGCGCTGGCGACCTGGCCCGAACTGCTGGCTTCGAGATAGACCGGTGCCTTGCCCGCCAGCACGGGGCGCATCCTTTCGAACCGCAGGTCGTCCATCTGGGTGGATCCGGCATCACGCGCGGCGACATACGCCTTCGCACGCGTGAAGAACTCACGCACCTCTCGCAGGTCGCGGCTGATCCGCTTCTCCTGGTCGTCGGGAGTGGAGCGCGTCCACCACTGCACGGTCGGCTCGGTCGCTGGCCAGCGCACGATGACCCCGCTGTCCTTGCGCAACACCAGGTCGTGGGTGTCCCAGCCGTTGAGCTGGATCATGCTCGCCGTGCCGCTCACGCGGCCACCTTGGGGGAAGACGAGCGCACCCAGGATCCCGTTGGCACGAGCCACGGCAAGCAGGTCGCTGTCGGGATTGACGGCGATCCACGCCTCGACTTCGGGATGGAACTGGCCGACTTCCGTGCGGTCATCGGTGGCACGGACCTGCTGCACCTCGATCAGGCCCATCGTGGTGGCGCTCGAGATGAAGCCTGGCCACAGGTGGCGACCCTGTCCATCGAAGGTCGGCACATCGTCCATCGGTGCCTGCGCAGCGGGCACGATGCGTTCGATGCGGCCATCAGCCCCGATCACGACCGCTGCATCAGGAACGACCGTGAAGGCAGGATCCATCGTGTGGACAGTGACGTTGCGGATGCAGGTCACCTGCTTGGGAGCGGGGCTGGGCGCCGTCGAGTTCTGGGCGTAGGCCGCCGAACAGAGCGCCATGGTCAGGATGAACGACTTCACTGGTCACCTCCACCGAAAATGGTCATGGCTGCGCCGCATCCACACTCGCCCGATCGCACGGCCGCGGGATCCTGGCCACGTCGGTACATCTCCCAGAACGCCTCTTCGCGCGTGTCGAGCATGCGGGCAAGCAGTGTCGGCCCGCGGCGTCGGCCGCCGCCATCCGACTCTGGCCTGCTCGGCGGTCGATCCATCCCACCTTGCTCGAACGCGGCTTCGAGCAGCTGGGCGCGAAGGGCAGAATCCTCCGTGCGGCGCGCGCGGTCCAGCGTACGGTCAAAGCGCTTCACGCCCTCGATCCATGTCTGGTCGCAGAGGGCGTAGCTCGACAAGGGGTCGGTGGTCCACACGACCAGGTCCGCATCCTTGCCTGCCTCGAGGCTGCCGGTCCGTTGGCCGATGCCCAGCTGGATCGCCGGGTTGATCGTCACGAACTTCAGTGCCTCGGCAGGTTCGAGCCCGCCGTAGCGGCACGCCTTCGCCGCCTCGGTGTTGAGCCGTCGCGCGAGTTCGTCGCTGTCTGAGTTGAAGCTCGTGAGCACACCCTGGCCCGCCATGACCGCGCCGTTGTGCGGCACGGCATCCATGACTTCCATCTTGTACGCCCACCAGTCGCTGAAGCTGCTCGCTCCCGCACCATGGCGCGCGATGCGATCGGCGACCTTGTAGCCCTCGAGGATGTGCTGGAGGGTGGCGACCTTGAACCCCAGTTCATCGGCAAGGTCAAGCAGCATCACGATCTCGTCCTGCCGGTACGAGTGGCAGTGCACGACGCGCTCGCCGGCAAGGATCTCGCCGAGCACGGTGAGCTCATCGTCCACGTGGGGCGGCACGGTTCGTGAACGCGTTGCACCCGGAAGCGCATTCCAGCGCGCGAGCGCGGCGCGTTGCTCGGCAGCCGCGCGGAAGCGATCGCGCATGTAGGCCTCGACGCCCATGCGGGTATCGGGGTAGCGATCGCGCGGTCGCACCACGTTCTCGCCGAGGGCGAACTTGATGCCGGGCTTGGCATCCGGGATCGGGAAGGCCGAAGCTGGCTCACCCCACTTGAGCTTGACCACGCTGTTGCGACCACCAATCGGGTTGGCGCTCCCATGGAGCTGGTTCGCAGCGGTCAGGCCGCCGGCAAGCTGCCGATGCCAGTTGATGTCGGTGGGATCGATCACGTCGCCGATGCCTACCTCGGCGGTGCACGCCTGGGTCCACTCGTTGACCTCTCCCAGCACACCGGTGTGGCTGTGGCAATCGATCAGGCCAGGGGTGATGTGGCGGCCGGCACAGTCGATCTCGAGCGTGCCGGCCGGCACGGCGAGCGCGCGACCGATGGCAGCGACCTTGCCACCGTCGATGAGCATGTCGCAGCCTTCGATGATGCCCGCAGAGGAGCTCGTCCAGACCGTGGCGTTGCGGAAGACCGTGCGCTGCATCGGTGCAGGCACACGGTCGCCCTTGTCGGTCCGCTCGAAGCGAACACCCGCGTCCCCGAAGGGCGCCGTGGAGAGCAGGGCCATGGCGGCAGGATGGCGCGAGTCCTTCCGGGTCGACGCTTCGGTCTCCGTCGACGTGGCAGCCGCGACGTCAGGCGCACCGGCGGCAGCATCAGCGGGTTCCTTCGCGCCGCCCGCAGTCGCGTCGGCACCATCGACTGTGGGCACGGTCGGATCGGCGACCATCGTCCACACGGTGCGTTCACCGCGTGGGGTGACGGTCTCGATCCGGATCGCGGCACCGTCGGCCTCACCCACGACCCGGACGCGTGCAGCGGCATCGAGCGTCCCCGCCGGCGCCACGAACGAGATCGTGCGTTGACCGAGGTCGATCTTGTCGGCCTTGGCGAACTCGGGCTTCGATCCAGTCTCGGCACCTTCGACCGGTGGCTTCATCAGGCTGATGCTGCCCTTCTTGAGGTCGATGGATCCACGCATCGATCGGTTGCCCGAGGTCATCACGAAGCCACCGTCGATCGGCAGCACCGGCTGCGGCTTGACGATCGACTGCCGGCCGGCGACCCAGACCCGCCGCACCTGCGCGCCCTTGGAGGCAAGCGTGCCCTCCATGAGCGTGACGTTGGCCATCGAGCCGGGTGCGATGCGACCATGCGTCGTGCCGAGGCCAAGCAGGGTTGCCGGCGTGGTCGTGAGTGCAGCGAGTGCGGCATCGGCCGAGAGCCCATGCTCTGCCGCCGTGCGCAGGCGTGCGTGCAGGTCGCCGCGATCCTTCAAGCGATGCGTGGTCAGTGCCATCGTCACGCCACGCTCCGCGAGCAGCGCGGGATTCATGGGCGAGCACGCCCAGGTACCGAGCTCACGCAGCGAGATCTGGTCGGCACGCCTGGGGTTGGTGAGGTCGGGAGCCTTGGCGAAATCGAGCGGCACCACGAGCGACAGTCGCGTGGCGACGACTGCATCGAGTTCGCGGAACTCCAGACCGCTCGCGATGCACCAACCGATCCAGCCTGCTTCGTCCAGCAGGCCCTTGGTGTGGAGGACGGCGTGTTCATCGCTGCATTCGACGACGAAGGGGAGCGCGCGGGCACCGGACTTGGGCAGGCATGGTGCGAGCGCCGCCAAGGCGGCACTGGCGCGCGGTGGCTCCTGGCCTGTCGGCTGCGTGAGCCAGGCCGTCGTGGCCTGCTTGTTCCATGCCGTATCGCGCATGACCTGTCGCACCAGCGCGATTGCACCCATGCGCGAAGCGGGATAGGCAACCGCCCTCGGGCTGTCGAAGGGCGGTTCTTGGCCCTCGGGCGGCGTGAAGCGGTCAAAGGCCGCGACCTGGCCCAAGTCATTGCCCAACCACATCACATTGGCATCGTCTGCCGCAAGCGTGAAGGCGGCACCGCTGCCACGCATCGCACCGGCCGATGGCCACGCTGCAGCGACGCAGAAACCCGCATCACGAAGACCATCACGCATCGATGCCGCGGGCAGTTGCGCATCGCGCACACGCACCTGCGGCGTGACCCGTGGGTTCCAATGGGCGTCGGCCTGCGATGCAGCGGCGCGGGCTTGGGTCGTCGTGTCGATCGGCAGGTAGGACTCGATGAATCCTGCGTAGGCCGTCAGGCCGGTGCAGTCATGCGCGGTCGCGCCGGCGGGGATCGGCGTGGTGGCAGCTGGACCGACTGCCACGATCCAGCCATCCTTCATCACGATGGTGGCGTCATCGATCAGCGTGCCAGGCTGCGTGACCACGGTGCAGTGCACGAGTGCGTCGTGGCGCACGTCGCTCACGCGCATGCCGTTGGGTGGCGCCACTTGCGCCACGGCAGTCGACGCGATCAGCCCAAGGACGCCGCAGCTCACGGTGGTCATGGTCTGCAGCATAGATCGATGAACAGCGCCCGCTCACGGGCGGCACTGTTCGGCTGACCATCGTTCCGTGACGGTCAGTGGCTTGTGGAGGCCGCGTGGGCGGCGATCAATCCATCTCGTCGAGCATGCGCTCGATGGCCTTGTTCAGGACCACATCAGGGTCGTACGACCCCTGCTGGAGCTGTTCCTTGATCTTGGCGATCTTGGCTTGCCGCACATCGGGCATGGCGCGAAGCTGATCAAGGCGCCGATCGTGCTCGGACTCAGGTGCAGGGTCATTGCCTGCTGGTGCGGGCTCGCTGCAGCACGCCGTGGTCAGTCGCAGTCCGTGGACCGCGACGGTCGAACCGCAGCATGAGGAGCGATCGGTGAAAGCAGGGGCAGCGCTCAGGGTCGGACTGAGGGCCGAGGTGCCGTCGTTTCGCAAGTCAATCGACATGGCAAACTCCAGGTAGACGGGCCTTGAGTCCTTCCTCGGCACCGCCCAAGGTTGTCAGGGACATCCATGGTGGCTGCGGCTGGTTCACACACAACAGGATGTGTGAGCCGCAAAAGAGGGTATCGACACACGGCCGCTTCATTCTTGAGGGATTCAACGCCACCAACGACGAATATCGCGCGAAATCCCGACACAATCCGCTTATGATCCCGCGCCGCACGCGCCCGCGGGCCGACAACCATCCAGTGGAGTGTTATGGCCAATAAAACCCAATTTTCGAACCTCTGGTTGGCCCTCGTCCTGACCGTCAGCGTGATCCCCGCCTGTGAGGGCCCGCAGTCCACGGAACCCAAGCCTGCGGCCGCGACCGAGTCAGCCAGTCTGCAGTGGGATGACGAGCTTCCCGAGCCTGCGGCCCCCAAGGCCAAGCAGGGGGCCAGTGCCACCACTCGCCTGCCCCCGAAGCGATTCGCACCGCCTGGCGGGGCTGATCCAGCGGTACCAGCCACCACCACCGCTTCGGCAGCCGCGGCATCGACCGCCTCCGTGGGATCACGACCAACACCCGCTACCGACGCAGCGGCCTCGCCTTCCGACGAGGACCTCGCGCCCAAGCCCGTCGATCTCGAAGCGCCCCGGACGGCTCGTTCAAGCACGACATCCGATCTTGATCCTGATGGCGATGGCGAGGCGTGGGGGATCGTGCTGCAGACCTTTTCCCAGGATGACCACGCCGCACGCGCACAGTCGGCGCTCAAGTCGATCCGCACACGATGGCCGCAGCTTGAGGGTGCCTATGTGCGCCAAGTGGGGGGTGGCAGCGCGGTGCTCATGGGTTCGTTCTCTGCACCGACCGATCCGCGTGCCAAGCAGCAGCTGGAGCAGGTCAAGCAGATCGTCGATGGCCGTGCGCGTCCCTTTGCGCTCGCCATGCTCACGCGCTTCGAGGCCAATCCAGGCGCCATGGGCCAGTTCGACATCCGCCGCGCGCGTGAACGCTTCCCCAACCAGAATCCGCTCTATTCGGTCCAGGTCGCCGTGTGGAGCGACCTCGGCTCCGGTGAACTGTCGCTCGCCGATGTCAAGCAGCGCGCCGAGAGCTACTGCAAGCAACTGCGCACGCGGGGCATCGAGGCGTATGTCTTCCATGACGGCGGCACGAAGACCAGCAGCGTGTGCGTGGGCGTCTTCGGCAAGGATGCCTACGACCCGCGGAGCACGCTCTACTCGGCCGAAGTCGAGGCCGTCCTGCGCAGGTTTCCCAAGCACCTGGTGAACGGCGAAGCACTCATGCTGCCCTACGACAAGAGCGATCCGAGCAAGCTCCGGGCGCAACCACCCACGCTCGTCGAGGTGCCCAAGTGAGCAAGGCACCCCGGCCAGGCAAGTCCGCACCGCGCCGCCGAACCGAGTCGACGCCGGAGCCGCCTCCGCCTGGTGGCGATGGTGTGCTCTCGGCGCTCGCCCGCGTGGCCATCGATGAAGGATTGCTCGGCCAGGAGGTCGCCCAGCGCCGGCTTGCGCAGGCACTCGGTTCGGGCCGGCCGCACCACGCGTGGATCGTGTCTGGTCCGATGGGCGTGGGCAAGTGCACGCTCGCGGTGCGGTTCGCGGCGCTCCTCGTCGATCCTGAGTCGACGTCCGAATGCCTGCGCTCGTTCGCGCCGCTGCGTGATTCCCGCAGCGCCGAGCTGTTGCGCCAGGGCACGCACCCTGATGTGCACCTGATCCGCAAGGAACTCGCGGCCACCAGCGCCGACCGGGAACTGCGCGATCGCAAGCAGCTCAACATCCCCATCGGGCTCCTGCGAGAGCAGATGATCGGCGGATCGTCGGGCGACGGTCACGTGCATGAGTCGCGCGTCTCTCACTCGTCGGTGCTCGGTGCGGGGAAGGTCTTCATCATCGATGAAGCCGAGCTGCTCGACACCGATGGCCAGAACGCGCTGCTCAAGACCCTCGAGGAACCGCCGCCGCACACGACGATCATCTTGGTGGCGTCGCACGAGGACCGGCTGCTGCCCACGATCCGCAGCCGTTGCCAACGCGTGCCGTGCGGTCCCCTCGATCCTGGGTCCATGCAGGCGTGGGTCGACCGACGGCTCGATCCGGCGACCCCTGCGCTCGACTGGGTCGTCGGATTCGCCGGTGGCAGTCCGGGGCTGGCGCTCGAGGCCATCGAGCATGGCCTGCACGCGTGGAACGAGCAACTTCAGGCGATCGTCACGGATCTGGAGCGTGGCGCGGTCGGGCCGTCCATGGCCGAAGCGATGTCCGAGCTCGTGTCGGCGTTCGCCGAGCGCGTGGTGAAGGCCAATCCCGATGCCAGCAAGGACGCCGCCAACCGCAAGGCACTGGGCTTGCTCATGGCTGTGCTCGGGCGCATCGTGCAAGAGCGGTTGCTCGCCGCGTCGACGTCCGGTTCCACCGATCGCGTCGATGCTCTGGCGGCGTGCGTGGATGCACTCATCGATGCCGAACGATCGGTCTCGAGCAACGTCAACCAGAAGCTCGTGCTGGCCAACCTCATCGCACAGTGTGCGCCGCTCCTGTCGCTGCGGGGCACATGAGCGGCCGATCATGAGCGGGCGCGCGAACGAGCACGATGGCGGGCAACGCGCCGATCGCGACGCCGAACGCATCACGCCTCATCTGGAAATCGAGCGAGCCTGGCTCCTGCTTGGCGAGCCCCAACTGCCCGCCGTGCGGTCATCGATCCGGATCGAGCAGGGCTACCTGCTCGGCCCGGATGGCATTCGCCACGGTGCGCGCTTGCGGCGCGCCATCGATCCGGACGGCAACGTCCACTGCACCATGACCCGCAAGTCGGGCACAGGCCTCGTGCGCCATGAAGAGGAGCACACGCTCGATGCAACGGCCTTCGAGGAGCTCTGGCCACAGACGCTCGGTCGCCGCCTGAGCAAGGTCCGTCATGTCGTGGCGCATGGCTCGCTTCACTGGGAAATCGATGGCTTCATCGGGTTTGACCTGTGGCTTGCCGAGGTGGAGCTGCCGAGCGTGGACACCCCAGTCGAGCCACCGGCGTGGCTTGCACCTTGGATCCTGCGCGAGGTGACCGAGGATCCGCGGTTTCGAAACAGTTCGCTGGCCTTGCGCGGCCTGCCGCAGTAGGCAGGGGCGCGGTTATCCGTGTGCCCGCACCCGCAATCGATGACGCACCCGACGCGGGCAAGCCACTACCATTCCCGACCCACGGAGCACCCATGGCCACTTTCCGCTGCACCATCGTCACCCCGTCCGACTCGCTGCTCGACGAGCAGGTTTCCTACGCCACCTTCCAGGCCTGGGATGGCCAGAAGGGCGTGGCACCCGGTGCCAGCGCGTTCCTCGCCAAGCTTGGTACCGGCGCGGCCCGGCTCGACCTGGCCAGCGGCCAGTCGCGATGGTTCGTGATCGACGGCGGCTTCGCACAGATGCAGGGCGATGCCCTCACGCTCCTCGTCGATGGCGCCGAGGATGCAGGCGGGATCGATGCAGGCAAGGCGCAGACGGAACTCGTCGAGGCCAATGCTCGCGCGAACGCCACCAACCCCAATCCGCTCACCCTCGAGCAGCGTGAACAGATCGAGCGCGCCCAGCGTCGCGCGGCGGTCCGTGTGGCCCTCGCGGGTCGAGGCTCGTGAGCGAGCACGAGACTGAATCCACGCCGGCGCGCGAGGTGCCCTGCGCGGACCTTCCGCTGTCGCAGCGTGTCGAGGCCGTGCTCTTGGCGGCCGACCGACCGATGGCCGATGGCCGCATCGCGGATGTGCTGGGCCTTGAGCTCGGTGCACCACAGGTCCGTGCGGCGATCGACGAACTCAACGCCGGTTACGAGGCAACGGGCCGGACGTTCCGCATCGAACAGGTTGCCGGTGGCCGCCAGGTCATGACGATCTCGGCGCTCGGTCCGGTCGTGGCGAGGCTGCGCGGTGAACGTGCCCAGGCCCGCCTGACGCAAGCAGCCCTGGAAACACTGGCTGTCGTGGCGTACCGGCAGCCGATCCTTCGCGCCGACATCGAGGCGATCCGCGGCGTGGCCTGCGGCGAAGTGCTGCGCAGCCTGATGGAGCGTCGCATGGTCCGCATCGTGGGCCGCAGCGAGGAGATCGGAAGGCCCATGCTCTACGGCACGACGGGCGAGTTCCTGCGCACCTTCGGCATTGCGTCGATCAGCGACCTGCCGCAGGCCAAGGACCTCAAGGCTCCTTGAGCGCTCGCGCCGGCGACCGGCGAGCTGCCAGCGCACCATCGGCAAAAACGAAACCGCGGCACTCGTGGGGAGCGCCGCGGTTTCGCGTGGGTAGATGTCACCGCTCCCTCCGCGGTGACAGGAAGAAAGAGTCCGTTAGCGGCGGCGACGGCCACCGAGCAGCCCAGCCGCACCAGCCAGCGCAACCGCGCCAGGTGCGGGGACCGACGAGACCGAGAAGGCCCCGCTGAAGCTTGATTCCATGCCCGCCGAGATCGAGAGGCGCAGGCGCATGCCGACACCACTCGTCACCGAGCCGGCCGAGCCGTTGAACGACTGTGGTGCGAAGCTCGCGAGCGAGAACGGGTTGACGGTCTGGGTCGAGGTGATCACACCGCCGACCTGCGTTCCGTTGACCAGACCTGCCCACACGGGCGCGCCTGCGGTGGAACCGAGCGAACCCGAGCTGAACGAGAAGTTCACGCCCTGGCCGCCAGCCGAACCGGCATACGTCGCACCCGCACCCATCGAGCCGGCCATCAGCACGCTGAGGTCGAGCACGAGCGGCGTCGTGGCGTTGTTGTTCTTGATCGTGAAGCCGCCGGAGACGTAGGCCGTCTCGACGCCATTGACCACCGAGTAGCTGGTGATCAGGTTGCTCCACTGCACGAGCATGCCATTGCTGGCCCAGAAGCCCGTGTGGGCGAAGCGGCCGTCACCCAGGTCCGTGGCGCTGTTGTTGACGGTCTGCGCAGCACCATTGGCCGAGAGGTTGATGGTGGCGGCGTTGGCCGAGATCGCGGCCGATGCTGCGGACGAGGCCAGCAGCGTGGCGGCAATGGCGGTGGTGATCGTGTTCTGTCCCATGTCTTTCTTCCCTCCTGCTTTCTCCGGCATGCCGTGGCGTGCCGGACTCCCTTGGATCCCCGGTCGTAACGGTCCCGGG
>CAIYOC010000036.1 GCA_903927725.1 uncultured bacterium | reverse complement strand
CGATCTCGCTTCGACAACACCATCGACCAGCAGCAGCAGACGCTCTCGGACAGCATCGAGCGCCTGCTGACCGAACGCGCATTCATCCCGCCGACGCCGGAAGCCGCACTGCTTGCGGCGGGGGCATTGGGCCAGCCGAGCCTTCGCTACTTCAATGCCATGCTGCTGCCGGCCGGAACCAGCACCGCCAGTGGCACATCGCTTGATGACTTCTACGCGGTCTGGACGCGTTCGGCTCGCGCGTGGGCCTGGGACGTCGATGGTGGCGGCACGATCGACGCCGACGAGCGCTCGCCGAACTTCGTGATCGCGCGTGCGGGCGAACCTTTCGTGAGCGAGGCACAGAACCCGCAGCGCACCTACTGGGAGCAGGGGGTGCAGCGCCAGGGCTTCGGCAAGGGATCCAGTTGGCCTGCTGCGCTCGATCCCGACGGCAACGGCCAGTCACTCTGGATGCTCAAGCAGTCACGCCTCCCCATCGCCGGATCGCCGATCTGGGGCAAGCCCACCGCGTTCCCGAGCCAGACGGTCTTCACGGGCAACCTGAAGGCCTACGACGGCTACCGCTATGCCGGCGGCAGCGGGAGCGGCACCGTGTTCAACGGCGACAAGGCTGCGCCGCTCGATGATCAGTGGCAGATCGATCCCGCCACCGGCGAACTGCGCGGCGGCAGCGACGACATCGCCGACCTCTACCAGTACCCATTCCCGATGGATGCTTCGTTCCAGATGATCCAGCGCGACGGCGACTTCGAGTCGGTTGCCGAGATCGCCATGGTCCCGATCTGGGGGCCGATCTGGAATGACGATCTCGGTCGTATCGAGTTCACGCTTCCCGAACTGCTGTCGATCTCCGAGCGCGACATCGAAGCCAACCCCGAGCTCGCCGACTGGTGGATCGGTCCGCCGACGACCTTCGGCGACAACGGCATACGCGTCGGCGGCAGTCCGAACCGCCTGTCGTTCCCGTACGACCCCACGCGTCGGGCCGATCACGACCAGACCGTGCCGGATCCGCGCTATAGCCGCCAGGTGTTGACGCCGAAGTATCCCTTCAATCCGGCCCTGCCGGCGGGTTCGGCGGTGTTCGATGCCTTCACGGTCGATGGCCCCGGACGTCAGTTCTTCGATCGGTCGCTGACCACCTTCGATGGAACGGTCTTCACCCCGGCACAGAACGCAGCGCTGGCCGAGGATCGTTCGCCGCGCTTGGCGAATGGCTTCTCAGGCCGGCTCACGCCGGGCCTGGTCAACATCAACACCGCGCCCGTGGAGGTCATGCGTTCGTTGCCGCACATGGGGGCGCTTGCCTACAACGACCAGCATCCGCGTGGCGTGGCAGGAGTCATCAATCCGTCCACGCTCGGCAACGAGTCGGATGCCTTGCTGGACATCTATGGACCGCTCGCGGGTGGATTCCCGTTCGGCCTCGGCGAGAACGTGTCGACCAACGGCCCGCGCGTGCGCGTGCCCGAAGCGATCGCCACTTATCGTGAGGCGCGGCCGATGGCGACGCCGTTCAACCAGCCGTTCAACTCACCATTCGCCGAGTACGGTGACCGCGGCCTCGAGGACCCCAACTACTCGAACCCTGCATACGGCTTCCACGCCGGGATGCGTCGCGGACAGGGCATCATGTCGCTGGGCGAGCTCGCACTGCTTCGGCGCGAAGCCGGGCTCGTTCCCAACGGAGCGCCGCCAACCTCGTACTCGCGCAGCTGGTCCATGCGGTACGCCGGTCGTGATCCCTACCTGCTGGATGCGAACAATCCCGCAGCCGGCCTTGGTTGGGATTCGCCTGGCGTCGGAGCCACAGGCTTCCTCGATGCCAAGCTCTCGACCGATCGCATCCCGATGACGCTGCAGTACGACTTCGAGCCGGACAACGTGCAGCAGGGGCAGGCGGGCTACGTCTTCCCGCAGAACTTCGCGGAGTCGTCCCTGGCGGAAGCTGACACCAGCTTCGGCGACCCCGAAGAGACCAACATGCTGCTCTCGGGCATCGCGAACCTGGTCACCACGCGCAGTGATGTCTTCACGGTCTACATCCGGATCCGGTCGTTCACGCAGAACCCGGCGACGGGTCGTTGGGATGCCTCGGAGCGCGAGAATGTGATCGAAGACACGCGGTACGTGATGCTGGTCGATCGTTCGAACGTCGACCGGCCCGGCGAGCAGCCGCGCGTGCTCTACGTCGAACGGGTCGACGACTGATCCATGCATCCGTCACGGCACATCCAGGCCCAGTCCCTCGTCACGCTCATCCGCTGGCAGGGCTGGGTCCTTTCTTACTCACCGATGGTCCAGTGGAACGGCAAGCCGTGACCGCTTCGCCCACCACAAGCGCTGCCGCTGCCACCGCGAGCGATGCGCCGACGCGGCTTCCCCGTCACATCGCCGTCATCATGGATGGCAACGGGCGCTGGGCGCAGGCGCGGGGTCAGTCGCGACTGATTGGTCACGCCGCCGGTGCGGAGCGAGCGAAGGAGCTCACCGAGCGATGCGGCACGCTGGGCATCGAGGTGTTGACCCTGTACAGCTTCAGCGTGGAGAACTGGAACCGACCCGCAGACGAGGTCGCGGGCCTGATGGAGCTGGCCGCGCTGCAACTCGCGGCCGAGCGCGAGGCGCTGGCGGCCAGCAATGTCCGGTTCCGGCACCTGGGGTCGAGGGATGGCTTGCCGCAGCGTGTGCTCGATGAACTCGATGCCACCGAGCGGCGCACCGCATCGTGCACGGGGCTGACGCTCTGCCTGGCGCTGAACTACGGCTCGCGCAGCGAGATCGTGGCGGCGGTCCGCTCGATCGCCGAGCGCGTCCGGGCGGGAACGCTGGCCCCGTCGTCGATCGATGAGACGGTGATCTCGGACAGCCTGTACACCGCCGGGCTCCCGGATCCTGACCTCGTGATCAGGACGGCGGGCGAGAGCCGCGTGTCGAACTACCTCCTCTGGCAGATCTCCTATGCCGAACTGCACGTGACCAGCACGCTGTGGCCCGACTTCGACGCCGCGGCCCTTGATCGAGCGCTGTCCGATTACGCGGGGCGAACCCGCAAGTGGGGCCGTTTGGCCGGGCAGGAGGGCACGTGAAGTTCGTGATTGTGTCGAACCCACGCTGGCGTGTGCGCGTGCGGTCCGTACACTTATCCGGGCGTTCCGGCAGGCACGACTCCCCATGATGTTCCGATCCCACGAGCCATCCGTTCCGAGCACGGTGCGGTCCATTGCGGACCGTTGCCTTCGCGCTGCCGTCGTGGTCATGCTCAGCATGCTTGCCGTGGTCGCGGCCCCCGCGGCTCGTGGCGATTCGACCATCTGCGACAACGTCTTCGTGGGTGACCTCAACAACGACAAGAAGGTCACGGTTGCCGACATCACGGTCTTCCAGCAGTTGCGTTCGTCCGGCACCTACTCGCCGTGCGCCGACTTCACGCGCGACGGCATCTTGAACGATGCCGACGGCACCGTGCTGGCCACGCTGGTGAACTTCGCGACGAGCCCCATCAATGGTGGTGGCCAGTTCCGCATCCCGAACATCACGCTGAACGAGATTCGCTTGGGCGTTCCCTCTACGGCCACGCCGCTGCAGCAGCGCTACATCGAGTTGCGGATCCCGCAGGACAGTTTCCCCAGCAACTACGCGTGGAACGGAACTCTGCCTGCTGGCTACACGTTGCTGATCATCGGCCGTGATCTGGATGACCAGGCACTGCCGGACCAGGGCGTGATCCTCCGGTCCATTGACCTGACGGGCCTTCAGTTCCAGCGGGACGGCTTGTCGGCCGGCTACGCGCTCGTGCTTCAAGAGCAGGAGCCGGGAACGCTCCCGGTCTACAACCTGCCGACACCGAACATCCCGGTGCTGCGCACTCCTGAACTGGACCTCAGCGCGCCATCGGTCCTGCCGATTGGCAATCCGGCGCAACGCAACCTGACGGTCCTGCTCACGTACCGTCGCCCGTTCGCGTCGAGCCCCGAGTATGTCCCGGTCGCGACGGAGCCAACGCCCGGCGATGACCTTGATTCAGGCAATGCTTGCCGGCTGGTGGCGCGTCAGGTCCCGGCCGACGCGGGCCCGCCGCCGTGGGACGTCATCATCGATGCGGTCAGCCTGCGGCGCACAGCGACCAACAGCGAGACGTTCGGCTGCAACTACTGCCCGGCGACGGACTATGCCGTTGGGCCCATCACCGTGCCTGATGGTGACAGCCAAGCCCCGCTGCATGCGTGGCGCTGCGAGGGGACCGGTGCTGATGAGGGCGAATGGCGCGCCCTGATTCAGGAAACGGCCTTCGGTGTGGACACCCCCGGGCGAACGAATCGCGCCTGCACGACGACGACGGCGTTCTGCGGCGAGGATGGTTCCGGCAGCTGCCTGACGGCGCATGGGACGCCGGCCTGCGACGACGCTGCGTGCTGCTCGGCGGTGTGCGAGATCGATCCCGCGTGCTGCGACATTTCCTGGGATGCCGACTGTGTGAACACGGCCTCGACGGAATGCCTGACCTGCGGCGGCAGCGGCGCAGGGGACTGCTTCTCCGAGAGCGAGCTTCCGTTCTGCGACGATGCCGAGTGCTGCGACCTGGTGTGCGCGGTCGATCCCACATGTTGCGTGACCAACTGGGATGGGAACTGCGTGCAGACCGCGCGTGAAGAGTGCCTGGAGTGCGGTGACCCGGTGGGAAGCTGCTTCGTCGAGCATGCGCTGCCGAACTGCGACGACCCCGACTGTTGCGCCACGGTCTGCGCGATCGAACCGTCGTGCTGCATCGTCACGTGGGACACGCCGTGCGTTGAGCTGGCCATCGCCGAGTGCGAGGAGCTTGGCTGCGGCTCGCCCAATGCAGGCGATTGCTGCTTGAGCCACCCGACGCCGTTCTGCC
Organism: uncultured bacterium; assembly: GCA_903927725.1. Lineage (GTDB taxonomy): Bacteria > Planctomycetota > Phycisphaerae > Phycisphaerales > SM1A02 > SYIB01. Next base: position 5,098 of record CAIYOC010000036.1, on the reverse strand, counting down.
GTGATGCCACGTGCTGCGAACTGGTGTGCGCGGCGGATGACTTCTGCTGCACGGTCCGGTGGGATTTGGCGTGCGCCATCCTTGCGGCGGAGAACTGCGTGGGCCTGACCTGCGTCTGTGGCGACCCCGAGTCGGGCAACTGCTTCGCCGTGCACGATGGGGTGGGGTGCCGCGATCAGGTCTGCTGCGACACCGTCTGCACGTATGACTCGTTCTGCTGTGCGGTCTCGTGGGATGCAGCGTGCGTGACGGGGGCAGAAGCGCGGTGCGCCGAGATCCGCGAGTGCCAGGGAACCCCGTTCGATCCGGTCTTCGGAAGCTGCTTCGTGCCGCACCCGAACACGACCGGCTGTGACGACCCCAACTGCTGCGACGAGACGTGCTTCGCGGATCCGCGCTGTTGCGAGGTGGGCTGGGACATCGCCTGCGCGGCCTTCGCGACCTCGAACTGCAACGGCTGCGGCGACCTGCTGAGCGGCTCCTGCTACAGCAGCCACGGCCTCCCCACGTGCAGCGATGCGAAATGCTGCCAGACCGTCTGCGAGATCGATCCGTTCTGCTGCGAGGAGCTGTGGGACGGCTCCTGCGTGCAGGAGGCGACTGAACTCTGCAGTGGAGCCATCGAGGCCTGCGGCGATGACAGCTTGCGGTCGTGCTTCGTGGCGTCGACCGCTGCAGCCTGTTCCGACCCGACGTGCTGCGAGTTCATCTGTGGCACCCTCGATCCATACTGCTGCGAGGTGAGCTGGGATGCGATCTGCGTCCGGATGGCCGTCCAAGGCTGCGATCCCCCGGGCGGATCGGAAGGGGGCAACGGCGACTGTCTCACGGTCCACGTGACCCGAAGCTGCGCCAACGAGGCATGCGCGGCGGCGGTGTGCAGCGTCGAGCCGGAATGCTGCCAGTCCAGTTGGGATGAGCGTTGCGTCGAAGTTGCGCTGGCGATCTGCATCGCGCCCAACACCTGCCCCGGAACGGGGTCCTGCTTCAGCCAGCACCAGTCGCCCGGCTGCGATGATCCATACTGCTGCAACGCGGTCTGCTCGTTCGATCCGGATTGCTGCACCAACCGCTGGGACGGCAACTGCACCAGCCTGGCCGGCAACCTCTGCGAAAAGCAGGAACCTGAGTGGAATTGCCCGTGCGTGGGCAGTTGCTTCACCGAGCACGGCGACACGCCGGGCTGTGAGGAACTCGCCTGCTGCACCGCGGTCTGTGCGCAGCTGCCTGGCTGCTGCACCGATGGCTGGGACCTGGCGTGTGCCAACCTCGCCCGTTCGATCTGCTGCGGGACCGTCGGCTGCGCCAGCGGCTGCAACGGATCCTGCACAGTGCCGCACGACACGCCGTACTGTGACGATCCTTACTGCTGCGAGTCGGTCTGCCAGACCGAACCGTTCTGCTGCGAGATCGCTTGGGATGGCCTCTGTGCCGATCTGGCCGGCGAACGCTGCGCCCAAGGCTGCGGCTCGCCCCAGGCACCGAGCTGCTTCACCGACCACTTCACCCCCGGCTGCAGCGACTTCGACTGCTGCCGCACCGTCTGCGAGATCGATTCATACTGCTGCGAGTCAGAATGGGATCCCAGCTGCGTGGAGCTGGCCAACGCCAAGTGCAACGTCCCCGTCTGCGGCGAGGACGGGCTGGGTGATTGCTGCAAGCCCCACCAGGGGCCATGGTGCGCTGATCGTCAGTGTTGCGAGGCGGTGTGCGCGCAGGACCAGTTCTGCTGCGAGTTCGAGTGGGACGAGACCTGCGTGCAGCTCACCTACGGGTTCGACTCGTGCGGCTGCAAGCTCGAGTGCGGCGATCCCTGCGCGCTGACCTGCTGCGAGCCTCACTTCGGTCCGGCCTGCAACGACGAGGAGTGCTGCAACCGGGTCTGCCTGCTCGATACCTATTGCTGCGACACCTCGTGGGACGAGACCTGCGCGAGCTTCGCGATCCAGAACTGCTACGCGAAGGACGAGGCGTGCCCGCTCCGCTGCGGCCTGCCGGAGGCCGGCAGCTGCTGCGTGCAGCACCCGGGCGGAGGCTGCGAGAACAAGGCGTGCTGCCAGGATGTCTGCGAGGTCGACTTCTACTGCTGCCAGATCCAGTGGGACGCATCGTGCGTTGAACTGGCGGTCAAGGTGTGTGACGACGGCCTCTGCGATGGCGAGTCGTGCGGATCGCCGCTGGCTGGGTCGTGCTTCGAGGAGCGCACGCAGCCGTACTGCAACAACTTCCGCTGCTGCAACGTCGTGTGCAGCTACGAGCCCTCGTGCTGCTCGGTGGCCTGGGATGCCACGTGCGTGCAGTTCGCTGAGGCGCTCTGCACCTCCTTCACCGGCGACCTGCCCGAGCCGCCGCCGGTGGGCCAGAAGGGCAACCAGTTCCGCGAGCGGGGCGAGGGCCTGCGTCGAGCCAAGCCGTCGGGCAGGCCGCTTGACCTGAAGAAGCTCCGCGGGGCACAGGCCGCACCCGGTGCGCCGACCACCCCGGTGGCGCCGCCACCGGCGACCGTCAAGCCCAGCAAGCCGGCCAAGTGAGCTGGGGCGTGCGATCCGCGCGCGTGATGTCGAGCCGTACGGCCCGCGAGTGATCAGGCACTGACCAGCGTCTGCGTGCGTTCAGGCCCGACGCTGACCATCGACACCGGCACGCCCACGTGTTGCTCGACGGCATCGAGATAGTCACGCGCAGCTTGCGGCAGGGCGGCGCGATCCGGCAGGTCGCTGACCTGCTCGGTCCAGCCCTTGAAGGTCGAGTACACGGGCGTGGCGCCCTCGAGTCGCTTGGCATCTGGGATGAACCTGTCCGTCACCGTGCCATCCGCCAGGCGGTAGTGGGTGCAGATGCGCAGTTCATCGAATCCCGTGAGGACGTCGAACAGCGTGCAGGCGATCTCGGTTGCGCCGCAGACCATGGCGCTGTAGCGCACGGCGACCAGGTCGAGCCAGCCGCAGCGGCGGGGGCGACCGGTGGTCGTGCCGTACTCACGGCCCCGTTCGCGGATCGTCGAGCCGGTCTGGTCGAGGAGTTCGGTGGGGAAGGGCCCTGCGCCCACGCGGGTGCTGTAGGCCTTCATGATGCCGATCACGCGCTGCAGCGACCGGCCCGGGATGCCCGTGCCCGAGTGGATCCCGGCGGTCGAGCAGTTCGAGCTCGTGACGTAGGGATACGTGCCGTGGTCGATGTCGAGCAGGCACGCGTTCGCGCCCTCGAAGAGCAGGCTCTTGCCGGCGCGTTGGCAGTCGTGCAGGTGGTAGACAGTGTCGCGAACGTGAGGCCGCAGCCGCTCGCCGAGCGCTGCGTACCGTGCCGTGAGTGCTGCGGGATCGAGCGGCGGAGCCTGGACACCGAGCGCCTTGAGTTCCTCGGTCCGCAGGCGGCAGATGACCTGGAGCCGGCTCGCGAGGTAGTCGGCATCGAGCAGGTCGCCCATGCGGATGGCCGTCGAGCGGTGGATCTTGTCGGCGTAGGCCGGGCCGATGCCGCGGCGGGTCGTGCCGATCGAGAGGTTGCCGCGCTCGCCGGCGGTCACGCCCGAGAGGTACTCCTCGAGTGCCGCATCCTGTTCCTTGTGGTACGGCATGACCACGTGTGCTCGATCGGAGATCACGAGATTCGTGCCGACCTTGATGCCGCGGGCCTCGAGGCCCTCCATCTCCTGGATCAGCTTCTCGGGGTCGACCACGACGCCGTTGCCGATGACGCAGGACTTGTCGGGATAGAGGATCCCGCTGGGGATCAGGTGCAGCGCGTAGCGCTGGTCGCCCACCACGACCGTGTGGCCGGCGTTGGCACCGCCGTTGTAGCGCACGATGACGTCGTGGCCGGCGGTGAGGACATCGACGATCTTGCCCTTGCCCTCGTCGCCCCATTGGAGACCGACGACGGCGGTGGTATGCGGTGCGTGGTGCATGAAGCGCGGGATGCTAACGGCGCGTGGGGCTAGGCTGCAGCCATGGAACCCGTGCACCTGGTGCAGGCGAACGGCGGCGCGGCCGCCGCGAGGCCGCTCTCGGACTGGCTGCCGCAGCTCACAGCGGCCCGGCCTGCCGGCGCGTACGTGCACGTGCCGTTCTGCTTCCACAAGTGCCACTACTGCGACTTCTATTCCTTCGTCGACACGAAGGACCGGCAGGAGGCATTCGTCGACCGGCTCCTGGTCGAGGCTCGAGCGATGGCCGGCTTGGTGCACGAACCGTTGCAGACGCTCTTTGTGGGCGGGGGGACGCCGACCTTGCTGGCCGATGAGCGGCTCGCGCGACTCTTGCGCGGGCTTCGTGAGCTGTTGCCGTGGGCCGATGGCGCCGAGTGGACGGTGGAGGCGAATCCCGAGACGGTGACGGCATCGAAGGCCGACGTGCTTGCCTCATGCGGTGTCACGCGCGTGAGCATGGGGGCGCAGAGTTTCCAGCCCGGGCTGCTTCGACAGCTTGAGCGCCACCACGAGCCGGCGTCGGTCGCGCGCGCGATGGGACTGCTCCGCGCCGCCGGGATCGCGCGACTGAACATCGATCTGATCTTCGCGATCCCGACCTCCACCATGGCGCAGTGGAGGGATGACCTGGCCCAGGCGTTGGGGCTCGCGCCCGATCACCTCTCGTGCTACGGGCTGGTGTACGAGCCGGGCACGCCGCTGCGGGCGCGCCTCGAGGCTGGTGGCGTCGAGCGGCTGGACGAGGACCTTGAGGCAAGCATGTATGAGCACACGGTCGCCACGCTTGCGGCGGCCGGCTACCACCACTACGAGATCAGCAACTGGGCCAAGCCCGGGCAGGAGTGCCGTCACAACCTGCTGTACTGGGAGGACGGCGAGTGGATCGCCCTCGGCCCGAGCGCCAGCGGCCACGCAGCCGGCCTGCGCTGGAAGAACGTGGCCGTGCTCCAGGAGTGGCTCGACCAAGGGCCGTGGCCACCCGTGCGCAGCGTCGAGGCGCTCGACGAGGATGGCCGGATCGGCGAGGCGTTCCTGATGGGGCTGCGGCTGCTGGACGGCATGCGCTCGGAGCGCGTGCAGGCCCTGTTGGGTCGGGGGACTCGTGCAGCGCAGCGCAAGGCGGCCATCGATGCGGCCGTGGCGCGTGGGGACATGGAGTGGTCGGGCGAT
>CAIYOC010000035.1 GCA_903927725.1 uncultured bacterium | reverse complement strand
GCGGATTGGAGGCTGCAACCCGCCTCCATGAAGTTGGAATCGCTAGTAATCGCGGTTCAGCACGCCGCGGTGAATATGTTCCTGAGCTTTGTACACACCGCCCGTCAAGTCATGGGAGCTGGCAGCGCCCGAAGTGGCCCCGTTTCAGGGGTCCCTACGGCGAGGCTGGTGACTGGGACTAAGTCGTAACAAGGTAGCCGTAGGGGAACCTGCGGCTGGATCACCTCCTTTCTAAGGGAATGTTCTTAGACATCCCCCGAGAGCGATCTCGGAGATGCAATCGTCAACGTACCTCGTCCACTCACGTGGAAACCGGCTCGGCAACGAGCTGGAATGGCTCCAACTGCTCTTTTCTACAGCGCCCTCGGCTTGCCGGGGGCGCTGTTCTTTTTGGCGCGCAGAGGTCGCTGGCGCTGGACGCGTTAGCCTGCGTGCATGGACCGTCGCACCTTCCTGGCTTCTGCTGGTTCTGTCGCCGCTGCCGCTCAACTTGCCCGTGGATCCACTGTCGCAGCTGCCATGCCGGGTGCCGCGGTTGAGGGGATCGTCAGCTCCAACCGTGGACCCACCTATGGGCACTCGGTCTGTCGCTGGTGCTACGGCGGATTCGAGCTCAAAGACCTGTGTGCCAGGGTCAAGGCCATGGGCTACGGGAGCGTCGAGCTTCTGAGCGAGAGCGAGTGGTCCGTGGTGCACGATGCAGGGCTCGCCTGTGCCGTGGCCAATGGCCCGACGTCCATCGTCGAGGGCATGAATCGCCGCGAGACCCACGACCGGATCCTCAAGGAGGCGGAGCGGCTGCTTCCGCTGGTGGCCAAGGCGGGCATTCCGCAGATGATCGTGTTCAGCGGCAACCGGCGCGGCATGCCTGACGACGAGGGGCTGGCTAACTGCGCAGATTGCCTTCGACGGATCATGCCGGCAGCCAAGGCCGAAGGGGTCACCATCGTCATGGAGTTGCTCAACTCCAAGGTTGATCACCGCGACTACATGTGCGACCGCACGCCGTGGGGGGTGCGCCTGGCTGAGGCAGTCGGGGATGACCGGTTCCGGCTGCTGTATGACATCTATCACATGCAGGTCATGGAGGGCGATGTCATTCGAACGATTCGCGATCATTCGAAGTGGATCGGCCATTACCACACTGGCGGCGTGCCTGGCCGAAATGAGATCGGCATGACCCAAGAGTTGTTTTACCCAGCGATCTGCGCGGCGATTGCGGGTACTGGCTACACCGGGTTCATCGGGCAGGAGTTCATTCCCGCGCTCGATCCAATGGAGAGCCTGCGATCTGCCATCACGCTCTGCCGCGACCCACGCGCGGGCTGAATCCGGCGGAGGGTGGTTGGACACGTCGGCCAGACGTGGCAGCGGACTGACAGGCAAGGACCGAAAACCTGCAGCCATCGTTCAGCCGACGGAAAAGGTGATCGGGCGCGAGGAAATTCGCTTGCTCCGCGCAGAGTCCGCACTACCTTGCACATGCTTGGAAGGAAAGGGCCCTCGCCGCGAAAGCGGCACGTCGGTCGGCCCCGCAAGGGGCGCCTGCCCCGCCTTCCAGCGAAGCAGGTTTCCGGCACGGGGGCTCACTGGCGCGCGATCACTCGCGCTGCCTGCGCGGCGCCCCCGAAACGGGCCCCGACCTTCTGAGCTTCGGGCGCCACCGGACTCCATCGTGGGGGAGTCTGGGGCGCCTTTTTCATTCCGGCAGCGCGTGATGGCCCGGTCTAGGATCTTGGCCCCAACCAAGGAGCCAACATGACCTCGCTGCTCGCTGCTCTTGTCCTCTCACTCATTCCTGTGGCCGACGGCACCCCTGATTACTCGGCGCTGCCGGTCGACCCTGCCGAGATGGAGCAGCGCCTGGCTGCGTGCGCCGTGACGTTCGACAAGGCGATTGAACTCGCCGTCGCGAAGGTGCCGGGCATGGTGGTTGAGGCTGATGTGCACGACCACGGCGGTGTGCTGCAGTACGAGATCATCATCGGTGGCAATGGCACGATCAAGCGCGTGGTGGTGAACGCGACCAGCGGAGCGGTCACCGCGCCGGCGCTCGATCTCAAGGGCGCCGTGGCGGCGGCCCGCACGAAGGTCGATGGTCAGGTCATGAGCGTGGTCTCCGATCAGCTCGCCGACCCGCCGACCTACACCGTCCGCATGTTCCACAAGGGCAAGATGCACACGATCACCCTGAGCGCCGTGGATGGGGCCATCACGAACGCAACTGCCCAAGGTCGGTTCCCCGGTGAGGACACCGGCGACAAGGAGCCCGTGGTCCTGCCCAGTGGTCTGCAGTACGTGGACCTGGTCGAGGGAACCGGTGCACAGCCCAGCGGCCCGTCCGCGAAGGTCAAGGTCCACTACACCGGCTACTTCAATGACGGCAAGATCTTCGACAGTTCGGTCAGCCGTGGCCAGCCGGCGGAGTTCCCGCTCGGTCAGGTCATCAAGGGCTGGACCGAAGGCGTGGGCAGCATGAAGGTGGGCGGCAAGCGCAAGCTCGTCATCCCGTTCCAGCTCGCCTACGGCCCCGAGGGCCGTGGACCGATCCCGCCCAAGGCCACGCTGTTCTTCGATGTGGAACTGATCGAGATCGTGAGCGATCCGGGCGCGGCCCCCGCTCCGGGCAAGTGATCTGAGGAGCAGCCCCGCTCAGGGCTGGATGTCGTCGATCTGCTTCTGGATCTCGCGGTCACGCGCTTCCATCTGGTCGCGCACGTCGAGCGCCTTGTCGCGCGCCTTGCCCAGCACGCTGCTCGATTGCCGCTTGCTGGTCGGGGTGGTCGGCGGCTGCCCATTCGAGTGTGTTGCCGCGGTGGGCGAGGGGGACGCGGTGGCGGGTTTCGGCGTGGCAGTGCTGTACGTCGCGCCGTCATCGCAGCCTGCCACGGCGAGCACGATCACGGCGAGCATGGCGGCTGTGTCGATCGATCGGCTGGTGGATCGGCTCGGCGCTCGGTTTGGGGGTCGGCTCATGGGTGGCCTTGTGCTTGGGGCGTGACGAACGATCAGGCGAGCCGGTCCGGGTTGAGCGCCAGCAGGTCATCGACCACGAAGAGGCCATCGCGCCGGATGACCTGCCCGTCGAATTCGATGGTTCCGCCTCCGCACTCGGGCCGCTGGATGCAGACAAGGTCCCAGTGGACCTGGCTTCGGTTGCCGTTCTCGGTCTCCTCGTAGCACTGTCCCGGCGTGAAGTGGAAGCTGCCTGCGATCTTCTCGTCGAAGAGGATGTCCTGCATGGGGTGCAGGATCATGGGGTTGAAGCCGAGCGCGAACTCGCCGATGTAGCGGGCGCCGGCATCGGCATCGAGGATCGCGTTCAGCCGAGCGGAGTCGCCGTCGCAGGTGGCGCGCTCGATGCGGCCCTTGCGGAACTCCAGGCGCACGTTCGCGAAGCTCGTGCCGTTGTAGATCGTGGGGGTGTTGTAGTGGAGCACGCCTTCCACGCTGTCGCGCACGGGAGCGGTGAAGCACTCGCCATCGGGAATGTTGCGGGAGCCGCAGCAGGGGACCACCCCGATGCCCTTGATGCTGAACGAGAGATCGGTGTCGCTGGGGCCCTTGATCCGCACGCGATCCGTGGTCTTCATCCGCGCCACCAGCGGCGCGACCGCGCGTTCCATGCGTGCGTAGTCGACGCAGCAGACGCGGAAGTAGAAGTCCTCGAAGTCGCGCGTGCTCATGCGTGCCAGCTGGGCCATGCCCGGGCTCGGCCAGCGAAGCACCACCCACTTGGTGTGCTTGACGCGGCGCTCCATGTGGACCGGCTTGCCATAGAGCGCACCGATGCGCTTGGTCTGGTCATCGGGGACACCGGCCATCTCGTTGGCGTTGGCGCCGCCTCGCAGGCCGACGTACGCCTGCATGCGTTCCATGCGGAAGAGGTCGCAATCGGCCCACAGGCGCAATTGGTCCTCGGAAGCGGCCTCGTTCAGGGCACGCATGATCCGCGGTGACCGCTCGGCAACATGGGGATGGGCGCCCATTGCACGCGCGGCTTCGACGAGCGACACGACCATCTCATCGGGGATGTCGAATGCCTCGATGAGGACATGCTCGCCCTTCTGGAGGTCGCAGGAGTGACGGGTGATGATGGTGGCCAGCTGATCGAAGCGCGGATCGGTCATGCACCCATGCTAGGGCGCACTTCGGGCCAGCATCGACCGCACGACCCCTGCAGCCCGCTCGATGGCGGCACGGTCGACATCCAGGTGGGTGACCGCGCGGATCCGGCGCGCGCCCATCGGGATCATGCGCACGCCGACCGCCGCCAGGCGCGTGCAGACCTCGGCCGCGGTGCCGAGCGAGGCATCGATGGAGAGGAAGACCATGTTGGTCTCGATGCCATCGAGACCGGGGTCGAGCCGCGTGCCCGGGATGCCCTGGAGCATCGTGGCGAGGCGGCGGGCATTGGCATGGTCCTCGGCGAGCCGCTCGACGTGATGGTCGAGGGCGTGGATGCAGGCCGCCGCGAGCAGGCCGCTCTGGCGCATGCCGCCGCCGAACATCTTGCGGAAGCGGCGCGCACGGGTGATGAGCGGAGCGGGACCGCAGAGCGCGCTGCCGACGGGTGCGCCGAGGCCCTTGCTGAAGCAGACGCTGACGGTATCGGCGATCGATGCGAACGAGGCGACGCTGTAGCCAGCCGCGATGGATGCGTTGAAGAGCCGAGCGCCGTCGATGTGGACGGCGAGCCCCGCGGCTCGTGCGGCGGCAGCGACCGACTGCGCGGCATCGAGCGGCCAGACCGTGCCGCCGGCGCGGTTTTGCGTGTTCTCCAGGACGAGCAGTCTGGAGCGAGGGGAGTGGATGTCGTGGCCGCGGATCGCAGCATGGACTGCCTCGGCATCGAACTGCCCGCGTGCGCCCTCGAGCGAACGGATCATGCAGCCGGAGAGTGCGGCTGGCGAGCCCGTCTCGTAGTGGATGATGTGGCTTTCGGCGTGGGCGACGATCTCGTCGCCGGGCTCGGTATGGCAGCGAATGGCAAGTTGATTGGCCATGGTGCCGCTGGGCGTGAAGAGCGCAGCCTCCTTGCCCAAGAGCGCGGCAACCTTGGACTCGAGGGCCTGGACGGTGGGCTCGTCGCCGAGCACGTCATCGCCCAGGGGTGCTGCCATCATGGCCTGGCGCATGGCCGTGGTCGGCCGGGTCACGGTGTCGCTGCGCAGGTCGATGTCCATGGCGTCAGTCTAGGGACCGCCGCGGCCTTACCACATCGATGCGCGCGGCCGATCGCGGAAGACGCGGGTCCAGACCAGTCGATGGATCGCCCAAGTCCCATCAGGCAGCTGCCGCACACGGATGATCCAGTCCGTGGGCACGGCACCCATGCCGCCCATGCTGGCGGTCTCCGTGCTGCAGGACAGATCGACAACCCCCTCGCCGGCCTCGGTCCGTGCATCGAGCGTGGTGATCCGATTGGCCGCGATGCGATGCTTGCCGCGCAGGCTCGCCAGTCCGCGGTCGATCTCGGCGAAATCCATGCCGGGTGATTCGGGCGAGCCGTAGTGGATCGAACCGTCGCGGTCGAAGCAGCCCCGCATGCTGCCGAGGTTGGCGGTCTCGGCTGCGGCGACAAGGGTGCGCACGACCGCCTCGGCGTGCTCGCCGGGCGTGGTGACGAAGCGGTCCGCGATGGGTGCAGCAACCGCGGCGACCAGGAACAGGGCGGCCACGGCGAGCAAGCGGACCATGCCTGACTGGACGGCGAGCGCAGCCACCCCGATCGCGAGCCCTGCCAGCACGATCGCCGTCGCCCATGCACCCGCGAAGAGATGGTTGTCGAGCCAGTCGCCCATGGTCCTACCATTGTTGCAGATGGCCGTGGAACTGACCGTGGACTTCAGCGAACCGCTCCCGATCTTCGCGCTCGGGTCGGTGGCCATGCTGCCGCACGCAGCCGTGCCACTGCACATCTTCGAGCCGCGCTACCGCCAGATGGTGCGCGACTGCCTTGCGGCCGCAGAGGACCGCGGCTTGCTCCATGCACGGGCGATTGCACTGTCGAGCTGCCATGGATCGCCGCGCCGGCTTCGTGACGTGGCGTGCGTGGGCAAGCTCGTGCAGGTGCAGCCCCTGGGAGATGGTCGCTTCAACGTCGTGCTCCACGGGGTGACCCGGGCGCGCATGGTCGAGGCCGAGGCTCCCGAAGGCGACCGGCTCTACCACCAGGCGATGTTCGAACCCATGCGGCCCGAGGATCCGGGCGTTGCGCGAGGCGTTCGCCGTGAACTGCAAGGGGCGCTGGCCGACCCGTCACTGCGCCGGTTTCACATCGTCGACCAGGTGCTTGGCATCGTGGCCAACCACGAGATCCCCGCGCAGGCGGCGATCGATGTCGCGGGCGACGCGCTCGTGCACGGCGATGAGGATCGCTACGCGCTCCTGGCCGCAGGCAACAGCCGGTCGCAGGGCACGATCATCTGGGAGCACGTCCAGCGCATGCGAGGCTTGGCGCGCGCAGCCGATCGGCAGTCGCACGGCCGCTGGCCGCGCGGAGCCTCGTGGAACTGAGCCACCGACCCGGACCAGACGCAACCGAACCCACCGCACTGCGAGGACACCATGAGGCATTGGCTCTGCAAGAGCGAGGAAACCTGCTACTCGATCGCCGATCTCGAGCGCGATGGACGCGCCGGATGGGACAGCGTGCGCAACTACCAGGCTCGCAACTTCATGCGGGACCAGATGAAGGTGGGCGACCTGGTCCTGTACTACCACTCCAATGCCGATCCCACGGGGGTGGCCGGGATCGCGCGCGTGTCGAAGACGGGCATGGCCGATCCGACCCAGTTCGATCCGCGCAGCGAGTTCCACGATCCCAAGTCAAGCAAGGATGACCCGACGTGGATCATGATCGAGGTGGAGTTCGTGGAACGCTTTGGTGGCGTGGTGACGCTCGAGTCGCTGCGCAAGGAGCCGACGCTGGCCGGCATGACGGTGCTGGCCCGGGGCAACCGGCTGAGCGTGATGCCCTGCGATCCTGATCACTTCAGGATCGTGCGGAGCATGGGGCGCGCGCTGGGGAAGCGGTAGGATCCGTCCGCACTCCGGTGCAGGAGGTCCGCAATGGGCATTGCCTTGGTGGTGATCGTTGGAGCCGTGCTGGCGTTCGTGGTCGTGGTCGCCCTGTGGGTGATCGGTGTCTACAACGGCCTGCAGCGCGCGCGCGTGGCGACCGAGGGTGCCTTCAGCGGCATCGACGTGAGCCTGAAGAAGCGCCATGACCTCGTGCCCAACTTGGTCGAGACGGTGAAGGGTTACGCGGCCCATGAGAAGGGGGCTCTCGAGGCTGTCATGAAAGCGCGGGCCTCGGCGATGGGCGCCGGCTCGGTCGATGAGCGCATTGGTGCCGAGCAACAGCTCACCGGCGCGCTCGGTCGGCTGCTCGCCGTGGCCGAGGCCTATCCCGACCTCAAGGCCAACCAGAACTTCCTGCAGTTGCAGGGCACGCTGGGTCAGCTCGAGGGCGAGATCGCCTTTGCGCGCACCGGCTACAACGGCCAGGCCGGCGACTTCAACACGCAGTTGGCCGTCTTCCCAAACAACGTGATCGCCGGCATGTTCCGCTTCCAGCCCTTCCGCTTCTTCGAGGTGGGCGAGGGCGAGCGCGAGTCGCCGAAGGTCAGGTTCTGAGCCCAGGCGGCCAAGGATGGCACGAGAACGCATCGTCGAGGCGGCACAACAAGGTCGCGACCGTGAACCCGAGCCCACGGCCGGTCCGGCGCTGCGTCCGCAGCAACTCGCCGAGTACATCGGACAGCCCGACCTGAAGGAACGCCTGTCGATCGCCATCGATGCCGCGCGCGCCCGTTCGGCGCCGATGGAACATGTGCTGCTGCACGGCCCGCCGGGGCTCGGCAAGACCACGCTTGCGCACGTGATCGCCAACGAGATGGGCAGCCGCGCCTACGTGACGAGCGGTCCGGCGCTGACGAAGGCAGCGGACCTCATCGGCACGCTCACGAAGATGGAAGAGCGTGACGTGCTCTTCATCGACGAGATCCATCGGCTGCCCGCGGCCGTCGAGGAGTACATCTATCCCGCGATGGAGGATTTCCGCATCGACTTCACGGTCGACAGCGGGATGCATGCGCGCGTCGTGACGGTGGCACTCAAGCCGTTCACGCTCATCGGCGCGACCACGCGGCCCGGCCTGCTCACGCAAGCGCTGCGCAACCGCTTCGGCATCGCGCACCACCTTGGCTTCTATGGCGCAGCGGAGCTCATCGAGATCCTGCGCCGCGCAGCCGGCCTGCAGGGCATGCGCGGCATTCCCGAGGGCGCACTGGATCGCCTGGCCGGTCGCAGCCGCGGCACGCCACGCATCGCGCTGCGGTTGCTGCGGCGCGTGCGCGACTTCGCGCAGGTTCGGCGCGGTGGCACGCTCGATCTGGCTGCGGTCGACGAGGCGCTCGAACTTGAAGGCATCGATGCGCTGGGGCTTGATGCGCTCGATCGCGCGTACGTGCAGGCGCTCGCCGGGGTGTACGGCTGCGGCCCCGCCGGCGTGGAGGCGATCGCCGCGAGCATGGGCGAGGATGCTGGCACACTCGAGGACGTGGTCGAGCCGTATCTCCTGCAGCTGGGCTTTGTCGCGCGCACGCGGCAGGGTCGGCGCCTGACCAAGGCGGCGTGCGATCATGTCGGCGCCGTGTGGAAGGGACCGGCTGACGGCGGGCTCTTCGAAGGCTGAAGCCCGGCTGTGCGATGGTGCGGTGGCGCACGCGCCGGTGCATCGATCCGTTTCCAGGCTCAGCGTCCGCCGAGCGAGGAGTTCTGCGCGAAGGCGGAATTGAGGGCCGATCCGAGATCGGCACTGTTGCCGCCGAGCGAGACGCCGAGCCCGAAGGAGTAGGCGTCGGTGATCAGGTCGTAGCCGCCGTTGATCGACACCGCGAAGTCGGGGAACTGGCGCGTGATCGAGCCGGTTGCGCTGCGGAAGGTCTCGGCGAGGAAGTCGTACTGGCCGGCCAGTGCGATGTTGTAGTTCTCGCTGACCTGGTACTGCATGCCGCCCTGCAGGAGTTCGTCGTCGGGATAGAGCCCCGTGTCGTCGAAGGTGTTGACGTAGCGATACTCCGTGTACCACGTCACGGCAGGCGACTGCGTGATGCGGAACCCGACGGAACCCTGGGCGAGATCGTCGCCTTGGCTGTCGCGGTCCTCGAGCATCCACGTCACCATGCCGTAGAGCCCGAGCGCATCGCCGAGTGCCCACGTGCCGTTGCCGTAGAGGTGATCGCCCCACTGGCTGTACTCCGGGCGCCACGCGTAGAAGCTCGGCAGCGGGCTCTGGAAGTTCTTGAGGCCGAACGTATCGCCCGGCGTGGTGGTGCGCTGCAGGTCGTTGCTGCGATCGTCGACGACGACGCCGGCGTCGACCGTGACCCAGTCCACGCTCTGCCAGTTGCCCGGGCCACCGCGCATGGTCTGCAGGCGCTGATCGAGACCAGCCTGGCCGACCGCGCCGCCTGACCACCCTTCCCACTCCTGGTCGTAGATGGGGTAGTTCGTGAGGTCGTTCGAATCCCAGCCGTACCACGCCGTTCCGTAGGGCTTGATGACGTGGCGCAGGCGCTCGAGGTCGAGCAGGCGGCTGCGGACGGTGTCGTAGGAGGCGGTAAACGTGGTGCTGCCGCGGACGCCGCCCGAGAGCAGCCCACGGAAGGAATCCGATTCGGCGGAGTAGTCCTTGAAGTCGTCGAAGAAGTAGCCGATGCCGTTGCCCGAAGCGAAGGGCGTGATGCGCGCATCGCCCGCGTCGAGCGGCAACGCGAACTCCTGACGGGTCGCCACGCGACCGCGGATGTTCGAGTCGTAGCCGGCGCCCTCATAGGCCTCGCGGATGTTCTGCGTTGCGGCGAAGGCCGGGTTGATGCTGATGGCATCGGGGTCCGCCCCGATCTCCTCGCTGTCGGTGTCCTGGAGGTTCAGGGACATCATCGAGCCCGTGTACTCGCTCGACCAGGTCACCGAGCTGCCGAAGATCCGGTCGCCGAAGCGGCGATAGTTCATTTCGGGGTACTTCTCGGCGGTGTACGGGCGGCTGGCCAACTGCCACATGGTGCTCACCCAGTCGTTGGCGCTGACCGATGCACCGAAGTCGAAGATCGAGTTGTCGCTCGATGCGGTGGTCCAGGCGGACGTTTCGTACGGACGGCGCTCCTGGTAGTCGTCGGGGCGGAAGATGCTGACCAGCGTGGGATCGCTCTGCGCGCCAAGCTGGAGCTTCGTGTCCGCATCGGGCGAAGACTGCAGCACCCAGTCGGCGGTGACCATGCCACGCCACTCGTTGGCGCTGGTGACGAAGCCGGCGTTGGCGGTCTGTTCGGGGTTCAGGAAGTCGTACACGCCGAAGAAGTCGGCGTTCCAAGTCCCACCGGCATCGCCCTTCATGCGCAGGTCGGCGTTGACGCCGTACTCCGATTGCACGCCGGCTTCGAGCGTCGCATCGAGGCCCGGCTCGGGCTTCAGGCCCAGGAGCACGAAGGGATCGAGCTCGACGCCGAAGACCGTTCCTTCCGGGTCGCCGTAGCCGAGCTGCACGCCCTTGATCGGCAGGCGATCGAGCGAGCCCTGGACGGTGGGCATCCAGAAGAAGGGGATGCGACCGATGCGACCGGTCACGTCATCGGCGATGACGAACGAGTCGCCGGCGGCAGTCTGCGTGACGGTGGCACGGGAGACGCCCACCGAGAGATGCGGCACGAAGAACTCGCTGTTGGACAGCGTGGATTCACCCACGCGCCACTGGCGGCCGGCGACCTGCTGCATCTCGGCGGCACGCGCCACGAGCAGCTGGCCCTTGCGGTCGACGGTGCGCAGCACGGCATCGGCGGCGTACGCCTTGTTGCGCACGAGGTCGTAGTACACGTGCCTGCAGCGGATGGTGTACTGGAAGTCCGTGGCGACGACGTCACCCTCGAGGTAGATGCCGACGATGTCGAGCGCGCTGATCGTGGTCGCTGGCGTGGCGTCCTTGCCCTTCGCCTTCAGGGCAGCGAGCGTTCCGGGCTCGAGGAACACCACGCCGCTCTCGGCCGAGAGTTGCAGGTCGCGTGGGCCGTCGTCGGTCTGCATGCCGGTGGCATCGATCTGCACGCCACCAGTGATCGTGACGGAATCGGTCGCGGCATCGAACGTGATCGATCCGCCGAACCAGCTCACCGAGGCCGAGCCTGCGATGATCGGCACCGTGCCGGTGTCGGCTGCGCGGATCGTGACGGGAGGCAGCGGGGTCGCATCGGTGCTGGCCTTGATCGGTGCGCCCACGGCGATCGGAGTCTCGGGCGGCTTGGGCGTGACGTCGATGTCGGGGCGCTGCTCGAGGACCGGCGCGCTCGTGGCGATCGTGCGAAGGTGACGCTGCAGGCGCGCGACGCCCTTGCCCAGTTCAGGCTTGCCGGCAGGCGCGCCGCGATCGGTGAGCACGGTCGTGAGCTCGACGGCGCCGCGCGTGCTGCCGGTCACCAGCAGTTCCTTGCCGCCTGCACCCACGCCCGCGTAACGCGTCGGCTCGCTGGCGACGGGGAAGTAGACGGCGTACTGCGTGATGAGCCCGCCGGCAGAGGGGATCCGATTGATCCAGACCGCCGCCGCCGGGGCGCTGAAGGCGTACTCGCCAAGATCGATCGAGACGTCGCCCTCGAGCCAGAGCCGCTTGGTGTCGAGTGAGGTCCACTCCCAACGGCGCTCCGCCGAGATCCGCAGGCCACCCTCGACGGGCTCCACCGGCAGCACGAAACCCGCCAGGGATTCACCGTTCACCACAAGGTCAACCTGCTGCGCCAAGGCCACCGGACCGAAGGCCAGCGGGAGCAGGAGCACGAGGGCAGTGCGCATGCGGCGATGGTAGTTCAAGGCTGGTAGTCGAGTGGTCGCGCCAGATGGAGACCGGTCCGCACACCGGTGTCGACCAGCGCCAGCGCCAGAGCGGCCACCGCGAAGCTCGCGGCGGCCTCGGGCCGACCCATGCAGAGGAACCACGCCGAGGGCATGAGGGCTTGTGTCAGGGTGGCCAGTCGCGCGAACCGGTCGGCCTGGCGCGGCGCACCGCTGGTTGCGCGGCGCACGGCGACCGACACCGTCACGAACGCGATCAGCAGGATGATCGCGACGAGGATGCCCTCGCGCGGATGCTCGAAGCCGACCATCGGATCGAGGGTCTGGGGCGCGATCCACCACGCGAGCACGGCCGACCATGCTGCCCACAGGGCCGTGGCGACGAGCATCCCGCGCACCGTGGCGGCCGGTCGTTTCTGGCGCAGCCGATGCACGAAGCCCGCCACGATCGCGGTGAAGGTCATCGAGAACCAGAAGGGCAGGAGCACACCCGGGTGCTGGTCAGGGACCAGCATGTGCAGTGCCCCGATCGCACCGAGGCTCACGAACCCGAAAGCCGGGATGAACTTGGCCAGGACGTTGTAGGCCACGATGCCGCCGGCAGCCAGCCCGGCCACCAGCATGCCGCTGCGACCGAACTGCGAAGCGGCCGCCAACGCCGCGAGCAGGCTGACGACAGCCAGCGCGGCCAGCCACTGCACCGAGAGCAGCCCGCGCCCAGGGCGCTCGTTGGCGAAGGCGCGATCCTGCTTGCGGTCGAGCACGTCGTTCATGGCGACGCCGAAGACGAAGAGCCCCAGCGAAACGACGCTCATGGAGAGCAGCAGGATGGCGAGGTCGCCCTCGAGCCGGCCGGCGCGGTGGGCGATGGCCACCGCGAACCAGCCTTCGGCCATGGCTCCGTAGGCCAATCCGGCCCGCGCGGCCTGGACTCCTGCGGCAAGGCGGCGCAGCGCTGCTTGCATGGTGGCGAGGCTACCATCTTCGCCCCATGCAACCCGCCGTTCCCCAGACAGCCGTTGATGCCCGCTCGCTGCGCATCGTGATCGTCACGAGCACCTATCACGGTGAGCTCACGGGTGCACTGGAGCGCGGTGCGGTCAAGGCGTTCGAGGATGCGGGCGGGGACCGGTCGAAGCTCAGGATCGTCAAGGCGCCCGGTGCGTTCGAGCTCGTGGCGATCAGCCGCGCCGCGGCGGTCCGCGGCGACGTCGACGCCGTCGTGGCGCTCGGCTGCGTGCTGACCGGCGAGACCAGCCACGACCGCCACATCTGCGACGCGGTGGCGCATGGTCTGTCACGGATCTCGGTCGAGTTCGGCAAGCCAGCGGCCTTCGGCCTGCTGACGTGCCAGACGCTCAGCCAGGCGCAGGCCCGCGCCGGCGGGGCGAAGGGCAACAAGGGCGAGGAAGCCATGCGTGCGGCGATTGGTGCTGCCCAGGCCATCAAGGAGCTGCAGTGAGCGCGCCGGCCGACCTCGTCGTGCGGCGCTGCGCGCTGCAGGCCATGTACCAGTTCGATGCCGTGCCGGGCGTGTCGCCGGAGGTCGTGCGTCGATCGCTCGATGAGAGCGATGGCACCGAGACCCATCACGATGCCGGCTTTGCACTCGCGTGCCTGGCGTGGGAGCACCGCACCGAGGCCGACGCCGACATCGTTGCGCTCGCGCCTGACTGGCCATCGCACCGACAACCCATGATCGACCGCAACCTGCTCCGACTTGGCTGGTACGAGCTCTCGATCAGCAAGGTCGCGCCGGGCCTGGCCATCGGCGATGCCGTCGAATTGGCCAAGGAGTTCGGCACCGATCGCAGCGGCGGTTTCGTGAACGGTGTGCTCGACCAGGTCGCGCGCCGCGTGGCGGGCGGGGGCGCCGCGTGATCTTCCGTGCGGCCGTCGAGGCCATCAAGCGGGGGCTCGCCAAGACGGCGGCCACGCTCGGGTCCGGCCTGAAGACGCTGCTGCACGGAAAGTCGCTCAGCGAGGACGTGCTCGCCGAACTCGAGTCGCGGCTCATTGCCGCCGACGTCGGCGTGCGCGCCGCTCGCGAGATCGTGGAGGCGCTTCGCGTGGAGTACCGCGCCGGCCGCGTCGAGCGCGGCGAGGATGCGCTCGAGTTCCTGAAGAAGACGCTGAAGGCACGCTGGAAGGAAGCGCCGACCGGGCTTCGCTACGCATCCGGCAAGCCAACGGTCATCCTGGTCGTGGGCGTGAATGGCGCCGGCAAGACGACGAGCGTGGCGAAGATCGCCAAGACGATCCGTGACAGTGGCCGTACGGTGCTGCTGGGTGCGGCGGACACCTTCCGCGCCGGCGCGGTCGAGCAGCTCAAGACGTGGGGGCAGCGACTCGGTGTGGAGGTCGTGGCCGGCGGGGCCAATGCGGATCCTGCGGCGGTGGCCTTCGATGCGGCCGAGGCGGCGCTCAGCCGCGGCGTTGACGTACTGCTCATCGACACGGCTGGCCGCCTGCACACGCAGGATCATCTGATGCGCCAGCTCACCAAGGTCCGTGACGTCGTGCGCCGCAAGATCCCCGATGCGCCGCATGAGGTGTTGCTGGTGCTCGATGCCACGAGCGGCCAGAACGCCATCCAGCAGGCGCAGGTCTTCAAGCAGGCCGTGGATGTGACGGGGATCTTCCTTGCCAAGCTCGATGGCACTGCACGCGGCGGCGTGGTGGTGGCGATCCGTGACGCGATCGACGTGCCTGTCAAGCTCGTCGGCACGGGCGAGACCCCGGAGGACGTGCAGCCATTCGATCCGGACCAGTTCATCGAGGCGATGTTCTCGGCCTGAACGACGTGGATTCGAGCCGGTTCATGCATGGCCGATCGCGACGCCACGGCTACGATCCAATCGTGCGCAGGGCCTTCACGCTCATCGAGGTGCTCGTGGTCATCGGGATCATCGTGATCCTGATCGGTCTCTTGCTGCCTGCGCTGTCCTCGATCCGTGCCGAGAGCGAGAGCGCACAGTGCCGGAGCAACCTCAAGCAGGCGTT
This sequence comes from uncultured bacterium, assembly GCA_903927725.1. Lineage (GTDB taxonomy): Bacteria > Planctomycetota > Phycisphaerae > Phycisphaerales > SM1A02 > SYIB01. Next base: position 7,357 of record CAIYOC010000035.1, on the reverse strand, counting down.
CACCGGGCTGCAGTCGGCCATGAACGTGCGCAAGGGCATGCTGCCGATGTGCGAGTTCATTCCCGTCGTGCTTCCGGAAGGGCCAGAGGGCGGGCTGCCCAAGGCGCTCAAGGGGTACGTCGAGATCGACAGCCCGATCTGGCTCTGCCCGAGCGACCTCAACGAGGATTCGATCGCCACCGGCACGAGCTACACCTACGTTCCCGGGCTCATTCGCTACCTGCCGCAATTCCAGCTCGATGTCTTCCAGGCGCTTGCCGCGTTGCCCTCCAACACCTCGCAGGAGCAGCGGGACCGCACGCGCAACGACCTCGAGGCGAGGCTGGTGACGCGCTTCCTCGAGAAGCCCTTCGTGAACGCCGATGGCGGCGCCGTGAAGATCCCGCTCCTGATCGACAGCGAGGATCGCCACCTGAAGGGAGCCCGAAGTCCGCGCAACGGCGTCTTCCTGGATGGCAGCGTGGACGAAGCCACGATGGACGAGGGGATCCCAGAGGATGATGGAGGCTGATGCATGATCGCACTTCCCGCAGGATTCGATGATCGTCGCGCATGGCGCTCGCTGGCGATCGCCACGCTGGTGGCCCTGCTGCTGGCACTCCCGCTGTACTGGTGGTTTGCGGTGCGGTGGAAGCCGCCACCGAGCATCTTCGATGCCCCGGTCGATGACGTGCTCGGCTATCTGGCGCTGGACGACTTCAACAAGCTGCCGCTCGACGAGCGCCTGAAGTTCATGATGGACTTCGCCGGCAGGTTCCGCGGCATGCAGGCCGGCGACAGCGCTGCCATGGCCGGCTTCATGGCTGGCGTGACCGGCCCGGCGCGCGAGCAGATGACGAAGAATGCGCGCACGCTGGCGAAGGACGTTCTCGCCGACGGCAGCAAGCGCTACCTCGCGCTGCCGGCGGCCGAGCGTGCGAAGTTCCTCGACCAGTGGCTCGTCGAATGGGAGCGCCGGATGCGCATGGTCACGCGCGGCGACGAGGGCAAGGAGAGCGACGCCGATCGCCTGAAGAAGATCAAGGCGGACGTGAAGCGCAGCGAGGAACGGCGCACGAAGCGCATGGCCGATGGGCGCGATGGCATGCCGGACCTCGAGGGCGAGGGGGCGGTGGCGTTCATGGACTTCTGGCAGTCCGAAGTCGAGTCAACGGCGAGCCCAGCCGAGCAGGGCCAGATCGGCCGATTCCTCGAAGACATGCGCAAGCACCTGTCGGGCGTGTTCTGAGCAGCGCGATGGGCCACTTGGGAGAGAGTCTGCCGGTCCGTCGGCTTGCAGACACGATCGAATCGCGCCTTCGGGCCCACGCCACGCTTGTGCTCAGTGCCGAGACCGGCAGCGGCAAGACCACGCAGGTTCCGCAGATCCTGCTCGAGCGGTCCCTCGTCGATGGAGAGGTCGTGGTGCTGCAGCCGCGGCGCCTCGCGGCGCGCAGCGTGGCGCGGCGCGTGGCCCAGGAGATGGGCGTCGAACTCGGTGGGCTGGTGGGTTTCCAGACGCGCTTCGAGCGCGCGGTCGGGCCGTTGACCCGCATCCGCTTCGTCACCGACGGGCTCTTCGTGAGGCAGCTGCAGTCCGAGCCGTCGCTGCGCGGCGTGGGCTGCGTGGTGCTCGATGAGTTCCACGAGCGCGGACTGCACACCGACATGGCCGCCGGGTTCGTGCGTCGCCTGCAGGGTGGTGCACGACCGGGCCTGAAGTTGGTGGTGATGAGCGCGACGCTCGATCGAGATCGGCTCGGTGAGGCGTTCGGCGTCGAGCCCCTGACGAGCGAGGGTCGTGTCTTCCCGGTCGAGGTGCGCCATCTCGGCGATGGGCGGCAGGGGGAGTCGATCACGGACCGAGCCGTGGCGGCCCTGGGCCTCGCGCTCGACGAGCGCCTCGCGGGCGACGTCCTGGTGTTCATGCCCGGCAAGGCCGAGATCGACCGCACCATCGAGGCCGTGGCGCAGTTCGCACGGCGGCGAGGCGAGCCGATCGTCGCCTTGCCCCTGCATGGCCAACTCACGCCCGACGAGCAGGACCGCGCGCTGGCGCCGGCGCCGCGCGGGCAGCGCAAGGTCGTGGTGGCGACCAACGTCGCCGAGACCAGCCTGACGATCGAGGGTATCGGCATCGTGATCGACAGCGGACTCGTCCGCATGCATCGCTTCGATCCACGACGCAACTTCAATGCGTTGCGCCTCGAGGAGACCAGTCGCGCGAGCGCCGAGCAGCGCGCGGGCCGGGCCGGCCGCACGATGGCCGGAACCTGCCTGCGGCTCTGGAGCGAACGGTCGCAGGCGCGTCGCGCGGCCTTCGACGTGCCTGAAGTTCGCCGCGTCGAGCTGGCGGGGCCGCTGCTGCACCTTGCGTCGATGGGAGAGCGCGACATCGATCGGTTCCCGTGGCTCGATCCTCCGGACCCGGCGATGGTCGCGCGGTCGATGGATGTGCTGCGAACGGTCGGCGCACTCGATGCCGAGGGCGCGATCACCGGACTGGGGCAGGCGATCCTTCGGGTTCCTGCTCATCCGCGCATCGGTCGCGCGATGGTCGAGGCCGCGCGTCACGGCTGCGCGCGCAGGGTGGCGACGTGGTGCTCGATGGCCGAGGGGCGCGACGTGCTGGCACGCGACGGCGTCGATCCAATGCGCGTCCTCCAGGCGCATGACCGACCGGGCGATGTCGTGATCAGGGAACGCCTGCTTGAGGACTCCCGCGGCGATGGTCGTGGGCTGCTCGACCCCGATGCAGCACGTGAGGCGCGGCGCGTGGCGCAGCAGCTGCATGAAGCCGTTGCGGCCGGCGACCAGTCGTCGACGGATGACGCGGCGTGCGCCCGAGCGATGCTCGCGGGGTTTCCCGACCTCGTGGCCTGGCGTCCCGATGCGCAGAAGCCAACCGCCTACCTCGCCGGTCGCCGCAAGGTGGCGATCGATCGCCAGAGTGCGCTGCGTGGCGCTGGGCCGTTCCTGGCGCTCGACGTGCGCGAGGGCGGCGGCACCGAGGTGCAGGAGTCCACGCTTTCGATGACGATCGGCCTCGATGAAGCATGGGTACGCGAGGCCCTGCCGCATCGCTTCGTACGGACCGTCGAGGAGCGCTGGGAGCCAGGAAGCCTCGCCGTCGAAGAGGTCGAGGAAGAGCGCTTCGATGAAGCGGTGCTGTCACGCACCGTGCGGCCTCCGCGCGATCTCGGCCGAGCCAGCGAGCTGATTGCCTCCATGGTGCTGTCGGGCGAGCTGGTGCCCGAGCGTTTCGATGACGATGCCAAGCAGTGGATCGAGCGCGTGCGCTGCGTTCGGGAGTGGTTCCCGGATCGTGCGCTCCCGCCCTACGACGAGAGCGACCTGAAGCTTGCCTGGTCGGACTGGGCACACGGCGCCACCCGTTGGAGCCAGGTGCGCGACCGGCCTGTGCTTGATCGGCTCAAGGACCTGCTGACCCACGACGACTGTCGCTTCGTGGATCGCATGGCGCCGAGCGTGATCAAGCTCGCGCGGGGCTTCGGGATGAAGATCGAGTACGAGACCGGCAAGCCGCCGCGAGGGCGCGCGAAGATCCAAGACTTCTACGACACGACCGCTCACCCGAGCGTGGCAGCGGGTCGCGTGCCGGTCCTGCTGGAGATCCTCGGCCCCAACTACCGGCCGCTGCAGGTCACCTCGGACCTGCCTGGCTTCTGGACGCGCCTGTATCCCGAGATCGTGCCTGCGCTCAAGCGGCGGTATCCGCGCCACGAATGGCGCTGACCCTCACTCGAAGTCGTCGGCGGACCCCATGTACTCGTCGCCCGTGCGCCACGACCTGCGGCTCGTGGGTCGACCGCGTGCGGCTTGCGCGGGCCGTGGCTCGACGGCCTCGAACCGCGGGAGCTTGGTGGCCCAGGGTCGCGTGCCCAGATGCACCTGGTGCACGAGGTCGACGGCTTCATTCACGCTGTCGGTGAGGTGGAAGAGCTCGAAGTCCTCGGGGCTGACGGCCTTGTTGCGCTCGAGCATCGTGCCCCGGATCCAGTCGAAGAGCCCGCCCCAGAAGGCCTTGTCCACGAAGACCACGGGGAAGGGAGCGATCTTCATCGTCTGGATCAGCGTTAGGCTCTCGAACGCCTCGTCCATCGTGCCCAGGCCGCCCGGGAAGATGATGAACCCTCGCGAGTGCTTGACGAACATCACCTTGCGGATGAAGAAGTAGCGGAACGAGAGTTCGATCGATTGGTAGGGATTCGGTTCCTGCTCGCGCGGCAGCGTGATGTTCAGGCCCACGCTCACGCCGCCGGCCTCGAGCGCGCCCTTGTTGCCCGCCTCCATGATGCCTGGCCCGCCGCCGGTGATCACCGGAAAGCCACGCCCGACGAGCAAGCGGCCGCACTCCTCGGCTGCCGCGTACTCAGGTGCTTCCTTGGCCGTGCGTGCGCTGCCGAAGATGCTCACGCCGGGGCCGACGCGCGCCAGGGCATCTGTGGCGTCGACGAACTCGCTCATCATGCGCAGGGCGCGCCAGGACTCTCGGGCGTAGTTCACGTGGTCGTGATGGTGAGGCGCATTCATGAAGGCCCATGCTAGGCCGTTGGCGTTCTCGGAACACGACGCGCAAGTCTCTGTCGATACTGGTCTTGCGTCAGGCCTTTTGCGTCGAAGGCAGGCGATCGCTAGACTCGCCGGGATGTCGAGGAAGAGTGCTTCAACGGGCAGCGGTTCGCGCACCACCACCAAGCAGGGTTCGAGCAAGACTGCGGCGAAGCCCACGGCGAAGGCCGGAGCCAAGCCTGTCTCGAAGCCGCAGGTTCCCGCGGGCAAGTCCGCTGGATCGAAGCCATCGACAGTCAAGCCAGCGGCAACGCAGGCCGTGGCCACCAAGCCCGTGACGAAGGCCGTCCCCGACGTTGCCCCGCAGGCGGCGCACCGCAACGTGCTTGATGAAGCCGCGGTCACCCACGTGCCCATCATCGGTGTGCCGGCGATGCGCGGTTCGGCGCCCGTGCGTGCGGAGGAGCCGCTCGAACCGAAGCTTGCCGAGCACCGCACGAGCGAACTCTCCAAGAGCGAACAGACCAAGGCGCGCCGCGGCGACTTCAGCGACTACTCGGTGGCGCTGAAGTGGCTGCATGAACGCGTCGATCTCGAGCGCCTGCACACCGTGCAGTACAGCGACGAGCCGTTCAAGCTCGACCGCATGCGCCAGTTGCTCGAGGCACTGGGCAACCCGCATGAACAGGTCAAGTGCGTGCACGTTGCCGGCACCAACGGCAAGGGCAGCACGGTGGCCATGGTCAGCGCCATGCTGCAGGCGTGCGGCTACGCGGTCGGCCAGTACGTCAGCCCGCACCTGGTCGATGTGCGTGAGCGCGTGACGATCAATGGCGCCATGCCCAGCGAAGCCGACTTCCTCGACCTCATGCGGCGCGTGGCCAAGGCAGCGGGCAAGCTCCCGTTCGAGCCGACGTTCTTCGAGCTCATGACGGCGCTGTCGTTTGTGCACTTCGCCGAGCAGGCGGTGGACATCGCGGTCGTCGAGGTCGGCTTGGGCGGTCGCCTTGACTGCACCAACGTCATCACGCCGTTGGTCTCGATCGTCACGTCGATCGACCTCGACCACACACGGATCCTCGGCAAGGATGTCAAGAGCATCGCGCGCGAGAAGGCCGGCATCTTCAAGTCGGGCGTGCCCGCGTTGGCGTTCGAGTCTCAGCCCGAGGTCGAGGCCGTCTTCCGCGAGGTGGCCGCGCAGGTCGGCGCGCCGCTGATGATCGTCAACAAGGACATCGAGTTCAGCAGCCGCTTCTGCACCACGCCCGACCTGGGCGCGCACACGCGTGTGTGCTTCTACACCCGCACCACGCGGCTGGAGCACCTGCCGGTGCCGCTGCCGGGAGAACACCAGGCGGCCAACTGCGGCCTGGCGCTTGCGGCGATCGATGTGCTCAAGTCCGCCGGCTTTGCGTGCCCCGACGACAAGGTGAGCGTGGGGCTCATGGCAACGAGGATCCGCGGTCGCATGGAGCTGATCGCGGAGCGCCCGCGCATTCTCGTGGACGGCGCCCACAACCCGGCCAGCGTGGGCACGCTCATGCGCTGCGTCGGTGCGCATGTGCCCTACGACAGCATGGTCTGCATCTTCGGCTGCTGCCGCGACAAGGACATGGCGGGGCTGCTCGACAAGGTCCACCTGGGCGCCGACAAGGTCATCTTCACGCGCGCGGCCGGCACGCCACGGGCCGCCGACCCGAACGAGCTTCAGCGCATGTTCGCCGAGCGCAGCGGCAAGATGAGCCAGGTTGCCCGTTCGCTGTCGGAGGCCCTCGAGGTCGCCATGCGTGCGGTCGGTCGCGAGGACCTGATCTGCGTCACCGGGAGCTTCTACCTCGTCGGCGAGGCGATGCGGCTCGTCGGCCAGCGCCGATCGGCCTGAGCCGCGCAGGCGTCGGGCCATCGGTGGGCAAGGCCGTTCGGCGCAGTCCATGCGGGGCGTGATGGGTTCACCGCAAGGTCCCGGACTGCACGGGTAGGCTCCGCCTTCCCATGGACGAGCAACGCAACGAGACCCCCTTCCGCTACGGCGCGACGCTGGCAAATGAGCTCGAGGAGCGCTGGCAGCGCACGTGGGACGGTGCAGCTGCGTACCGCACGCTGAATCCCGGTGAGCCGGGCTTCGATGCGGGTCGCCCGAAGTTCTATTGCCTCGACATGTTCCCGTACCCATCGGGCGCGGGGCTTCATGTGGGCCATCCGCTGGGCTACATCGCCACGGACATCATCTGCCGGGCGCGGCGCATGCAGGGTTTCAACGTGCTGCATCCCATGGGATGGGATGCGTTCGGCCTGCCAGCCGAGCAGTACGCCGTGCAGACCGGCGTGCACCCTGCCGTGACGACGCGCAAGGCCATCGATACCTACCGTCGCCAGCTGAAGCGTTTCGGCTTCTGCTACGACTGGTCCCGGGAGTTCGCCACGATCGACCCGCAGTACTACCGCTGGACGCAGTGGATCTGGCTGCAGTGCTACGGGGCGTGGTACGACGCCGATGCCCGCCGCGCGCGCCCGATCGCGGAGCTTGAGGCCGAGCTCTCGTCGGGGCGTCGTCAGGCCGAGGGCCAGCCTTGGTCGTCGCTCGATGCCGCCGCGCGCCAGGCCTTCCTCGATCGGCACCGTCTGGCCTACCTCGGCGAGCAGACAGTGAACTGGTGCCCGAAGCTCGGCACGGTGCTCGCCAACGAGGAAGTGATCGACGGCAGGAGCGAACGTGGCGGTTACCCCGTGTTGCGCATGCCACTGCGGCAATGGATGTTCCGCATCACGGCCTACGCCGAGCGCCTGCTCTCCGATCTGGACCTGGTCGATTGGCCCGACAGCACGCGCACGATGCAGGCCGAGT
>CAIYOC010000034.1 GCA_903927725.1 uncultured bacterium | reverse complement strand
GCGCTCGGCCTCGAGCCGCTTCACCGGCGCATCGAGACGGACATCGACCACGGGATCCATGGGGGAAATGCTACCGATCACCGACGGGACGACGGCGCCCCCAGAACCGCACTCAGTGCGCGCTCACGTGCACCGGGACGAACTTGGGCTTCACGCGCTTCTCGAACTCGCCGCGGAACTTCCCGACGATCGTGCGGATCGCCCAGTTGTTGCCGTCGGCCAGGCCGCAGATGGTGGTGCCCGGGGTGAGCCCCATGCTCATGCCGAGCTCGAGCAGCAGGTCCAGATCAGCCGTCGTGGCGCTGCCTTGCTCGATGCGGCAGAGGAGCTTGTAGATCCAGCCGCTGCCTTCTCGACAGGGCGTGCACTGCCCGCAGGATTCGTTCTTGAAGAACCGCGCGATGTTGCGCGCGACCATCACCATGTCGGTGTCCTCGTCGAAGATGGTCGGGCACGCCGTTCCCAGACCGAGGACGTTGCAGGCGCGGCCGATGTCGAAGTCCATCGCGGCATCGAACTGGTCGGTGCCGAGCACGCCCATGCTCACGCCACCGGCGATCGCGCCCTTGAACCGCTTGCCCTTGCGCATGCCGCCGCAGTAGTCGTTGACGAGCGTGCTCAGCTTGACGCCCAGCGGCGCCTCAAAGACGCCCGGACGGTTCACGTGGCCGCTGACGCCCATGAGCTTGGTGCCGTAGCTGGGCATGCCGCCGAGCGAACTCTCGACGCCGATCCCCTTCCACCACGCCACGCCCTTCTCGACGATGGGCACGACGGCGGCGAGCGTCTCGACGTTGTTGATGATCGTCGGGCGGCCGAAGAGGCCCTTGACCGCGGGGAACGGGGGCTTCACGCGCGGCCAGCCGCGCTTGCCCTCGATCGCTTCGAGCAGGCCGGTCTCCTCGCCGCAGATGTAGGCGCCCGCAGAACGGTGCAGGAAGCAGTCCACGCTGAGCGCGCCAGGACGGCGCATGAGGCCGCCCTTGCCGAAGATGCCGCCGGCGTACGCCTCTTGGATCGCCTTTTCCATCACCTTGGCCTGGTGGTGGTACTCGCCGCGGATGAAGAAGTACGCGGTGTCGAGCTTGCACGCGTGGCACGCGATCGCGATGCCTTCGAGGATCAGGTGCGGATCGAAGTCGCAGAGCAGGCGATCCTTGAAGGTGCCGGGCTCGGCTTCATCGCAGTTGATGCAGAGGTAGCGGTGCCCCGCGCCGTCGTCCTGCGGAAGGAACGACCACTTGAGCCCCGCCGGGAAGCCCGCACCGCCGCGTCCGCGGACGACCGCTTCCTTGACGAACTCGATCACCTTGGCAGGCTCCATGTCGAGCGCCTTGGCGAGCGAGGCGTAGCCGCCGGTCGCCTTGTACTGCTCGAACGAGACGGTGGCACGTGCGGCGGTGCCGCCATCGCTGATGCCGGGAACGCAGCCGGGGATGCGCTTGGTGAGGACGGGTTCAGTGAGTCGCATGGTTGGTCCTGTGGTCGTGTTGGGCCGCGCCGTCGGTGGGCGGCACGATGACTTCGTCGATGATGGTCCTTCGCAGGAGGACGCCGTCGACCTCGCGGTCTTCGACGCGGGTGGCGACGGTGCGCGAGGTGTTCGTTGTCCGAGAAGAGGGCTCGCCCGGCGTCGACGTGATGCCGCCCCAGATGGCGCCCACGAAGGCGCCAAGGCTCTCGGCCACGCTCATGTCCTGGTCACGACGCTGCATGGCAGGCTCAGTGGTGATGGCTGCCGGCGGGCACCTGACGCGCCTGGGCGATCAGGCGGTCGACCGTCGGTACGTCGAGCTTCTCGTGAAGGGTCTCGTTGAAGAGCGCCACGGGTGCGGTGTCGCACGAGCCCAGGCACTCCATGGCAAGCAGCGTGAACGCACCATCAGAGGTCGTCTCGCCGGGCTCGATGCCCAGCGTGCGGCGGCAGTGGTCCAGGAGCGGCTTGTGGTCGCACGCCTCGCAGGCGATCGACTGGCAGATGCCGATCGTGCAGCGGCCGCGCGGCTCGAGGCTGAACTCCTCGTAGAACGTGGCGCAGTCGAGCACTTCGGCGGGCGAGATGCCCAGGAAGCGCGCGACCTCGACCATCGCCTGGTACGGGATGCAGCGATGCTCGTGCTGGATCTCGTGCAGGATCGGCATGAGCGCGCCCTGGCGCACGTGGTACTTGGCGACGATCTCGCGCTCCCAGCGCTCAGCGACCGCGGGCGAGACGTACGGCTCGGCGCGGCGCGGGATCTGCATGGTGCTCGACGGCTTGGTCTTCCAGCTCATGTCGTTGGTCCTTGGCGTGTGGCTCGGTGGTCTGCGTGGCGTTGTTGCCCGGTGCTCACCGGTCCAGTTCGGCGGCGATGATGTTCAGCGAGCCGATGATCGCAACGACGTCGGCGAGCTGGTGGCCTTCCATCATCTTGGGGAAGGCCTGGAAGTGCATGAACGACGGCGGGCGGCACTTGGCGCGGAACGCGCAGCGGCCGCCATCACCGACGACGAAGAAACCCATCTCGCCGTTGGGGCCCTCGATCGCCGAGTAGCTCTCGCCGACCGGGGCGACGAAGCCGCGGTTGTGCATGTAGAGCTCGAAGTGCTGGATCGTGCTCTCGATCGAGCCGTAGACCTCGGCCTTCTGCGGCACGCGCAGCTTGCGGTCGTGCGTGGTGTCGATCGGGCCGCCGGGGATGCGGTCAAGGAGTTGGTCGATGATCGAGCGGCTCTGCTTCATCTCCTCGAGGCGGACGAGGTAGCGGTTGAGGCAGTCGCCATCGCTGGCCACGGCCACGTTGAAGCGCACCGGATCGGCGCCGTTGCCGTCCCAGTTGGCCTTGTAGCACATGTACGGCTCGTCCTTGCGCAGGTCGCGTCGCACGCCGCTGGCGCGAGCGTTGGGGCCGCTCAGGCCCCAGGCAATCGCCTCGTCGTGGTTGATCACGCCGACGCCCTGCAGGCGATCGACGAAGATGCGGTTGCGGTTGCAGAGGTTCTCGAGGTCCGCGATGGCGTTGGGCAGGCGGACGTCGATGAAGTTCCGCACCATGCGGCGGAAGGTCTCGTCATCGGGGATGTCGCGCCAGGCGCCGCCCACGCGCGTCCAGTCCGGGTGGAAGCGCTGGCCGCTGACGTACTCGATGATGTCGTAGATCCGCTCGCGCTCGTTGAAGCCGTAGAGGAAGCCGGTGAACGCGCCAAGGTCGAGCGCCGCGGCGCCCACGCAGAGCAGGTGGTTCTGGATGCGGCCGAGTTCGGCCAGGATCGTGCGCACGACCGTGCAGCGCGGCGTCAGCTCGACGCCGAAGAGCGTCTCGACCGCGTGATGCCAGGCGATGTCATTAACGATCGGGCTGATGTAGTCCATCCGGCTCGCGGTGCACACGTACTGGTTCCAGTCGTGGTGCTCGGCGAGCTTCTCGAAGCCCGAGTGGAGGTAGCCGATGTGCGGGGTGGCGCGGGCCACGCGCTCGCCGTCGATCTCCAGCACCAGGCGCAGCGTGGTGTGCGTGGCGGGGTGCTGCGGGCCGAAGTTCAGCACCCAGCGGTCCGGGCCCTGGACGTGCTCCTTCAGGTACTCCAGCGTCTCGACTTCGAGTCCGTAGCCCTCATCGGGCATCAGCGTGTACGGCATGGTCCGGCAAGTATAGGACCGACCCACGCGCGTGGGCTGCTGCCGATGCGGGGTTCAGGACCCGCCGCCCGGTGGTCGCTTACGCGCGGAAGACTGCACCCAAGCGCTTGCCCAAGACCAGGCTCGCACCGAGCAGGGTGGCGGCCAGGAGCGCCATCGCCCAGACCCCCAGCGCGCTGGCAATCGCCTGGC
>CAIYOC010000033.1 GCA_903927725.1 uncultured bacterium | reverse complement strand
CGGGCACCCGCGAGGGCATCACCGGCATCCAGCTCGACCTCAAGGCCCGCGGCCTCGGCGTCGAGGAGATCGAGACCATCTTCACGCAGGCCCGCGAGGGCCGGCTCTTCCTCATCGAGCAGATGGAAGCCTGCCTCGCCAAGCCGCGCGCCGACCTCAAGCCGCACGCGCCGCGCATCATCACGGTCAAGATCGACCCCGAGAAGATCGGCAAGCTCATCGGCCCCGGCGGCAAGACCATCCGCGGCATCCAGGACCGCACTGGCGCGCAGATCGACATCAACGAGGACGGCACCGTCTTCATCGCCACGGCCGACGGCACGGCGGCCATGCGCGCCAAGGCCGAGGTCGAGGCGCTCGGCGCCGAGATCAAGGTCGGCTCGATCTACGAGGGCAAGGTCGTTGGCATCAAGGACTTCGGTTGCTTCGTGGAGCTCGCTCCCGGCACCGACGGCATGGTGCACGTCAGTGAACTGGCCCATGGCTTCGTCAAGACCGTGACCGAGGTGGTCAAGGTCGGCGACGTGATCAAGGTCAAGGTCATCAATGTGGACGACACCGGTCGCATCAAGCTGAGCCGCAAGGCCCTGCTCGAGGCCCCGGCCGAACCGGCCGCCCGCAAGTGAATCACCCGGTCGGACTTCACGTCCTTTCGCCGGGACGTGAAGTTCGACCGATTGTAAAGGTTTCACAAGAAAACAGGTTGCACCCTCCGCCATTCGGGGCGAGAATCCGCGCCGCCAGTCCGAGTTTCATCGGATCGACATCAGTATCCAGAAACGACCAAAGGCTTCACATGACCGACACCCAGAAGATCGAGAACGTCGAAGGAACCATCAAGTGGTTCGATGCCCGCAAGGGGTTCGGCTTCATCATCGGGCCGCAGGGCCAGGACATCTTCGTCCACTTCACGGTGATTGACCAGGAGACCGGCTTCCGCACCTTCAAGGACGGCGAGAAGGTCGTCTACTCGGCGAACTGCGGTGCCAAGGGCTGGTCGGCAACCTTTGCCCGAAGCGCCGCCCGCGTGGCTACGCCCCAGGCGTGAACCGGCCCAACGGGCCAAGCGCCCGGCCGTTGGACTCTGCCCCTGCCCCGCTCAGGCAGGAACGGTCATGCCCGCACCAACCATGATGCTTCCAGCAGCGCTCGCGTTCATCGTCGGCGCTGCTTTCGCATGGATGGCGGCATGGCGACTCCAGCGTGCCCGCCTTGCCGAGCGCGAGGAACGCGCGCGGGCGGCAGAGCGTCGTGCAGTCGAGGCACAGCAGCTCGCCGAACTCGGCACGATGTCGAGCGGCCTCGCGCACGAGATCAAGAATCCCCTCTCGACGGTCGTGCTCAATGCGCAACTGCTGCGCGAGGACATCCTCGACGCCCCGCTCGAGGCCGATCAGTCTGCCGGCATGGTCCGTCGGGTGGACGCGCTCGTCCGCGAGACCGATCGGCTGCGAGACATCCTCACGGACTTCCTGCAGTACGCGGGTCGCATGAAGGTCGATCGCGAGCGACTCGACCTGCGCGAGGTGGCGGTGGACCTCGTCGACTTCCTGCACGCGCAGGCCGCCCAATCCGGCATCCGACTGCTGCTCTCGCCGCCCCCTGAGCAGCGTGTGGCCGTCGATGCCGACCGCGGGCTGCTGAAGCAGGCGGCGCTCAACCTCATGCTCAACGCGATGCAGGCGATGGGCGGCGCGCCGCGCGGCGATGGTGGCCAGCACGAACTCATGCTGCGCATCGAGGATGGAGGCGGGCGGGCGCGGCTGCACGTGATCGATACGGGGCCAGGCATCCCGGCCGACCGGATCGATGGCATCTTCCTGCCCTACGTGACGACCAAGACCGGCGGCACGGGGCTGGGCCTGCCGGTGGCCCGGCGCATCGCTCGCGAGCACGGTGGCGACATCCGCGTGCACAGCGAACCCGGGCGCGGCAGCGACTTCACCATCGAGCTGCCATCCGCCGCCTGAGGCTCAATCGAGCCAGTCCTTCGCCTTCAGCCGCTCGGGCACGTACGTCTCGCTGACGTAGGAGATGTCCTTCGTGATGAGCGATTCGACTTCCATCTTGAAGCCGTTGGTGAGCATGGCCTGGATCTCCTTCTGCCAGCCCTTGTGCCCCTCGAACCATGGATAGGCAGCGATCTCGCGGGCGCGCTTGATGTCGTTGTCGGTGAGGTCGATCTTCACGGCATCGTCGAGGCCGCACTGGCGGAAGTCCTTGGCGCGGATCCCAAGGAACTTCGCCTCGGGTATCGCCAGGCGCGTGCTTTCGAAGGCGAGCGAGATCGAGCCCTGCTTGATCACGCTGTAGATGTAATGCCCCCACGGATCGTTGTCGAGCACGCAGATGATCGGCAGGCCGAGCTCCTGGTTGAGCCGCTGCAGCAGCCGACGGCAGCCGCGCGGAGGCTGGCCCGCACCGTGCGTGAGGATGCAGTTGTGCTTCTCCCAGAAGCGGTCCTCGTTGAAGCGGTTCCAGACCGTGCCCTTCTCGACGTGCAGGATGAACTTCGCCTCGCACTTCTTGAACTGGATCACGTCGGGCTCGACGATCGACGGCAGTGCGTAGCCGCCGGACCCCATGCGACGGCAATCGATCTCGTCGCCCTTGTCGACGATCGTGATGTTGCCGACCATCGAGCCGCGGTTCTCGGCGAAGACGTGGAGTTCCTCGCGCAGGGCAGCCAGCGCGACCTCCAGGTCCTCGAGGATCGGGTCGCTCTCGTCCTGCGTGTCGAAGGTGTTCTCCTTGGTGCCCGCAACGGTGTGCTTTGCCTTGTAGAAGACGCCACGGAGGCTGCTCGTCTTGCCGGCCTCGATGAGGTCCTTGATCGTGCTCGCGTGCAGCATCGTCTGCATGAACTGCTTCGCGGTCTTCAGGTCGAAGAGCGGGCGATCGGCCGTGCCGTCGCCCATCTCGAGGATCCCCTTCTTGCGGTTCCAGACCGTGTTGCTCTTGGTGCGCGTGGGGATCGACAGCTGGGGCTCCCGGCCGGAGAGGGTCATCTTCGAGATCGCCTGCGCGAGCTCGACGATCTTCTTCTGGGTCCGGGCGTCGCGCTCGGCGATGGATTGGGTGGTCTTCTTGGCCATGGTGGTGCTCGTGCTGGATCAGAAGAGGGTCGGGCCGTCCTGCGACGGGCGGCGCGGCACCGGCGGCTTGGATGCGGTCGGGGTGGGCTTCGACGCGGGCTTGGCGGCGGGCTTGGCCGCAGGCTTCGAGGCTGGCGCAGGAACGCGCGGTGCAGGCTTGGCTGCAGGCGTGGACGAAGGCCCGGCCTTGGGCTTCCGCGGGGACGGAGCACGAACTGGTACGTCGTCCGCGGCCGGAGCGTCGATCTCGGCGCCGGTGATCGCCGCGGGCACGATGAGCACGCCGTCGTCGTCGAGTTCCTCCTGCTCACGCAGGACCTTGCCATCCTCGTCAAGGTGCTGGTCCGCCACGGCGGTCTTGCGCTTCGCCTGCGCATGCAGCGCGTCGTACAGGCGCTTGGCATCCTCACCGGTGATGGCTCCGATCGCCTTGGAGATCTCGCCGATGTAGCGCTCGAAGACATCGCGACGCTCGCCCTCGCGACGCATCTTCGCGCGCTTGTTGAGGTACGTGCCGAGCTTGCGGCCGCATTCCATGAGCGCGAGCTTCATCTCCTTGCGGATCTCGTCGTAGTCGGCGATCGCTTCCTTGCTCTCGCTGGTGAAGGGCACCCAGACGCTGGCCATGTGCAGCATGATCACCAGCGGCCCCGCCGGCAGGCTGCCACGCGGCTGCTGCAGGTTGTAGTTCTTCCAACCCGTCTCGAGGACCGCCTTGAAGGAACTGCACGCGCTCTGCTGGAAGAGCAATGGCACGCGATTGGCGAAGCGGATCACGCGTGCCGGCTCGTCGGCGGGCAGGTCGCCGCCGAAGGCGATCGCTGCCTCGATCTGGAACGGGCGGCCGCGATAGACCTCGGCGCTGCGGCTGCTGGCCGCGTAGAACTCAGCGCGCACGCCCTTGAGCATGCCAGCGAGCAGCTGGCGCACGCCGATCGGCGCCAGGCAGTCCGTGGGCGGCGGCGGGAGCTTGACCTCCTGGAAGAACTGGAAGAGCTTCTCGGCCTGCGGCGCCTCGACGTCACCCGCGCGCGTGCGGCTGGTCGCGTCGGCGGCCTTGCACATCTGCGCCGCGGTCGCACTGCTCACCCGGCAAAAGCGCTCCTGCAGGAAGGTGAAAAGGCTGCCCTTCTCGGTGGCCTCGTAGTCCTTGAGCATCTGGAGCAGGATGCCGAGCTCGATGCCCTTGGGATGCGGCTGGATCTCGCGCGTTTCGGGCGGGAGTTCCTGCACGCCACGCGGGTAGATGACCACGCCCCCGGTCTCGGTCGTGGCCGTTGCCTTGGTCGCGGCGCTGGCCTCGGCGTGCGCGAGCACCGAAGCATCGTCCTCGCTGCCGGCATCGCGCGACGGCGGCACGAACGTGATGCGCGCATGGGGATTCGCGATCGCGGTGAGTTCGAGGAACTCATCCACGCTGCCACGACCACGCTGGTAGCGGCCCTCGAGCTCGATGCTCACGCTGGTGCCGGTCCGGAAGGTCTCGGGCGAGAGGAAACCGCCCTCGGCCACCAACGCCCGCGTGCCTTGCGTGATCGAGGCAAGACGCGCCGGCGGAAAGTCCTTGACCTCGTCGTCGGTGGTGACCTCGGCGCGATTGGTCTTGGTGTTCATCGCCAGCTCGATGTGGTGAGCGGCGCTGCCGGCCTTGGGCTTGGTGTGAATCACCATCGGGCGGCCGGTCGTGATGAGGCCGTACATGCCCGCGGCGCTGATGCCGATCCCCTGCTGGCCGCGGCTCATCTTCAGACGATGGAACTTCGAGCCGTAGAGCAGGCGACCGAAGATGTTCTCGACCTGCTTGCGCACGATGCCCGGCCCGTTGTCGACGACGGTGAGGCGATACCGCGAGCTCTTGGCGGTGGCGGGCCGATCGGGCTGCAGATCCTCGATGATCACGGCGATCTCAGGCAGGATGCCAGCCTCCTCGCAGGCATCAAGGCTGTTGTCGACGGCTTCCTTCACGGCGGTGAGCAGCGCCTTGCGGGGGTTGTCGAAGCCCAGGAGATGGCGATTTTTGGCGAAGAACTCGCTGACCGAGATGTCACGCTGCCGCGTGGCCATCTCCTCGGCGGTTGCCCCCTTGCGACGCTTTGCGGTGGTTTCGCTCACGGCATCCATGCTCCATCTCGCCTTCGTGCGGCATCCGTGCCCTGCGGCCCCGAACCAACGGGGCGCGCTTGGATCCTAGCGACCGGAGACCGGCGCGCCGACTCGGCACCCGGTTGGCCGGGCCCGCGGAAACCGCTACCATTCCCGCCCCAATTCCACCAAAGGAGCACCCCATGGAAACCACCCTCATCATCCTGAAGCCCGATGCCGTCCAGCGCGGCCTGTGCGGACGCATCATCACCCGCTTCGAGGAGAAGGGCCTCCAGATCGTCGGCATGAAGCTGATGCAGATCTCGCAGGACCTCGCCGCAACCCACTACAAGGACCACGCCAGCAAGCCGTTCTACCCCGGCCTCGTCCGATTCATGACCAGCAGCCCGGTCGTCGTCATGGCCGTGCGCGGCATCGGCGCGATCACCATCTGTCGCAACATGATGGGTGCGACCTTCGGCTCGAAGGCCAATCCCGGCACGATCCGCGGCGACTTCGGCGTCTCAAACAGCTTCAACCTCATCCACGGCTCGGACGGCCCCGAAGCCGCCGTGCGCGAGCTGGGGATCTTCTTCAAGGCCGGCGAAGTCATCGACTTCCCGCGTGCCAGCGAAGCCTGGATCTACGACGCCTCGGGCGGCAAGCCTGAGTGATCCGCAGCAGGCAGCCTGTTCACCAGACCATCGACCGCGGCGCTCCAGACCTGGGGCGCCGCGGTGGCGTTTTGGATGGCGCTCGACGGGGGCGGCAAGGCATGTGGCACCTTGATTGTGTTATAGGACTACAAAAGTCGTCACGTTGTCCGAACCTTGAAACCGCGGAATGACGTACAACGAATCAAGTTTCAGTTCGTGCTGAAAGGTCCAATCCCCTCGGAGGCCCTCATGCCACAGCGCACAGCAGCATCAGCGGTTCGCAAGCCCACCTTCGTACCCACTCAGCTGTCGGCTTCTGCCCGGCGGGCCCTGGGGCCGCAGGATGCTGATCTCGTTGCTTCGGTCATGGCCGAGGCGATGGACTTCATGCCGGCACCCGAGTTCGCGCGCTCCAACGCCGAACGCAAGATCTTCACGGACGCCCCCACCATCCGGCGCCCAAAGGTCGACTGGTACTGCCCGCTCATGCATGAGGAGCGGGCGGCTGGCCGCGGCAACGATTCGCTGCTGCTGACGGGCGCGCAGGAACGCGTGCTGTTCATGCAATTCAACTACGCGCGGTACCGCATCGCGCGGGTCCAGAAGGCCCAGCGTGGCCAACCGCTGGAAACTCGCGAGGCCCGCGAGGTTCTGCACTGGGCTCACGCGGCCGCTCGCCTTCGCGACCAGATCGCCGAAATCAATCTTGGGCTCGTGCTCGCGATGGCCAAGCGTGTTCGCAACGCCGACATCGAGTTCGCCGACCTGATCAGCGAGGGGAACATGGCCCTCATGCGTGCGGTCGACAAGTTCGATTGCGGGCGTGGCTTCAAGTTCAGCACCTACGCATGCCGAGCGATCCTCAAGGCCTTCAGCCGGCACGGCATCAAGCAAACCAAGCACCGCCAACGGTTTCCGACGGAGTTCGACCCCGCGATGGAGCGCGGTGATCACCCCGCCATCGTTCGTGCCGAGCATGAGCGGGAATGCGCCTCGGAAGTTGGCTGGCTTCTCGAGTCGAACCAGGCCGATTTGACTGCCCTCGAGCGTGAAGTCATCGAGTGCCGCTTCGGCCTGAACGCTCCCATTGCGAGTGCGCTGCCCACCCTGGAGCAGATCGGCGCGAGCCTTGGCGTGACGAAGGAACGCGTGCGCCAGATCCAGATCCGTGCCCTGGAGAAGCTGCGCAACGCCTACATGGATCGCGCCGAGCGGCGCACCGGGCTGGCCGCGGCTGACGAAGCCCTGGCCCTGAACTGAGCGCGCGACGGCGAGGGTGGCTCAGCTCGGCCTTCGCGCCGTGGCCACGGCGCAGCAGGTCACCGCGGCGTGCAGCAGCGCGAAGCCAACGATGATCCCTTGGTAACTCGATGCTGCATCGCCCGCCACGCCAAGCACCATCACCGGGATCACTGCGCCGCTGGCGTAGCCCATGCCGCCGCTGGTGGCGAACGCCGTGAAGCCGACGGGGCCTCGGTCGACGGCGTGTTCCAGCGCCAGGCTCGTGGGAAGCAACGCCGCGCCGGCCAGGCCCAGCACGGCGAGCACACTGACGAGCGCAGGTTGCGAGTCGCCGACGAAGGGCACGGCCGCCAGCGCCAACGCGTAGGTCGCACCAGCCCACTGGCGTACACGGAGTGTGCCGAGCCGCTGCGCGAGTACGCCCGCAGGCCACGCCCCAACCGCCATGGCCAGGAGCGGCAAGCCGACCATCCACCCCCGCTCGCCCGCGTCGTAGGGGAAGAAGCCAGCGAGAAAGAGGCTCAGCGTGCCCGTGAGCACGCCTCCCGTGGCGCGATCGACGAACGCCATCGCGAGCACGACCCACGCCGGGACGGTTCGCGCGGCTTCAGGTCCGACGATGTCACCCCGCACGCTCGTCGAAGCCTGCGCCCGTCGTGGGTCAGCGGTCCCCTGGAGAGAGCCGGGGCATGCGGCCGCCAGCACCGCCACGAGCGCCGAGCTGCCCGCACCCAGCACAAAGACCACCCGTTCCGATCCTGGGCCCATGAGCCTTGCCGCCAGACCTCCGATGGCCATGCCGCAGCCGACGCCGCCAAGCAGGACCATCGAGCCCAGACCCAGCCTGCCAGCCGCCGAACCTGATACCGAGCGGCTGAGCAGCTGCATGAGCACGCCGAACGCGATGGCATCCGGAACACCCTCGAGCGCTCGGACCGCCATCGTGCCGGGCCACCCGAGCGGAAGCCAGAGGCAGGCGATCAGGATCGCATCGAGCACCGAGGCGAGGATGAGCAAGCGGATCGGATCGACCGAGCGCTGCAGCCGAGCGACCACCCCAATCGCCGCGGCCGCGCCAAGCAGGTTGACCAAGAGGAACGCCTGCGCCTGGGTGCGGGTCACGCCGTAGCGGTCCACGCAGAGGTCCTTCAGCACAGGCACGACCATGGCGTCGGGCAGCGCCGAGAGGAAGATGAGCAGACAGACCAGTCGCTGCACCCGGGAACGGTAGCCGGGAGCGAGCCTCCGGGGCCGATCGAACCGGGCTGAGCGCCACAATCGCGCAGGGACGGTCACTACCATCGCACCATGGACAAGGTCTTCGCCTCTCCCAAGGCTGCTCTCGAAGGCGTGATTCGCGACGGGATGACCGTTGCGGTCGGTGGATTCGGGCTCTGCGGCATCCCGGA
Organism: uncultured bacterium; assembly: GCA_903927725.1. GTDB lineage: Bacteria > Planctomycetota > Phycisphaerae > Phycisphaerales > SM1A02 > SYIB01. The sequence continues at coordinate 1,949 of CAIYOC010000033.1, read as the reverse complement.
ACAACTGATCCTGGCGCTTCGTGATTCAGGCGCCAAGGGATTGACCGCCGTGAGCAACAATGCTGGCGTGGATGACTGGGGCCTTGGGCTCTTGCTGCAGACCCGGCAGATCCGCAAGATGGTCTCGAGCTATGTCGGCGAGAACGCCGAGTTCGAGCGACAGTTCATGAGCGGCGAACTCGAACTGGAATTCACGCCACAAGGGACGCTGGCCGAGCGCATGCGCGCCGGCGGCGCCGGGATCCCGGCCTTCTACACCAAGACCGGCGTGGGCACGGTCGTTGCCGACGGCAAGCCGCACATGGAGTTCGACGGCGAGACCTACGTGATGGAGCGGGCGATCAAGGCGGATGTTTCGCTCGTCAAGGCGTGGCGCGCCGATCCCGCTGGCAACCTCGTCTTCCGCCGCACGGCGCGCAACTTCAACCCCATGGCGGCAACCTGCGGCGCGGTGACGATCGCCGAGGTCGAGGAGTTGGTGCCGCTGGGCGCGCTCGATCCCGACCAGATCCACACCCCCGGCATCTTTGTCCAACGGATCGTGGTCACGACCAGCGAGAAGCGCATCGAGCAACGCACCGTCAGCAAGGGTTAAGGTCGGCAAAGCTTCCTCGGTTGGATCGGTTCTCGGACGTTGCTGATGTTCCCGGACCTTGGCCGGAAATCATCGCCTCTCACCAAATCCAAGCCCCGTTTGCGTCGATGGATGCAACATTCCGGCCCCTGGGCCGTTTCACCTTGGCTCGATTTGACCTTCATCCGGAGATCATCACCATGAAGCGCTTCCTGCTTGCCGCTGCTGTCGCCGCCGTCTCCTTCACGATCACCCCCTGCGTGCACGCGCAGCTCCCGCGCGAGGCCGGCTTCAACGAGATCTTCTCGACCGACTTCATGCCCAAGGACATGTCGCTCTTCGTCGACTTCCTTGAGCTCGAGGACTGGCAGAAGCCAGTCCTTGAGGCCCTGCTTGGCGACTACCAGCAGGAGTACCGGGCTGGCGAGCAAGGACTGCGCGACAAGCTCACCGCGATGAAGGACCAGATCGCCGGCGCGGGCGAGAACGGCGCGCTGACCGTGCTCATGAAGCCCATCGAGGACTGGAAGGCCGAGAAGGAGGCGATGAAGCAGCGCTTCCTCGACGACGTGAAGGGCCAGCTCTCCGACGCACAGCTCGAGCGATGGCCGCGCCTGGAGCGCGCACTGCGCCGCGAGAAGCAGCTGCCGCAGGGCCGACTCAGTGGCGAGAAGACCGACTTGATCATCGTGATGCGCCAGATCGACGTTCCCCTGGACAACCGACTCGAGGCCAAGGACGCCATCGCTGCGTACGAGACCGCGCTCGATGTGGCCCTGATGGAACGCATGAAGCAGCAGGAAGCGAGCCAGCCCCGCATCCGAAAGGCGCTCACCGACAACGACCCGGCCTCGGGCCTGACTGAACTCGAGCGCATCGTCGCCGCCCGCATCGCCGTGCGCAACGTGACCGATGCCCACATCGACGCGCTCGCCACGGCGTTCGGCGCCGAATGGGGCCCGAAGTTCCGCGAGCGTGCGATGCGCGACGCGTACCCGTTGGCATGCCGCACTCCCCCGCTCGATCCGTTCTTCGAGAACGTTCTTGCCATCGAGGACCTCTCGGCCGAGCAGCTGGCGCAGATCAACGACATCCGATCCCGGTTCAATGATTCGATGAACACCCTGCAGGGCGAGTTCGTGGCCAAGGTCCGCCAGGTCGAGCCTGAGCGTGAGACCGAGCGCGTGCGGCTCGCCGCGGACTCGGCTCGCAACGTGCAGACGTCCAAGGGCGAGCAGGAGCCGTACAGGGACCTCATCACCGAGCGCGATCGCCTGATCGAAGATGCGCGCAACCGCGTGATCGCGCTGCTCAACGATGAGCAGAAGGCGAAGATCCCCGGCATCGACAAGTACCGCGAGAAGGAAGAGGAGCG
>CAIYOC010000032.1 GCA_903927725.1 uncultured bacterium | reverse complement strand
GGGCGTGAACAAGGCCACGCCGGCGCTCTTCAAGCGCTTTCCCACGCCACGCGACTACGCACGGGCCACGCCTGCCGAGATCGAACCGTTCGTGCAGAGCCTGAACTTCTGGCGCAACAAGGCGCGCGCGGTGCACGAGTCGATGGCCGCAGTCTGTGAGCGTTTCGGTAGCCAGGTGCCGCGCACCATGGAGGAACTCCTCACGCTGCGCGGCGTGGCGCGCAAGACCGCCAATGTGGTGCTCGGCAACTGCTTCGGGATCAACGAGGGCGTGGTCGTCGACACGCACGTCGGTCGGCTCGCCAAGCGCTTCGGGCTGACCAGGCACGATGATCCCGTGAAGGTCGAGCGCGACCTGATGGCGCTCATCCCGCAAGCGGACTGGTGCCTGGTGAGCCACCTGCTGATCTTCCACGGGCGGCGCGTGTGCAAGGCGCGCGGCGGCGTGTGCGCCGACGACGCTATTTGCCAGCGTTGGTGTTCGGAAGGTCGCCGAGCGGCTTCCACTCGGTCGTCCCCATCCCGCCCAGCGCGCTCACGTACGAAGCGCCCTGCCCCGCGCGGCGCGGGAAAACGTGCGTGACCGGGCCGGGCAGCCGCAGCGACGCGACCTCGGCCACGCCCACCGCGGGTGCGGTGTTGCGCCGATAGACCTTCAGGCCATCCTGGTGCACGACCCAGAGGTCGGTCTCGACGATCGCCATCGTCGCGATGCGTGGCATCGTGAACTCCTGGCGCGATCCGGGCATCTCCACGACCAGGCTGGTTCGGTCCTCCCCCTCGATGCGGGCTTCTCCATCGTCGAAGGTGAGTTCATCCCGCGGCATCTCGCCGACCTGCAGCGTGCGCTGCACGAGATCACACTCGCCGCCCACGCTGTAGCTCCACACGTCGGTCGGCGTGCCCGCCAGGATCCGGCGCTGGTCGCTGAGCGCGATGACGATGTTGCCCGGCTCGCGGTGGCTTCGGTAGAAGGTGTCGCCAGCGCCCTCTTCATCCGTCTCGAGCCGGAAGAGCGAACGACCGAACGCGCCGTAGACGCCGTAGCGATTCTTGCCCAAGAGCTCGATGCCCAGCGCGCCCTTCACCTTGAGTTCGAGCTCATCCGTCAGGCCCTTGGGTCCGAAGGACCACGTGAACATGGCCTCGGGCGTGAACGCCCAGGCGCGGCCGCCGGCGATCGAGATCGTCTGGATGCCCTTGCCGAGCGCGACCTTGGAAACTTCAGCGAAGGCGTGATCGATCAGCGTGACGGCCGAGCCGCGGAGGCCTTGCTCCAGAAGAAGCGCGCCGCCTTCGGGACCTTGGCCGGCCTGCAGGGGCAGGATGGCGCTCGCTTCGATCCCCATGTCCGCGCCGTCGAGCGCGCGCAGGTCGTTGCCCACGAGCACCACGAGTTCGCTGCCGACCTTGACCACCTCGCTCGATGCATCAAGCCCAGTCAGGTACCGCTTGCCCGAGGGCAGTTCGAGCACGCCACCGATGCCGCTCACGAAGAGGCGGTCATCGATCACGGCCACGGCTTCGGGCTGGAGCCCAAGCGCGGCCGCGTCACTCGTCTCGACGATGGCTAGGTCCTTGGGGTCGCGCACATCGATGCGGACGAGGGCCGTGCGCTCGACGACCGCGTACAGATCCCCCTGCCAGGCCGCCAGCGACCGGATGGCGCCGCCCGAGCCAGCCGGCATGGGCTCGATCGTGCTGAGGACATCACCCGTCCGGGCTCCCAAGCTGAGCAGCCGGTGGCCGAAGCCCTGGTACCAACCGCCCGCATAGCCCAGCGCGCACCAATGCACGCCTCCCACGGTATGGGTCACCTTGAGTTCGCGCGGGCGACGGTCGGTCCGGTCCTCGCGCTCGTACTTGTAGGGATCCCCGCAGCCCGCCAGGGCCACCACCGCCAGCATGATCCAGTGACGCACCATGCCGGGAGCGTACCCGAGCGGTGTAGGCTCCCGGAATGACCGGAACGCGACTCGAGCTCCTCACGCGCATGCACGAGCAGGATCCTGCCGATGCCTTCTGCCGCTACGCCATCGCGCAGGAGCATGCCAAGGCAGGCCGCACCGACGAAGCGCTGCATTGGTTCGATGCCACGCTCGAGGCCGACGCCGACTACTGCTACGCGTTCTTCCACAAGGCCAAGGTCCTGCAGGCGGCAGGCCGCTTGGATGATGCCGTTGCCACGCTGCGCACTGGGCTTGATCGTGCTCGATCGAGCGGCGATGGCCACGCAGCCGGCGAAATCAGCGGACTCCTGACGGAGCTTGGAGCATGACGATGACGGCAACCAGCACCCGGTCCACCGGCGCAGTGACCACGCGCATCCTTGAGCGCAACCCCAACATGGTCGCGCTCATCGTGGCTGGCCGTACCGTGGCCGTGCTCGGGCACGACGAGGCTCGCTCGCTGCGACTGGGCACGAAGACGCGCTGGACCGCGCAGCTCAAGGCGCGCGTGACGGCGCTCGTGCAGCATGGCCGAGCACGCGAGGCCGCGTTGCGCATGATGGCGCGACGGGCTCATACGCGCGACGAACTGCAGCGTGGCCTGCGCAAGCTCAAGTACGCCACCGCCTGCGTGACCGGCACGCTCGATGCACTGGAGCGCGATGGCTGGATCGACGATGCGCAATGTGCCGCCGCACGCGTGGCGCAGTGGGAGCGCACGACCACGGCTCGCAAGCCGCGCAGCGCCACGTGGATGGTGGCCAAGCTGGTGGCGGCCGGGATCGAGCCCGACGTGGCCGAGCAGTGCGTGGCGCGCGGCATGTCGTCAGCGACCGAACGCCGCAGCGCCGAAGAAGCGCTGGCGACCGCGCTCAAGGCGGGCAAGTCACTGCGTGCGGCGCTGGCTGCCCTGTCGCGCCGTGGATTCGCGCCGGAACTGCTCGAGGAACTCGCGGTCCGACATGAGGAACGCGATGGCGCGTGAACTCGATGATGCCGGGCTGCCCGTGGGCTACCCGTTCCAGCCAGCGTGGGAAGTCACGCCGCGCCAGGTGCGCGAGGCGCGCGCGGCCGGCGAGCCGCTGATCCTGATCGATTGCCGCACGCCGCACGAGCATGCGACCGCGCACATCGAGGGTGCGGTCCTGGTGCCGCTGCAGGAGTTCAACGCGCGCATTGGTGCGCTGCGCGAGCACGAGGACCAGCGCGTGGTGGTCTTCTGCCATCACGGTGCGCGGAGCCTGCAGTTCACGGCGGCGCTGCGGCGCGAGGGCTTCAGCGACGTGCACAGCATGGCCGGCGGCATCCATCTCTGGAGCCTCGACATCGATCCCTCAGTGCCGGTGTACTGAGGGAGCCGGAGGCCGCGTGCAGAAGATGATCGCGGCGATGACTCCGGGCACCCAGCCTGCGAGCGTGAGCACCGTGGTGAGCACGATTGGGCCGCAACCCTTGTCGAGCACGGCCGCAGGCGGCAAGAGCAGGCAGACGATGACGCGAAGCAGGCTCATGGTGTGTGCGCGCGAGCGTGTGGTCACGCTATCATCTGCCGCAGCGATGTGCCCCACGGCACGCGCAATTGCGGGCGTAGCTCAGCGGTAGAGCGTCGGCCTTCCATGCCGAATGTCGCGAGTTCGAATCTCGTCGCCCGCTTGAATCTAAACGCCTGGAAACGCTAGCGATGCGTTTCCAACCGATGCGCCGCATCGAGGGGCTTCCTCGCGAAAGTGTGTACCGGAAGTGTGTACCGGTACCGGAGGCCCCCGTGCACCGTCTTCCCAAGCTCTGTGTCCACCGCTCAAAGCGGCTCGCATTCGTTCGCCTCGCCGGCCGCCAGGTCTATCTAGGTCGAGCCCATTCACCCGAGGCGCAAGCCCGCTACGCCGCGCTCCTGGCCGACCTCCGCACCGGCATCCACCCCGATGCCGCCCCGCCGGCGATGGCCGCCAAACGGCTCACCGTCGCCGAGATGGCCGAGGCCTACCTCCTGCATTGCATCGAGAAGTACGGGCCGAAGAGTAAGACCACCTATCAGGCGAAGTATGTGGCCCGCGAGCTCATCACCGAGCACGCCGCCGCCCGCGTTGGCGACTTTGGCCCTCGGGCATTCAAGGCCATCCGCGACCGCCTCCAACGCGACGGCCGAAGCCGGCAATGGACTAACCGCCTCATGAATGCCATCCGAGGGTGCTTCCGTTGGGCCGTCTCCGAGGAGATGGCACCGCCCGACCGCCTCCAGGCGTTGGAGTGTGTGGCCGGCCTCCGGCACGGCGACGCGCCCGAAGCTCCTCCGCGGATGCCCGCCGATCCGGTGGCCGTCGAGGCGTGCATTCGCCATATGGAAGCCACCGGGCAAGCCGGCGCGGCCGCCATCGTGCGTTTCCTCCGAGCGACCGGGTGCCGGCCGAGCGAGGCGTGCTCGGCGCGTTGGCCCGAGTTCGCGCTCGCCGGCGACCGCCCAACCTACCGCCCCCGCCACCATAAGACGGCAAAGCACGGCATCGAGCGAGTGGTGCCCTTGAATGCCGATGCCGTCGCCGCGGTGCGTGCCTCGATGCGGCTCGGGGCTGCGGATGGCACCGTGTTCCTGAATACCAACGGGCGACCATTCACCGCCAATGCGATCCTCCTCTCGGTGAATCGAGCGATCGAGGCGACCGGGTGCGTGAAGTGGTGCCCCTACGGCCTCCGGCACCTGGCCGCGACCGCCGCCCTCGCCGCCACCGGCTCCGAGACGGCCGCGGCCGCCCTCCTCGGGCATACCCCGCGGAGCACGATCATCCAACGCTATTCCCGCGACCGCCTCGCGCT
>CAIYOC010000031.1 GCA_903927725.1 uncultured bacterium | reverse complement strand
CCTCGCCGAGCGAGTTCCGCAGCCTGCGAGGAAAGCTGGCGCGCAGTGCCAGTCAGTGACCACAGGTTGACTGCCGCGCCAGTTTCTGAGCAGGCGAGGACTGTCTGAGCGAACGAGGCATGCCGGCGCCCCAAAGGAGCGGCGGCCGCAGCGCAACGGCAAGCACTCAGCGCATCGATGTGCCAGCACCACAAGCAGTGACGGCCGCACAGCAAGAGCGAACCACTCAGCGCATCAAACCGCCGGCGCCCCAGCGCGCGCTCAGCCGGTCCAGGCCGGCAGCGTGGCCACGCCGCCTTCCATCGCGAGCGCCGACAAAGGCGTGCCCTCCGGCACAGGTGTCACGCCGTCGCGACGCGTGAGCGAGAGCTTGGTCTGCCCGCGCATGTGTTCTTCGAGCGCAATCTCGAGCGCCTTGCGTCGGTCATCGGGAAGCTTGGCGAACGCCTCGCGGCCGCGGCACTTTGGGAAGGCACGGCAGCCAAGCCATGGACCTCGCTTCCCGTCGCGAAGGTTCATCACGTCGCCGCACTTGGGGCACGGGATGTCGGTCACGACCGGCGGCGGCGAGGGGAACTTGAGCCCGCCCTTGCGGTCCAGATTCAGGATGAACGGTGGGGGTTCGGTCGGCAGTTCCGCTGCCTTCTTGCCCTTGGGCTTCACCGGGCGCGGCTTGTCCTCGACGAGGAAGTCGCCGAAGCGGCCCGTGCGCTTGACCATCGGCACGCCGGCAGGCGAGAGCAGGTCGAGCTGCTCGGCCATCAGAGGTTCACCGCGGCGATTGCACGGCGAAGCGAACGAACATGCCGGCACCAGCTTCGGTGGTTTGGGCTTGGCCTTCGAGGAGGCCTTCTTCACGGGCTTGGCGGCAGCGGCCGGATCGGGGACCTTGTCGTTGTAGCCGCTGCACGAGAGGAATTCGCCGGTACGACCGAGCCGATACTCGAGTCGGCGCCCACACTGGGGACACGCATACGGCGAGGGCCGTGACGCGGCCTTGACGTGATCGGCCTGCGCTGCTGTGCCCAGCAGCGGCTTCAGCGCATCGTGGAAGCGGTGGAGCAGGTCCGTCCAGCGCTCCTTGCCCTTCGCGACCTCATCGAGCTCGCGCTCGATGCCGCGCGTGTAGCCGAGCTCGATGAACTGGGACTTGAAGCCGGCCTTCAGGAATTCGGTGACGGCTTCGCCGAGTGCCGTGGCGTAGAAGCGCCGATCCTGCTGCTCCACGTAACCGCGGTCCTCGATCGTGTTGATCGTGCTGGCGTAGGTCGAAGGCCGGCCGATGCCCTCTTCTTCGAGCTTCTTCACGAGCGTGGCTTCGGAGTAGCGCGGTGGCGGTGCCTGGAAGCGTTGGCGCGGCTCGATGTCGAAGGGGGCGAGCAACGCACCCTTCTCGAAGGCCGGCAGCACCTGATCGCCATCGTCCTTCGGCAGGCCGCTGATCTTGTAGAAGCCGTCGAAGCGAAGCACTCGGCCGTTGGCCTTGAACACCGCGCCGGTGTCGCGATCGGATCGGCGCATGCGCACGGCGGTCGAATCCCACTCGGCGTCGGTCGACTGGCAGGCGACGAAGCACGACCAGATCAGCCGATAGAGCTTGAGCTGCTCGTCAGTCAGCGCGCCCGCGATGCGGTCGGGTTCGCGGAAGGCATCGGTGGGACGGATCGCCTCGTGGGCTTCCTGCGCGGCTTCGTTGCTGCTGGCGTAGAAGCGCGGCTTCTCGGGCACGTAGCGGTCACCGTGCCGGTCCTTCAAGTACCGACGAGCCATGTCGACGGCCTCGCGCGACAGGTTCGTCGAGTCCGTTCGCATGTAGGTGATCAGGCCGACGCGGCCCTCGCCTGGAAGATCGATGCCCTCGTAGAGCTGCTGGGCGATCCGCATGGTGCGATCGGTGGACATGCCCAAGCGGCTGCTTGCTGCCTGCTGCAGCGTGCTGG